>CABUUB010000001.1 GCA_902494625.1 uncultured Collinsella sp.
CCGGTGTTTTCATCTGAACGACTTTGCGCAGCAACCGGAGTGAAGATGAAAACACCGGGCCGCCGCAGAGCACCCACAGACCGCAGGGACGGGAGCAGCTATACTACTCTCAGTAGTTAAGGGGCGCGGATTCGCCGCGTCACCGCTCTCAACAGGAGGTCTTTGTTTATGGCAGATCAGAAGCCGGTTGTCGGGATCATCATGGGCTCCAAGTCCGATCTGGGCGTTATGGAAGGTTGCACCGCCGAGCTCGAGGCGCTGGGTGTGCCCTACGAGCTCGTGATCGCGAGTGCGCATCGCACGCCGGCAAAGGTCCACGAGTGGGCCTCGACTGCTGCCGACCGCGGCATCAAGGTGATTATCGCTGCCGCCGGCAAGGCTGCTCACCTGGGCGGTGTCGTGGCTGCGTTTACGCCGCTGCCGGTTATCGGCGTGCCTATGAAGACGAGCGATCTGGGTGGTATGGACTCGCTGCTGTCGATGGTGCAGATGCCCTCGGGCGTGCCCGTTGCCTGTGTGGCCATCAACGGTGCCAAGAACGCTGCCATTTACGCCACGCAGATCCTGGGCGCCTGCGACCCCGAGTACCGCAAGGTTATCGAGAAGATGAAACAGGAGATGGCTGACGCCTAAGCGCTCTGCCAGTCCATTTGCAGCATAAGGAGAGCCATGTCCGACTATCAGGGAAAGCGTTTTTCGGCTTCTCGGATTCCCGATCCAGCCAAGTCGGGAGCAGCCCGCGCGCCGCAGCAGGGTCGGACATCCTCTCCTCAGCAGCCGCGCGCGCCGCGTCCCGTGACGCCGGCGAAGCATCGCCGTCAGGATACGCCGGCTGCATATCGCCCTTCGTCATACAGTACGGCCAAGAAGTCACCTCGCTCTTCGGCGCATACCGCGCCATCGAGCTATACCGAGCCGCCGCGCAAAAAGCGCCGCTCCGTCATTCCCATTCTGCTCATCATCATCGGCATCGGCCTGATCGTTGCCGCTGCCGCCATCTTTATCAACGCGCAGATTGGCTACAAGCAGGCGAGCGAGTCGTATCAAAAGATCGAAAAGCAATATGTGAGTGACAAGGACGCCAGCGGCGTGCCGATTATCGACTTCAACGCGCTTGCCCAGACAAATCCCGAGGTTGTGGGTTGGATTTACGCGCCCGGCACTAACATCAACTACCCCGTGGTGCAGACCAACAACAATTCCAAGTACCTCAACACGCTGTTCGACGGCACCGCCAATGCCTCGGGAGCCATCTTCTTGGATAGCGACGACACCGCGCCGGGCATGGTGGATCAGCAGACCACGATTTACGGTCATCATATGAACGACGGTTCGATGTTCAACGTGATTTCGGATACGACCGATCAAGCGACGTTCGACAGCATGGAATACGTGTACTACATCACGCGCGATGCGACGTATAAGTTGCGCCCGCTGGCGACCAAGGTGGTCGAGGACACGTATGCCAAGGCGCGCACGCCCAACTTTGAGGGCGATGACGGACTGAAGAATTACCTGTCCGAGATGCTCAACGGTGCCTCGGCCGTGGCGAGCGACGCCACCGAGCGTGTCGCTTCGGCAACCAAGGTCGTAACGCTTGTGACCTGCCGTTCGCTGTCATTTAGCAATACGCGCGCCGTCATGGTGCTCACGCCGGTCGAGGAATAAAGTATCCGGGCCCCGTCCCAAAAAGACTACCCTGGAAATCAAAAGGAGAAATGATGCTTGAGAACGGCAAATCGATGCCTTCGGTTGATGCTTGGCTGCGCGAAGCCAAGGCCGATGTTTCGGCGGCTGATTGTGGGATGTACCTGACACACAACGGCGTGGTGCGCGCGACGCCTAAGTCCGAGGTGCGTGGGGTCGAGACGGATGGTGTGGCGCCTGGACATAAGGTGGGCGGCATGGTGTTTGGCTTCGATGCCGAAAAGGTGCAGGCCGCTATCGAGGCAACGCGCGCGATGCCGGGTATCGGCTATGTGCGCGTGTGGCTGGCGAGTGGCGAGCTTACCGTGGGCGACGACATCATGCTCGTGCTCATTGGCGGAGACATTCGCCCGCATGTGGTCGATGCGCTGCAGGCGCTCGTCGGTACCATCAAAAATGAGTGTGTGAGCGAGGTCGAGCGCGAGGCGTAAGGCCGGCAGCGGCACTCGCCAACAAAAAGCCCGCTGGCAGTTCATCAGTCTGCCAGCGGGCTTTTCTGTGCGTTGGAAAATCTCGGCATTGCGTGGCGCTACACGCGCGTCGCATCCTTGGGGCTCATGGTCATGCTCTGGAAACGGTTCTCCATGTAGTCGTTATCAAAATATTTGCCGTAGAACTGCGCGACGGGAATATCCGGCTCCGTGCCGTTGACGCGCTGGTACCAGTAGTCGAGCGATTGCAGCGTCATGACGCCGTCGACCAGCATAATGACGGTAAAGATGACGGTAGCCGAGTAGCGACTCTTCCACGGAATCATGTTGATGAGCTTGAGCAGCCTCGGCAGCAGCAGCTTGATCCAGATAAGGCCACCCAGGCCCCACAGGCAGGCAAAGCCCGTGCAGGTGCGTCCGCCCGTAAGGACGGCGAGTGGGTCGGGCATGCCGAACAGCTTCATGTGCGAGTAGCTCCACGAGACCACGCCAAATGAGGTCTGCATAAACCAGCCCACGAACACCTCAAAGCTCGCGCCGAGCACAGCGCTTACCAGGAAAATGATGATGGGGTTCTTTTTATAGAAGCGGTTGAGCACCATGGTCATGAGTACGGCACCAAAGCCATAGATGGGGCTGAAGGGACCAAACAGCATGCCGGCGCGGTCCTGGTAGACGCCTGGGTCGTTGACCGTCATGTGCCAGATGTCCTCGGCGATCAGGCCGAGCACGCAGCAGATGAGGAATACCCAGAACAGGTTGAAGTAGTTGAGCTTGATGTAGCCCTCGCCGGTTTCGTCGCGGCCGAGCATGCCCTCGGCGGCGGCGTCGCGGTCGAGCATCTCCTGCAGGCGGCGCTGCAGTTCGCGCTCCTGGCGAAGCGTAGGATCGACGGTGGCTGAAAGCGCGATGAGGATACCGAGCTGAATAGCGGGACGAAGCAAGAAGAGCCCGATACCTTGGAGCATCACGTCGACCAAAAGCTCGACGACGGTGAATGCAATAAGGATGTAGGACAGGCGGGCGGCGTTGCGGCGCTGGTTTTTGATAAGGTCCAGGCCAAAGATGATCAGGATGACGGCACTTGCCGCAGAGAGCATGATGCCGGCGACGATGAGTCCAACCGCGACGAGCGTGTTGTCGCCGAGCTTGGCAGCGGCGTTGCCGTTAATGAGCGCGGTGATGACCTGCCACATAAAGGCGGCGACCGACGGGAGTGTGCCCACACCGGACAGGATGCACAGGACGGCGTACACCTTAATGATGAGGGGAATCTTCTTGACCTCCGTGGCGCTGGGGACGCTGGGGTCGAGTCCGTTTCGATCCATACAGAACCTTTCTCGCTTTGTCCTAGATTACAAGGATACGCCGTCGACCTGCCAAAAGACAGGACGAACGTCCCAATTGCAACAATGCAACCCTCAACGGTGGACGCGGCGGCCATCTGGGGGCGCGGGCGCTTGCACTGGACAGACCGATAAAATGTTTGGCCGCAAAACGGATTATTAGCTCGGTGGGCTTTTAAAAAGCGCTGCTCATGCGCTGGGGAGCGCGTCGCGCCGTGCGTATAATAAGGCGGGTAACGCCAAAATACGAGGCTCTGAGGGGATGCCATGTCTCAAGAAACCATCCGCGCGGCCGAGCGCGCCGCGGGACAGGTGAACGCCATGTCGACGTATGATCCGGACTCCGACCAGCTGCATGAGGAATGCGGCGTTTTTGGTGTCTGGGCGCCCGATCGCGACGTGGCTCGACTGACGTACTTTGGCCTGCGTGCACTGCAGCACCGCGGCCAAGAATCGGCGGGAATCGCCGTTGGTGACGGCGGTACGGTTATGGTCCGCAAGGATCTGGGCCTGCTCGACCGTGTGTTCTCCAATGCCGACTTGTCGACGCTCTCCGGTCAGCTGGCCGTGGGTCATGTGCGCTACGGCACCGCCGGCGCCAAGAGCTGGGAAGCCTCTCAGCCGCACCTCTCTACCATCAATAGCGTCATTATCGCGCTCGCGCACAACGGCACCCTCGTCAACACCGACGAGCTGCGCCGCCAGCTGATCGAGCTGGGCGTGCCGTTTCTCTCCAACTCGGATTCCGAGGTCGCGACCAAACTCATCGGCTACTTTACTCAGCGTACAGGCCATCTGCGCGAGGGCATTCGCAAGACCATGGAGCTCGTGCGCGGCGGCTACGCCATGACGCTCATCAACGAGCAGGCGCTCTACGCATTCCGCGATCCGCACGGCATTCGCCCGCTCGTGCTGGGCAAGCTGGTGGACGAGGGCCTGGACCAGGCCGATGCCGCATCCGTTTCGCAGCTGCCGTCGCAGGACGGCGCCGCGACGGTCGACGCCACCACCCATGTCACCCGCGCCGGCGGCTGGGTCGTCGCCTCCGAAACTTGTGCGCTCGACATTGTGGGCGCCGAGTACGTCCGCGACGTCCGTCCCGGTGAGATTTTGCGCATCAGCGCCGAGGGCCTTGTGTCCGAGCAAGGCGTGCCTGCCGCCGAAGAGCCTGCTAACTGCATCTTTGAGCAGGTCTACTTCGCTCGCCCCGACTCCATCATGAACGGCAAGAGCGTCTACGCCTGCCGCTATGACATGGGTCGTCAGCTGGCACATGAGGAGCCCGTCGAGGCCGACCTGGTCATCGGCGTGCCCGACTCCGGCCTGCCGCCCGCGGAGGGCTATTCGCACGAGAGCGGCATTCCCTTTGGCGAGGGCCTCATCAAGAATCGCTATGTGGGCCGTACGTTTATCGAGCCTACGCAGGAGCTGCGTGCCATGGGCGTGCGTATGAAGCTCAACCCGCTGCGCGACAACATCGAAGGCAAGCGCCTAGTCGTCATCGACGACTCCATCGTCCGCGGTACCACCATGGTGCAGCTCGTCAAGATGCTGCGCAACGCCGGCGCCAAGGAGATTCATATCCGCATCAACTCGCCCGAGGTCATCTGGCCGTGCTTCTATGGTATTGATACCGACGTGCAGTCGCAGCTTATCAGCGCCAACAAGACGGTCGACGAGATCTGCGAGTACATTGGCGCCGATTCGCTGGCCTTCCTTTCGGTCGAGGGCCTGCTGAAGGTCATGCCCAAGGGCGGCTACTGCGATGCGTGCTTTACCGGACGCTACCCCGTGGCGATTCCCGAGAGCTTTGGCCGCGACAAGTTTATGGAGGGCTTTAAGCCCCGCAACCTGGATAAGCCGCTGCACTTTGACGACGACGCCGTGGTCGAGAAATACGACGACCGCAGCTGGGAAGAGAAGCACGGCGAGGCCTAAAACCTGCCATGTGGGGACAGGTTTATTTTGGTAGGTTTTACCTGCTGTTTTGTTGATATGACGGCGCGTGCTGTTATGGCACGCGCCGAAATGAACGCAACTATGAGTACCGTTTGGCGCCCGCGCGGCGCCACGGTAGTGGGAGAGGAAGGCTCAGATGAGCGACAGCAAGCATGTGACGTACGAGGACGCCGGCGTCGATACCGCCGAGGGCGGCCGCGCCGTCGACGCTATCAAGCAGATGGTCAAGGACACCAACCGCCCCGAGGTTATCGGCGGCATCGGTGGCTTTGGTGGCCTGTTCTCGGCCGCCGCGCTTAAGGATATGGAAGACCCGATCTTGATCAGCGGCACCGACGGCGTGGGCACCAAGCTCGTGCTCGCCCAGATCATGGACCGTCACGAGACGGTGGGCCAGGACCTGGTCGCCATGTGCGTCAATGACATTTTGGCTTCGGGCGCCGAGCCGCTGTTCTTCCTGGATTACGTTGCCATCGGTCACATTGAGGCCGAGCACATGGCAAAGATCATCAAGGGCGTGGCCGACGGCTGCAAGCTCGCGGGTTGCGCGCTCGTGGGCGGCGAGATGGCCGAGCACCCGGGCGTCATGGCCCCCGCCGATTACGACCTCGCCGGCTTTACCGTGGGCGTCGTCGACCGTCCCAAGATGCTCGACCCCGCGAACGTTCGCCCCGGCGATGTGATCCTGGGCCTGCCCTCCACCGGCGTGCACTCCAACGGCTACTCGCTCGTGCGCAAAGTCATCGGTGTCGACGGCATCAAGCCGGGCACACCCGAGGCTGCCGCTAAGGCCGAGGAGCTAAGCCGTCCGCTCGAGGAGCTCGGCGGTGCTTCGCTGGCCGACGCTCTGCTGGCTCCCACGCGCATTTATGTGAAGCCGATTCTTGAGCTGCTGCGCGGTGGCGCTCCGGTGCACGCGATTGCCCATATCACCGGCGGCGGCATTACCGAGAACCTCAACCGCGCGCTGGCCGACGACGTCGACGCCGTGGTCACCCGCAACGGCGCCGAGATGGGCTGGGATGTTCCGCCCGTCATCACCTACGTGTCGCGCCAGGCCGAGCTCGCGCCCAACGAGGCATGCAAGACCTTCAACATGGGCGTCGGCCTGTGCCTGATCGTCGCTCCCGAGGACGAGGCTGCCGTGACCGAGGCACTGGTCGCGCTAGGCGAGAAGCCGTTCCGTGTGGGCGAGTGCGTCGAGGGCTCCGGTAAGGTCGTGTACTCCGATGAGCGCTAACGAGCAGATGGCTGATGCCGAGGGCCTGGGCTTTGTGCCCTATACCCGTCCGACCGGTACCGATACGGCTGAGCCGCTCAAGATCGGCGTGCTTATCAGCGGTTCGGGTACCAACCTGCAGGCGCTGATCGACCTGATCGCCGCCGGCAAGCTCAACGCTTCGATTGAACTTGTGGTGTCGAGCCGTCCTTCGGCCAAGGGCTTGCAGCGTGCCGAGCGTGCGGGCATCCAGACACTCACGCTGTCCAAGGATGTCTACGCCGACCCCATCGCTGCTGACGAGATCATCGCGCATGAGCTGCTTGAGCGCGGCTGCGAATATGTGGTCATGGCCGGCTACATGCGCATGGTGCATACGCCGCTGCTGGCGGCGTTTCCCAACCGCGTGGTCAACTTGCATCCGGCGCTGCTGCCGAGCTTTACCGGCGCGCATGCGATCGACGATGCCTTTGCGCGCGGCGTCAAGGTGACCGGTGTGACCGTGCATTTTGCCAACGAGATCTACGACAACGGCCCCATCATCGCCCAGCGTGCGCTGGCTGTCGAGGAGGGCTGGGACGTCAACACGCTCGAGGAGCACATCCACGCGATCGAGCATGTGCTGTATCCCGAGGTCGTGCAAATGCTCGCCGACGGTCGCATCCACGTGCTGGAGAGCGGCAAGGTGGCAGTTGACCCGGCGCGCTAGCGCGTGTAAACGGGTCACCTAGGTTTCTCTGAGGCGTAAACGACTATAAAGCCGATTGGGGCATATAGAATCACATGTGCCCCAATCGGCTTTTACTATCTCTTTGACTTCGGGCTCCTGATAACGTGACGGGTGGGACTTCGGAAAATGAGGGCGGTTGGCCGCGAGCATGATATGGATATCAGCGGCGATTTCTCCATCTCGGCAAAAAATGGCTTCAAGTTGAGCATCGGCTCGGACTTCGAGGGGGCGGACCTGTTCAGCGAAAATTCTTACACTGACACTCATGCCATGAGCCAGGATAACTAGCCGGTATAGGGTCACTTGAGTGGGTATGCGTCTGTTCAAGCGGTCCATTGGCTTGCTTAAGAAATGGTTAAACTACGTTGCGTACAGCACGTGAGTAACTTACGACTCAGTGAGACTAAAGGGAATCGGAGAAGAAAGCCCATGTTTTGCCCCAAATGCGGTAGCAAGATCAGTGACGATGCGCGGTACTGTACCGAATGCGGGCTGCCCTTGGAAGGACTCTCGGGTAAAACTGCGGCCAAGGAAGGGTCCGGCGCCGAGCCGCTGGCGCGAGAGTCCTCGTCCGCTGAAGTCATGTTGGAGTCTGCAAATACCGAAACGGACTCTGCGATAGGATCCGCGAATGTCGAGTCCACGGCAGAACCGAGTCCCGAGCCGGTCTCGAAGACCGCGGGTAGCGGTCACTCCCAGATGTACAACCTCTTTATGCAACGCTGTCAGGTCGGTAACCGCCTGGTGCCGCAGTTTGCTATCATGATCGCCGCATTTTTCGCCGCGGCAGGCATCGCTTACGCTGCTTTCATGCTCTACAAGAACGTCATCGAGCCCAATCTCCAGCAGCAATCCGTGCAACAGGAGCAAGCGACCGAAAGACCCAAGAAGGACGAGAGGGCGGCCGAAAAAGTTGTCTATACGTTGGAGGCAAAGTCATTGACGGTGTCTGCTCCGGTCGACCCTATGCTCAATCAGGGCGAGCGGACTGACATGGAATGGTCCTATCCGCAACTTAAGAGCTCCGCCAAAGACGACGTCGCAGACAAAATTAACAAGGCGATTCTCGAGCCCCTTCAAATTGATGCGGAGCGAACGAATCGAGCATCAGATAATGAGCAATCAGATGCTGAGCTGTACCCCGACGGCGAATTTCCCTGCATATCGAGAAACGTGACGGTTACGTACATGGATGAGAACTATTTTTGTATCCGTGACGAGCGCTATTCGACGGGATGGGGTCCGCATGGCGACACGTATGTGACTGGTGTTATTTTTGATTTGCATACGGGTGATACTGTCAGCCCTCAGGACATGTTTGGCATTGATACCGAGGATCTTGCCAGTTCTATGAGTTCGGCAGTTTGGCCGTATCTTACGGAAATGGGCAGAGAGTATCCGTCTGATTACAATTCTATGCTCATGCGGAGCAATTCTTCAGACTATTCAATCAAGGGCTCAACATGCTTGTATGTGACATCCAAGGGACTGGTGTATCGCACCGAAGACTATGAGCTCGGTTCTTTTGCGGACGGCAATTGCGAGATTTTGGTTGCGTCTTGGGATGATGGGTCTCAAGTGGGGTCCGAAGTAACCCCCGATGAGGTCAAGGACGGTACAACGGTGAAAGTCGATAAGGAGGACTAACATGTTCTGTCCCAACTGTGGATTTGAGCTTGATGGCGATTTGCGATACTGCACCGAGTGCGGCTATGCACTCGAAGATGCAAAGGCGGTGCTGAACTCTGTCAGCAACGAAGTGGCAGAAGAACCTTCCGTTATCAATGAGGCTGCGGAAGAGATTTTCGCTAGCGACGAAACGGAGAAGGAGCCTTTCGCCGGTGCCGAGGCGGGGGAGGAAAAGTCGCCCGTGGAGAGCGAGCCCGTAGCGGACGAAGAAGACGACCAGCCTAAAGACGACGTGTCGTCCGGTGCAACGCCTTCGATTCCAGCCGTGCGTGCCGACCGACCAAAACTGAGCAATCCGGTCGCCAAGCCCGTCGCGGCGCCAGCCCCTGCTCCTGCGGCGAATGCATCCGCACAGAAAAAGGAGCCCAAGGCGCTCTATATCGTTGGTGTCGTCGTTGGCCTGGCAGTCATTGCCATCTTTAGCTACCTGCTGTTCTTTAGCAAGTCCGGCGGCGACGTTGCCCATTACGGCCAGGACAAGGCCATCGTGGTGGTCCAAGAATCCAAGATCACCCCGACCGACGCAAAGGGCGAGAAACTCAAGAAGTACTCGGTGACCCTGAACGGCGACAACGGCTACAGCACCAACGCTGAGGTTAAGGGTGACGAGGGCTTCACGGTAAGCCAGTTTCCCGATGTTAAACCGGGAAAATATACCCTCACCGTTAAGGACTCCAAGTCAAAAGTCGAGTGGAGTATTCCCGTCAAAGTCGTCGATAACTCTAAATCCGCTGATGCCGTAAAAGAGGTTTCCCTCGAGGTGCCTAAGGCCAACGAGGCCGATACAAAGACAGGCGAAGGCGACAAGAAGGATGGAGGCACCGCTGCGGACAATACCGCTACGCATGCCGCTTACAAGCAAAAGTGCCAGGAATACCTCGCGTGCTATGGAGAGCCGCAAATTGCTGAGGTGACTGATTCTGTCTATGCGATGCGAGGGCTTTGTCTTGTCGACCTCGTTGATTTTGATCAGGATGGCCAGCCTGAGCTCTTGACCGTTGTGAACGGTATGAGCGATGCCGAACTAAAGAGTGCCTGGAATGGAGATATGGAGGGACTTCAGAAGTCCTACACCGTAGAGGTTTGGTCGTCAGCTGATGGTGGCATCAAGAGGCTTTACAGTCAAAATTGGCTTGATAACAGCAACGGAGGAACGATGTTTCTTCCGCTGATTAAAGCGGATGACGACAGCATCCTCGTAAGCCAAAGAACATATGAGATGAGCAATGCTATTACGGCATTGCTTGCTGGAAGGCAGGTTTTGGCCGGGGACAATACTTCGGTATATGGCAAGAAAAGCGATGCTTTTTCGCTTGTAAGCAACTACGAGTCCTGGGGAGTTGCGCCGAGCGAGGGCAATGGCTACGAATACTATTGTGCGTCGGAGGGCAAGGAAATTTCCGAGACGGACTATAATGCCCTATATCAGCAATTTGGCTATGGGCACAATTACCGGACATATTATTTCCTTGATTTTTCAACCTCAGGTTACGGCACTATTTCGGGGGAATCCCACGTCGATCCCAATCAAGTTGCGGAAGTCACCAAAGATACGCTCAAAAAGGTGGGAATCGAATAAAAACTGAAAGGGGCTTGGAAAACTGTTTCCAAGCCCCTTTCTTATAGTAGTTGCTCGAGTCCAACAAGCCTCGCGCTGCTTGCTTGAGCCGCTCTATTTTGACACGCTTCGCTAAATCCACCCTTGCTAAACAAGTAATACTGTTTGATCGGCCGGCCCAGTAGCGCACTGCGCCGCTCGAGCGTTTCAAGAACGTCGGTATCTACGGGCTCGTTTCTCCATTTGCACTCGCCAACGACGAACTCGCCATCGGCATCCTCTAATACAATGTCAATCTCTTCTTGGTGACGCGTTGCCGGGTTAGTGCCCCACCAAGAGCCGATTGCCTTGGGCAGTACATCCAGCTCGCCCTCAACGACCTGTCGTATCAACCACTGGCGGCATACCTCTTCAAATGTGGGGCCCACGAAGGTAGACAAATCGCGCTTGACGATACGCGCGGCAACAGCGGCTCCGAGCCCCTCTTCAATTGTTCCCGTGTACTGCGGAACAAATCGATACCAAAACCTGAACAGGTTATCGCAGATTCGATAGACCACCTGACGTTTTGTTGCTTTGGCAACGGGCGTGACGCGTTCAACGATTCGCAGATCAATCAATGCGTCGAGTAATCGCGCGACTTGTGGCGTTGCGAGTCGGGTGACATCGGCGATTTCCTTGGGACGTACACAGCCGTTAGCGATGGCGGCTATGACGCCATTGTAGATAGCCGGGCTTCGGACTTCCTGCAACAGATAGTTCTGGGGCTCGGCGTACAGAAACGCATCTTGGCGCAACAGAGCGTGCTCAAGGTTCCATTGCGTGGAGCGCGTGCTATCAAGCTGCGATAAATAGAGCGGCATGCCGCCGACAACGGAATACAGCTCGATAATTCTCTCGATGGGTGCATCGGGAAGCATTTGCGCTACATCGAAAACGACAAAGGGGTCGATGCGCAACTGCATGGTGCGGCGCCCATAGAGAGGACTTTGGTGTCCAAGCACCTGGTGTTCCATAAAACTCATGGACGATCCGCAGAGCACCAAGAACAGGTTGCTCTTGTCTTTGTGTCGGTCGATAAGCGTTTGCAGACACGACGACACGCCCGGGTCGCTCTCGGCGAGGTAAGGATACTCGTCAATGACCAGAATGACTTGCTCCGCTTTGGCGCGTTCAAAGACGGACTCGAGTGCAACCTGGATGGAAGGGAATGCTGCTCCTGCGGCACTATTACCAAGCATCTCGCGGCTGAGCAGCGCAAGGTTTTCGCTTGCAACGGTTTGCTGCCCGGTAAAGAAGATCACACTGGGCTTATCCTGCGTAAAAGCGCGAAGCAGGCTTGTTTTGCCCACACGGCGCCTTCCGTAGACTACGGCAAACTGGAAGGAACCCTTTTGATAAGCGGTTTCTAGGGACTCAAGCTCACTCTGGCGTCCGACAAACATGGCATGCCTCGCTCATATGCGTGTTACTAACATATATAGTACTAACACGTATGTGAGCAATTTTCCAGTCGGACGGAGAAGAAATGACAGGGCTTCTACTTAACGAGGCGCTTGAGCTTGGCGAAGTCCTGAATCTGCTTTTTGCGCTTGGCGTTGAGGAGGTTGTTGAGGTCGAGCTTCTCAATGGTGCAACGTTTGAGTAGCTCGGAGCTGTCAAAGCCGTTTGACTCAATGTCTTCATCCAGATCGTGCTTGAGCTTGGTCCATTTATTGAGCTGCGAGCGTACGTAGGCCGCGGGACGTTCTATCTCGTTGGCGATGTCGCGTACGCTGGCGCCCGTTCCAAACAACTCGCGTATCTTTGCCGTCTCCTTGCGCGTGCGCTCGTTTTTGGCATCGGTCTTGCATCGATCGCTGCAGTAGTGCCGTTTGACGCCTCGATGTCCGGCAAGTGAGTAGGCGCGTCCACACTGCTCGCAATAGCCAATTTTGACGGTGCTCAGCTTGCGCGAAAAATCAAACCAGAGCCACGAGAGATAGCTGTCAAAGGAAAGGAACCCTGTGGACTCGTTGCCCTGGAACACATCCACGTGCGCGCCCGAGAGATGCGAGATCACGAGCGCCTGCACCAAAGCGGTGAGCGCATCGCGGTCATCGTCGTCAAGTTCTTCGCGGCGCTCCTGGATATCTGCTTGAGGGTCGATTACATAGAAGCTCTCCTCGCTATTGTTGACCTTGAGTCGTGCTGAAATCTCCAAGCTGGAGTCTTCGTCCATGTAGAACATCGCCTGCAAAACACTGAAGTCATTGGCGGTGAGCTCGTGTTCAAAAGAGAGCACGTTGAGTGCAACGAGGGATTCTTCCTCGTCGATCATAAACATAAAGGCGTAGAAATATCCCGCATCGGATTCGATTTTGCGCACGATGGGCAGGCTTTTGAATGAGTTGGTATAATCTCCGCCCGCCCTCAGGATAGTGGTGTAGATCTTGAAGGATGACCCGTTTGCCGCGCAGGTTACCACTGATTTCTCGATTCTTTCCAATGCGGAGACCTTTGCGATGGTGCAGCTCCCGTTGAGGTATTCCTGGATGCGCATGGCAATAAGTGCTGCCATCGCGGCATTGGCCCAATCTCGTACGGATTCTATTGCGTGCTTGCCAAAAAGCGGCCCGGTCTGTTCGGCGTAGTCAAGTACGTTAAAGAGGCTTGCGCGGAAGGGCTGCTCTTTAACGGCGGTGGGTTCGATGCATGATGCCAGCCTGATCAGATCGGCATGGCGCTCGCTGTGTGCGGGCCCTTCGTTGCTTTTGCTGCCGGCCAGCTCGGTGGGCATGTAGAGTTCAAAGACAAGCTGGGCCTCGCCAACGGACCTATTGGGTTCGTTCTCTATGAGGTTGACTTTCTTAAACGGAATCGAACCTTCAACGGTGCGTGTTTGGGAGAACTCAAACATTGTTACCCCTGTCTCTAGCTGCAGGTTTAATAGCGTAGCACGTTTAGGAAAATTACCCGGTCAAAATCTCTATATCGGATAAACGACAAATCGTATCTTGTGATCGTCAAGAAAAGGGGCAACGAGAAAGGACCCGATCATGCATTGCAAACAGTGTGGAGCAGAGATTAACGACGGCGCCAAGTTCTGCGGCGTGTGCGGAACGCCTACGGTCGCGGCTGCGGCCAGCACGGCGGGAGATGCGATTTACGTTGAGGCCCGGCCGATTAAGAGCCAGTCTGTCGAGGCTCAGTTTCAAGCGGCGGAGGATGCAGAGGCCGCTGCTTGCCTGCAAGATTCACTTCGCGAGTCCATCGGGTCCCTTACGCGAGCGTCGGTGATTTCGTTGCTCTATGTGCTCTTTTTCAATTACGTGCTGGGAGGGGGCTCGCTGGGGCTCGACTATATGATTCTGCTGGCGCTGCTTCTGATTGGTCCCTGGAAGGTGATTGTCTCGCTGTACCGCAGCGGTGTAAGGCTTCCCTTTGTCTATGGTGGCGGCATTATCGGTATCACGATTATGCTAATCGAACTTGTGGTTCTCGTGGGCCTTCCTGTCGTTGTTCTGATGCTTTTTTACTGGTTGGGCAGCGTGATTCACGGAGCGGTTCCGGTTGTTCCCGAATTAGCCCCGATGACGATGGTGGCACTCTGGCCTATCGTCTCGGTTGCCAACATCATCTTCAAGGTAATCAAGCTGCACATGGCTCGCGCCTAGCAAGTAGCCCGTCGCATGCCTTCCGCGTGGGATCAGGCGAATTTGAAAGGTGAAAGAAAAGGTTTACAGTCGAGCAAATTGTCCTGGGCCTTTTCTGTTTGCAGGCTGTGGGTTATCGTTTCGATATGCTGAAGTTCTAGGGGGGATATATGTACTGCGCAAGCTGCGGGGCAAAGATCAAAGACGGGGCGCGATACTGTTCCGCATGCGGAAAACCGTTGGATGTGGATGATGCGCCGGCGAATGCTCAGCAGCCGCTTCCTTCAGGTACACCAAAGGCGCCTGCTGATAGAAAAGCGACGAGCGATCCTGCTGCATCTCGCGCAGAGAGCGCTTCTCCGGCGCCCTCTGAGCATATGTCCTTTGCGGCCTTTATGATGCAGCGTCGGCAGATCGGCCGTTTTGCCGTGCCTACGTTTGTCACCATTCTTGCAGCAATCATCTTTACCGCTGGTGTCGCCTACGCACTGGTCAAAGCTTACGAGGCCTTTGTGCTGCCTCAGCTGCAGCAGCAGGAACAGCCGGCTGCAGTCGAG
The DNA here is from genome assembly GCA_902494625.1 of uncultured Collinsella sp. Classification (GTDB taxonomy): domain Bacteria; phylum Actinomycetota; class Coriobacteriia; order Coriobacteriales; family Coriobacteriaceae; genus Collinsella. Next base: position 14,832 of record CABUUB010000001.1, read on the forward strand.
AATAAGTCGTCTAAAAAGAAGGTCGCGGCAGCTAACAAGAAAGCGCACGAGGCCTACGAGGGCGTGGTTGCGCGTTACGAGGACTTTGTGAGCTATTGCGAGCAGAAGGGAGCTGGTACTGCCAACTACGACGACTGGGCTCTGGGGCGCGGCGATGATTCTGGGCTGGGGCAGATATTCGTTTATGACAGCCAGAATGCTCCCGGCTTTTTAAACTACTACTATGCTTTCGATGATTTGAACGGTGACGGAATTGACGAGCTGCTTATTGGGTCTGTCGATGCGCAGAACGATATTTCGGCGATTGTAGGTGCCTACTGCTTTGTTGATGGAAAGGCCGTTTCGGTTATGCCTTCGTCAGAGATGGTAGAAGGCTCCAGCAATATGACGAATCGGTATGACGGTTTTATTGCTCAGGGTGAGAGCCAAGTCATTACTGTCTGCAAGGACGGCATCGTTAAATTTACTTGTAGTCAGGATTGTAACCAGACGGATTTCTATATTTCGCTTACTGCAAAGGGTCCTGAGGTCGTAGACGCGGTGCAAATTCAAAATAAGGAATTCGATAGACAGAATGGCGCCTACTTGGTGAGGACCGTCGAGGATGGTGGCAAACCACAGGAGACGATGGTCCAGGGGCGTGAAGAAGCGTGCAAAATTCTTGACGAGATTGCCGGGGAGCATCCGGAGGCCGACATTGAAAAGCCGTCTGCAAGCAGCGATATGTGGAAGGCATTCAAAGGAGCGGAGCCTTCGGAGAGCTCTTTGAAGGACGGCTCTGGCACTGCAGACGATCGAACTGGCGCATCTCAAGCACCATCTGAAGCGGCATCCGATAGCGGCGACGATGGGGAGGCCGCTGCGGGCGACGATGGCGTGATCGCCGACATGGATGCGTTCATTGCAAACGCCAAGCGCGAGTTGATTGTGCCAGATGACGCCTCTATTACGTACAAGGTCGCTGATAGGCCAAGCTATTGGGAGGGGGCGGCAACGTACGTTTGGTATGTTGAGTTTTATAAAGACGGAAAGGTCGTAGCGTCCGCGGAATGCGGCTCTGAAGGGTATCCGTGCCGGTCGATTCTGGCCTATCACGAGAGCTAGTAACTTTAGCCGAGGCATTTTGGCATTACGGCGTGCGCGGCTCCTATACCTTTCCCCTTGTTCCATCCGACGAGTTTAGTTACAGCTAAAACGGCCGTTACGAAGAGCTGACCGAGAGTCCGAAGACACTCGCCCGCTAAGCGGGTATGCCCCAAAAGGGTATCTGGGGTTCGAACCCTCCCGGTTCTTCGTCAGTTGACCAAAGGTGCGACATTATTACCGCTCGCCGGCGGGTGACTAAATGCGATGGATTGAGGGCTATAATTTACCAAGCTAAGTCGGGGGATAGATTGGGGCGCACGGACTTTCGGCATGCCTGTCGGCTCGGCATTTCGCAATTCATTAGACACGCGGAGTGCGTGGTTTGGAATTAACGAAAGGAATCAGTATGTCTCTGTTCCACAGTGATAACGAAAAGGAAGAAAAGCACGGCGGAATACTCGGTGCCTTTTCTGTCGATAATATCAAATGGGAGCCTGGCAACAACGAAGATGCCTCGCTTGTCTCATTCCGCTATCCCTACGAGGATTTTCCCAACGGGTCCTATCTCCAGGTCGCGCAGTCACAGATTGCTGTTTTTACCAACAATATGGGGGCGGGCAGTTCTACCGACGCTACGGGTGCCGGCGATTCTCAGGTAAGCGTGTTTGTCGGTCCGTGCAAGATCAAGCTCGACACGGGTGACAGCCGATTCGCCCCGTTTCGCAATGCCGCCCATTCGCTTACCGGCGGTAGCTCGGCGTTCCATTCCGTTGTGTACTTTATCAATACCAACTACATGAACGAGCTGCGCTGGGGCACGACCGAGCCCATCATCGTCCAAGACCCTGAGGAAGACGTTAACGTTCACGTTCGTGCCTTTGGTTTATTCGGTGCGCATATCGAGCAGAATGACTCGAGTCTGGTTCCCATTCAGGCGAGGAAGTTCCTCGTTAAGGTCGTGGGCACGCGAGATCGCTATACGCGAGAAGAACTAACCTCCTTTATGCGGGCAAAAATCCTTGAGTATGTTCCCGACTTGCTTGCTAAGGCGATTGTTGACCAAGGGGTTTCCGTTCTAAAAATCGCGACACATCTGAGCGATTTCTCGTCTCAGATGCAGGGAAGGCTCGTTAACTATTTCGATGAGTTTGGCCTCACGCTCGATAACTTCTCGTTCAATAGCATCAAACCCTTCGAAGACGATCTTGCCGCCATCAACGAGATGAAGATCCAACGTAAGCGGAGCATTCTCGAGGCGCAGGGTAACGCCGCCCAGATGGACATCGAGTCCGAGGCGCTTGCCAGGAAACGTGCGCGCGAAGGCTACGACTATCAGCAGGAGCGCGGTATGGACGTAATGCAGAGCGCTGCGGGCAATGAGGGAAGTGCCGCATCGGGCCTCATGGGAGCCGGCATGGGACTCGGCATGGGCGTTGGCATGGGCGGTGCATTTGGAGCTGGCTTTTCCAACTTGGCCAACCAGACCCTGGGCACTGTTGCCCCCATGGTCGGAACGACTCCCGCGTCCGCAAGTATGCAAAACGGTCCCGTGTGCCCCAGTTGCGGAAACGTTAATCCGATGGGTGCTAAGTTCTGCCCGGAATGCGGACAGAAGCTCGAGCAGGGCGTTGCGTGTTTGGCGTGCGGGCATCTTAACCCGGCCGGTGCCAAGTTCTGTCTTGAGTGCGGGAACCGGTTGGCCTCACCAAAGTGTCCGAGCTGCGGAGCTGAGTTGCCCGAGGGGACCAAATTTTGCCCCGATTGCGGAACTAAGATCCAATAAGGAGAAACAAAGATGAACGGTTCTGTTAAACGTGTCATTTTGGGCGAGGCAATCGTCTTGGTGGCGTGGCTTGTAATCATGTTTGTCTGCAAAAACGCGCTGATGAATCCTATCGTCTTTGCTATGTCGCTTGGCTTTGGGGTTTTGGCTTTTGCGGTGGCTTCGATTTCGGCTACCATGTCCGATAGGCAGTCCACGGTCAAAAGCACGACCGAAATCCATTATTTGCCGGTCGCATCCAGCTGTGCCTACTTTGTCGTTGCCCTTCTGGCCAACACGTACTTTGTGTTTGCGGCATATGGGTGGGGCGGCAGCACGATTCCAGTTGTCGTAAACGTTGTCCTTCTTACTGTGCTTGTCCTTGTGCAGATGGGTCTAGCCTTCAATGTCCGCCAGGTGGACCAAAAGGTTGCCGCCGTGGCGGCAAAGACGGTTCAAACGGCGCAATTTGCATCGTATGTGGGACAGCTCCTTGCCGTAGCGCAAGACGCTCAGGTCAAAGCCGAACTCAAAGTGCTCAAAGACGACATCTCCTTTAGTTCCAACATGTCGCAGCCCCATGCTCAAGAGATTGAGCGACAGTTCTCCGCTGCGCTCGAGGCCGTCTCGAATTCCATGAGTGCCGATGAGCCAGCAGATGTTACGGTTGGCCTTGTCCATGATGCGCGCCGTATCTGGAAAAAGCGCAATGCGGCGCTGACCGCTGTCAAATAAGAACTCGTGTTGCTTTTTGCCAGGGCACTTTGATGGTTGAAGTGGGGGAAGCTATTGGAAATCAACGGAATAACTTGCGAGGGCTGCGGCAGCACCGATGTCGAGTTTGACCCCGCAACGCGAAAGGTTCATTGCAACCAGTGCGGCCGCGAGATGTATTATTCGCGGGCACGTCTGGGGGCCACGGGCAAAGTCGCGTTTGCCAAGGACAATGCCATCAAGTTTTTTAAGGGTGGTAACTTTCCGGAGGCCCGCAAATTTGCCGCGGACGTGCTCAATATGATGCAAGACAACGCGGCGGCACAGTTTATGGTTGCGTACTGCGATGAGTTTTGTGAAGGTCTTTCGGGTTCGATGGTGGTTTTCTTTAAAAGGGCCGAAGATATCCCTCTCGAATATGACGAAGTGCGTGACTTGATCGACTTGTTTGAGTCGACGCTCTACAACATGCGTGACTTTGAGGTTCAGATGGTATCGCTCGTGGTCGCCAATATGCAGAGCATGGAGGATCGGCCTCGGCTTGAGAGCTTTATCGATGCTGTGTGCCCGTTCTGCATAGCGCGGTATGCTTCGGAAGACTTTATGACTGCAGAGCGGGAGAGTTTCTATCAAGATATTGCCGCCAACTGCAATACACCCAAAACGTGTCTTGCACTACTCAAGGGCATTAGAGAGAACCCCGGGTCCCCCTATAAAACTGGTTCGTTTGCGTTACGAAGAAGGACTTCGTACTTTTTCGAACACTATGTGGAGCCCGTCGGTCGCATCGTCAATTCGATGAAGGCAAGCCAATACAAACAGAAGTTTCTTGTGGCCTATCAGCAGGTGTCCGAGCAATACCGAAGCATGGCCTCTCAATAAAGCAGATGGCGGGCGCTTACTCGCTTAAAGCTATTGGATGATCTAAACAGTGCAAACTGAAAGGTGGTACAGATGAGTGATTCGGGAGTAGATACTGTCCTTATCGAGCGCAGGATCGCCGCTATTGGAACAAAAGTTGACCAGATGACCACGAAGGTCGATAAGGTCGAATCGCAAATGGAGGAAGTGCGGAAGGACCTTAAAAAGCTCCGAAAGGACTTTCTCGAGATGATGCTCGAGCAGCGTCGTACCGCCGCACTTGAGCAGGCGACTACGGAGCTCGTGAGCGTCCGGCAGGAGATGGACAAAAAGTTCGGCAACTACTCAGTGGTTCGAAACACCATGGTCGGTATTCTCCAGGCAACCGATGCGGCGCTCGTGCGCAAGGCGACGATTTCGACGGTCTCCGAGGAGTTAATGATCTCTACCCCGGACTACTGGCTGGCACCTGTCCTGGTTGCCCTTGCGGCATGGATCAACAACAACCGAGATCTTGCAGAGCGCGCAATACGCGAGGCTGTCAAACGTGACAACGAGCACACGTCGCTTGCGATGGCTCTGATCTGCAGACGTAATAACCGCACGGCTACGTGCTACGAATGGTTAGCGCGCTACTTCTCGACGCAAAACGCCGCCCGCATCGATGCCGATGCGATGGTCTACATCGATGCCTATATCAACGGCATCTTTGGAACCGACGAAAAGCACCTGTGCGACGACTATATGGCGGGCTGGATCGAGCAGATCAGAAATCAGAGCCCTGAGTTCGAGAACGAGCAGTCAGAGTCATGGGCGGAGTACTTTACCGGCTACGAGGAGGATATGAGCTCGAGATATCCGGCGCTCAAGGTGGTGGTCAAGGAGTTTGACTACATCAATAAGTATCTCGGAAAAGTCGAGGCAATCGAGAGCATCTCCAATGACTTCGCCGACCTCAAGGCTTCTGATGTTGACGAGAGGACGCTTGCCGAGCAGGTTGACAGGCATTTGATGGAGCTCGTTAACTCCGATGACTCCAAGGAGCGAAATTTGCGCCGCCAGGAGGAGTATCTTCTTGCGGTCAAGGCATTTGGCGGAGACGTGGAGCGCGCCCGAGAGCTCGTCAATCGTCGCCGCGATGAGAAGCGTCAGCAGACGATGAACATCATCGACCAGATGACACGCTCGATGCGCGACCAGAGTGCGTCTGTGGATGTGCATAAGAAGAAGACCGCGATTCAGTTTTTGGGTTCCTATATCAACGGTGGTTTCAACCGGTATCGCAAGAGCGACATCCCCGAATTTCCGCAGGCGATCACCCTTGACTTCGACGGATGGACAAGCAGGGCGGTTACCGGCGATGAGGGTAATGCGCTGCGCGGCGATTATGTTCGCTATGTCGGTGAAGAGAAGAAAAAGGAGCTCGCTGAGCTTGATGTCAAGGTTGCGAAGGGCAACAAGAGCCACAAGATAGCGGCCGTTGTCCTCGCTGTTTTGGGAGTAGCTTTCTTTGCGTTTGTAAACCAGGTTATTGGCATTCTGCTTCTTGCGGGGGCTGGCTATTGTCTAGTAAAGACGAGCCTCTCGGGCAAGCAGCGCGCTGCGGAGGCAGAAGAGATTGAGGCCAAATACTCCAAACGCATCCAGGAAGGCTGTTCCGAGATCGATCTGGTGCTTAATCAGTGGAAGAGCGCGAAGGAAGCTGCGGCCGAGCGCAGCGACCTGCTTAAGCTTGAGAAGGTTGCCTAGCCGGTAGGATTTGTCTCGATAATCCATGAATGGAGTGAAAAAGATGGCTGATGAAGTGACTGATTTCGACCATAACGATGCTGCAATGCAGGACCTCGATGCATTGAGCGAGCTCGATAGTCTGTTTGAAGAGGACGAGCGACTGAAGCAAGCTGAGAACAATGTTTTGACCCAAAATCTCACGGGCTTTGCAAACTGCTTTCCCGATTGGGATTTGCATCCGCCGGTAGCGTAGAAAAGCGCTTGAAGCACAAGCTGCGATCATTTGGAAACATCGATGTTTCTGCGGGCTAGAAGCCATGGGGCTTTTGGCCCGCTGGCTTTCATATGCCGGTCGGCGGCATAGGGCATCAACCGTATTCAAGGTTCTTGGACGCCAGGCCGACTCGCTTCGGATCGGGCGCTACACCACCTTTCTCGACACTACCAATCTGACAGGGCCTCGTCCGTTCTCGGGCGGGGCCCTTTTGTGTGACCTAACAGGTTTGCTATACTGCTAGCAAGTAGGAAGGAGCCGCTATGGGAATGACAACAGTGCAGCTCAACACGCGAATCGATCCTATGCTCAAAGCTGGTGGCGATGCGGTCCTAACTCGCAATGGATTGGGGCCGAGCGATGCCATTCGTGCGCTTTGGGCCTATCTCGTCGAGCATCAAACGTTGCCGGGATTTATGGCGGCGGATAAGCGAGAGGCGCCCCGTGCGGAGAACCTGGCCGAGCAGGGGTGTGGCCTGGCTTTTTCTTCGTTGGGGCTGAGCGCGTCGGATTTTGCACCGGCCGAATCTTCGGCGGAAGACTGGGATGCCGTACGGGATGATATGTATGACGCGATGATTGCCGACATTGAGGCGAATTGCCGATGATTGAGGCAAAGCATCTCTTGGTGGATACGAACGTTTGGCTCGATTATTACCTGCAAGAGGGGGCGTTCGACGAAGCGAAAAGATTGGTTGAACTGGCCGAGGCAGGAACGATTGACCTTCTGTATGCCCCAACGACGGCAAAGGATGTGTTCTATATTTTGCCCCGGCGACTAGCCCGGCGGAATGCGAATGGGATTAACGTGTCGTTTGCCTCGGCGTCATGGGCCTGCATTGAGCACATGATGCGGGTGGCAACCGCCTCTCCGCTTTCGTTGGCAGAGTGCGAGATGGCGCGCATGCTTGGCAAACGCATGCCGGATCTTGAAGACAACCTCATCATCGCTTCGGGCGAGACGGCAGATGTTGACTACGTGGTCACGAGCGACCGGCGCATGCTGGAGGCGATGCCTGAAGTTTGCCTGACGCCTGCCCGTGCACTCGAGATGATTGGGATCCTCGGCTAACCTTACCTGTCTCGTTTCGCTATCATATGGGGCATTGTGAACCTCATGCAACTTTGGAGGACGGTATGGCGGATAACGCCGAGATGCTATTCTCGCCTGAGCTGGTGTTTTTTGATTGGGAGTGCGCGACGCCGGGTGAGGTGTTTGCGCGACTCGAGGGCGAGCTCGCTCCGCGCGGCTACATTGCGTCCGGTTGGCTCGATGCCGTCCGTACGCGCGAGGACAACTATCCCACGGGCCTCGCCATGCCGGCGGCCAATATTGCCATCCCGCATACCGATCCCGGATTTGTGGCTAAGCCCTATATCGCGGTGGTGAAGCCCTCCGCGCCCGTGACGTTCAACGCTATGGCGGGCATGGGCGCTCCCGTGCCGGCGCGGATTATTATCAATCTGGGTATTGCCGAGCCGGGCGGCCAGGTCGAGGCCCTGCAAGCGCTCATGAATATCTTTATGGATGCCGACTCCGCAGCCGACGTGCTCGGCCAGGCCACACCCCAGGGCATGGTCGACGCCATCCGCCGCCACTTCTAAAGTGGAGCTAAACCGGCACCTGGGGACGTTCCTTATGTGCCGGCGCTTGGGGACTGTCCCTAACTGCCGACAGAAAAGGAACGTTCCTGACTGCCGGCTGCCAGGGACAGTCCCCTTTGCACCAAAATGGTGCAGATTAACCTGTCCCCCATGCACCAGGTGTGCCGCGGGGGCTGCGTTGTGACACAATGGCGTTTGTTCGATTCGTGATGCGAAAGGCCAAACATGGCAAACAAGAAAAAGAACCCCGAGGTCGCGCCGACGCCCGAGCAACGGTCTTGCGCCGCCTCCAGCTCTCGCAAGAAGCAGCGCAAGACCTATGTGTCCAAGACCGTCAAGATTGTCCTGGTGGTCATCGGCGTGCTGGCGATGCTGCTCTCCGTTTCGGCCATGGCGTGCTCCGGCCTGATGTCGCAGACCGAAAGCGCCGGCTCGGGCTATAAGCTCACCGGCGGTGTGGCTGCCACCATCAACGGCACCAACCTCACCGAGGACACCGTGACCAAGCAGATTATGAGCATGCGCACGTCCTACGGCTACACCAAGGACAAGGACTGGGCACAGTACCTGGTCGACAACGACCTCACACCCAAGAAGTACCGCAAGCAGCTCATCGACTCCTACGCGCAGCAGATCCTGCTTCAGCAGGCGCAGAAGGAAAACGGCGTGACCGTCTCGGACGAGGAGGTCGAGAAGGCTTGGAAGGACGCCTGCAAGAGTGCCGGCGGCGCCAAAGCCTTTAAGAAGACGCTTAAGACCTATGGCTACACCGAGGACACCTACAAGGACTCGCTCAAGGAGAGCCTGGCGCAGCAAAAGCTCAAGGATGCCGTGGCACCCACCAGCAAGCCCAAGGACAGCGAGATTGTCGATTACATCAACGAGAACCTGTCCAACTACAATGACGCCCGTCGCTCGTCGAATATTCTGATCAAGGTCGATTCTGACGCTTCCGACGAGGACAAGGCCGCCGCCAAGGCCAAGGCGCAGGAGTGCCTGGACAAGATTAACTCCGGCGAGCTGAGCTTTGAGGACGCCGTGAAGCAGTATTCCGACGACACCGGTTCCAAGGAGAAGAAGGGCGATGTGGGCTGGGATAAGCTCACCACCTTTGTCGACAGCTACCAGACGGCGCTCGAGGGGCTCAACAAGGGCGACGTGAGCGAAGTCGTCGAGTCGACCTATGGTTATCACATCATCAAGTGCACCGACTACTTCCATGTCGATAATCAGGTCGATGACATTAAGCAGGTGCCCAAGGACATCAAGAAGTACGTCTCCAACGTGGTGAAGACGCAGGCGGCAAGCACCGCGTACAGCGAGTGGCTGGAGCAGTACAAGAAGGACGCCGACATTACCGTCAACCCCATGCCCAAGGACGTGCCGTACAACGTCAGCCTGAAGGGCGTCACCAAGAGCTCGACCGACAATTCGTCGACGACCAAGTAATCATGGGACGGCGCTCGCGCGAGTGCCGCCCACGCTATTGAGGAGGATTTGCAGATGACCAACGAAGAGCTGCAGAAGGAAATGATTGCGGCCATGAAGGCCAAGGACAAGGTTCGCCTGTCTATCATTCGCCAGGTCAAGGCCGAGGTGAAGAATATCGAGGTTAACGAGCGCCGCGACGTGACCGAGGAAGACGTCAACAGCATGATCAAGCGTCTGATTAAGCAGACGAGCGAGACGCTGGAGATGTCCATCAAGGCCGGTACCGACCAGGAGCGTACCGACAACCTGACCGAGCAGGTCGAGATTCTGGAAAGTCTGCTGCCCGCGCAGGTTTCGGGCGAGGAGCTCGAGGCCCTGATCGAGCAGGTCATCGCCGAGCTGGGCGCCACGTCCAAGAAGCAGATGGGCCAGGTTATGGGTGCGCTCGGCAAGGCCACCGGCGGCAACTTCGACAAGCCGGCCGCGGCAAAGATCGTCGGAGCCAAACTCGCGTAAGGGCCGAGCGGTACATAGTTGATGTTGAGGGGGGGCGTGGCCGTCATGGTCGCGCCCCTTTTTGCTGGGCTGTCCCCAATGAGTGGGTTAAAGGTTGCGGGTTCTTTACGGGAATGTGGTGTGGGCTGCGGAAATGTGGTTCTTTCCGTACAATAGTTCAACTCGTGTAAACGCAGGGAAGGGACATTCATGGCAGACATGATCGAGATCAAGCATCTCAACAAGTACTTTGGCGACCTGCATGTGCTCAAAGATATCAATCTCACCGTCAAGCGCGGCGAGAAGCTCGTAATGATCGGGCCTTCCGGCTCGGGTAAGTCGACGCTCATCCGTTGCGTCGATTATCTGGAGGAGCCCACGTCGGGCGAGGTCGTCATCGACGGTACGCCGCTCACCAAAAAGAATCACCTGGAGATGGCTCGCAAGTACAGCTCCATGGTGTTTCAGCAGTTCAACCTGTATCCCAACATGACGGTGCTGGGCAACCTGACGCTCGCACCCATCAAGCTGCAAAAGAAGAGCAAGGAGGAGGCGACCGAGATCGCCATCGCCGCGCTCAAGCGCGTCGGCATGGCGCATAAGGCTGGCGAGTATCCGCAGAATCTCTCGGGCGGTCAGCAGCAGCGCATCGCCATCGCCCGTGCCCTGTGCACCAAGCAGCCTATCATCCTGTTTGACGAGCCGACCTCGGCGCTCGACCCCGAGATGGTCCAGGAGGTACTGGACGTTATGATTGAGCTCGCGCAGGAGGACATCACCATGATCTGCGTGACGCACGAGATGGGCTTTGCGCGCCAGGTGGCCGACCGCGTCATCTTTATGGAGGACGGCCGCATTCTGGAGGAGGGCACGCCCGAGCACTTCTTCGATAACCCCGAGAACCCGCGTTGCCGCGAGTTCCTGTCCAAGATTCTGCACTAGGCGCGGTGATGGACATGACGGATATGACGAGGGCGGCCGTGTCGCGCCGTCACTTTTTGCAGCTGGCTGGCGCCGGCATGCTCGCGCTGACGGGGACCGCGCTTACCGGTTGCGGCAACTCCACCAGCGGTGAGGGCTCCGACAAGGGGTCCAAGCTTGCGGCCATCAAGTCGCGTGGCCATCTGAATGCCGGCGTTAAGAAGGATGTTCCCGGCTACGGCTATTACGACACCGCCAAGGGCCGCTTTGAGGGCATGGAAGTCGATTTGTGCTACCAGATCGCCGCTGCCGTCTTTGGTGTGAGCTACAAGAAGGCTCGTGCCCAGGAGCTTGTCGAGTTTACCGACGTAACGCCCAAGACGCGCGGCCCACTGATCGATAACGGCCAACTCGACGTGGTCGCGGCGACCTACACCATCACCGACGAGCGCAAGAAGAGCTGGGATTTCTCGACGCCGTACCGCACCGACTACGTGGGACTCATGGTCAAGAAGCGTTCGGGCTTTACCTCGATTGAGGATCTGGACGGCAAGGTCATTGGCGTGAGCCAGGGTGCCACCACGCAGGGCCTGATCGAGCAGATGATCAAGGACAACGGCTTTAGCTGCAAGCCCGAGTTTAGGGCCTTTAGCGGCTATCCCATCATCAAGAGTTCGCTCGACGCCGGCAATATCGACGTCTTTGCCATGGACCGCTCCACGCTGGCCGGTTACATGAACGAGACCGTTGAGCTGCTGCAGCCCGAGGTCAAGTTTGGCGAGCAGGGCTACGGCGTGGCGACCAAGAAGGGCTGCGACCTTTCGGCTGTGGTCGATCAGGTGGTTTGCGATCGCCTGGCCGATGGCTGGCTCGACCAAGAGGTCAAGACCTGGGGTCTTGTATAGGCGCATCGTCCAAGGAAGGAATCAAATGCTCGAAGGATTATTTGACGCCGACCGTTGGTCGACGACATTTCAAAATATGGGGCCCTTCTGGGAGGGCTTTGGCGTGACGCTACAGGTGGTCGTTGCCGGTCTGCTGTTGTCGCTGGTGCTGGGCACGCTGCTGGGCGTGTTCTCTACCACTCGTTCGCGCGTGCTGCGCGCCATAAGCCGCGCGTACGTGGAGTTTTACCAGAACACCCCGTTGCCCGTACAGGTGCTCTTTATGTACATGGCCGGTCCGCAGTTTTTGCAGGCCATAACCGGTGCCGACCAGCCGGTGCGCATCGCTCCGTTCGTGCTGGGCTTCTTGGGCGTGGGCCTGTATCACGCGGCCTACATTTCGGAGGTCATCCGCACTGGTATCGAGGCGGTTCCGCGCGGTCAGATGGAGGCGGCCCAGAGCCAGGGCTTCACCCGTGCGCAGGCGTACTGGTACATCGTACTGCCCCAGACATTCAAGATCATTCTGCCGCCGCTGTGCAACCAGGCGCTCAACCTGGTCAAGAATACGTCGGTACTGGCGCTTGTGGCCGGCGGCGACCTTATGTACCGTTCCGACAACTTTGTGAGTCTGTACGGCTACCTGCAGGGATACATCGTCTGCTGCCTTATGTACTTCATCATCTGCTTTCCGCTCGCCATGCTGGTGCAGTGGCTCGAGCGCCGCTCCAAGGAGCGTCCGCGCGGCGTGAGCCTGGCCGAGCTGGGGCTCGACAACGTAGAGGAGGCCTAGCGCATGGAAATCTTCAACGCGACCAACCTGCTCTACATTTGGGGCGGCTTTGTTAAGACAATCGAGATCTCGGCGCTGTCGATCTTTTTCTCGCTCATCTTCGGCACGGTGCTGGCGCTCGTTAAAAGCTATGCGCCCCGCCCGTTCCGTATTTTGGTGAGCGCCTATATCGAGCTGTTCCGCTGCACGCCGAACCTGCTGTGGATCCTTTTTATCTACTTTACGGTGCAGGGTTTGGACATTGTGATTTCGACCATCGCCTTTACGCTGTTTACCAGCGCTGTTATGGCCGAGATTGTGCGCGGCGGCCTCAACTCGATTCCGCGCGGCCAGTTTGAGGCAGCGCAGAGCCAGGGTTTTGGCTTCTTTGCCACCATGCGCTACATCATTCTGCCTCAGACGTTTAAGACGATCATTCCGGCGCTGTTTAGCCAGTGCACGACCGTCATCAAGGACAGCTCGTATCTTTCGGGCATTAACGTGGCCGAGCTCATGTACACGGCAAATGTCGTGATGGCCCACGCGATCGACCTGTCGCAGGTGCTTATGCTCTATGGCCTGGTGTTTGCGATGTACTTTGTGCTCAACTTTGGTATCTCGCTGCTGGTCCGCGCATATCAGAGGCGAATGGTGGCAGCGTAGAATGTGGCAAAGGGACTGTCCCTTTGTCACATAGAGAAAGGAATCGCGATGAGCGATCTGGAGAATAAGAAGAATCCTGTGGTCATTACCATCGCGCGCGACTTTGGCGCCGAGGGCCACGAGATTGGTCGCATGCTTGCCGACGAGTTGGGGATTCCGCTGTACGATAACGAGCTGCTGGTGCGTGCGTCGCTGCGCGCGGGCGAGTCGCTCGACAAGATGGCTGCCTACGACGAGCGCCTGGCCGTGGAGAACATGGCGTTTCTGCCCGACCGTTACGACGCACGTTCGTACTCGGACAAGTTGTTCCAAAAGATGAGCCAGGTGATTTTGGATTTGGGCGAGACCGAGAGCTGCATTATCGAAGGCCGCCTGTCCGATTACCTGCTGCGCAACAACCCCAACCACATTGCCGTGCTGGTGACCGCACCCTTTGAGGACCGCGTCGAGATCGTGCGCAAGAAGCGTGGCCTTAACAAAAAGAAGGGTGCCAAGCTGGTCAAGCAGCAGCAGAAGGCGCGCGAGGCGTTCTATAAGCGCTATAGCGCCGGAAAGTGGAAGATGACGAGCGGTAAAGACATCGTCGTCAACCGCGCCAAGCTGGGCCGCGAAGGCTGCAAGGACGTCATCGCCGCAGCCTACCGCTACAAGGTGGCTCAGCTCGAGGGTTAACCGTCAAAACCACCACAAAGGGGACAGGCACCTTTGTGGTGGTTTTTGTTTTAGGCTGAGGGAAAGGCTTTGGTGAGACCGGCGCGCGTTTGCGTGTCGGTCTTTTGGTAGATGGAGCTCAGATGACGCTGCACCATGCGCATCGAGATGCCGAGCTCCTCGGCGACCTGCTTAAGCGGGCGTTCGTCTTGGGTCACGGCTATGAGCACGTCGACTTCGCGCGGGGTGAGTCCGTGGTCGGCGATAAAGGCCTGACGCTGCTCCTCGATGCTCGGCGCGGCGAGTGCTTCCTCGGCTCGTTGCTGATGTTCGCGCTCCTGCTCGGTTTGGGGCAGGCGGAATAGGCCCGCGGCAACGAACGCAACGCTGGCCGCTACGAGCAGCATGAGCGCGCCGATCATGATGAGGGCGACGTTGCCAGAGGTCACGAGCGCCAGTGAGATACCCGATGTGGTGAACGCGCACACATTGTTGGCCGCGCGACCCATGCCGGCCCAGAGGGCGGGCGCGTGCATGCGCGGTGCCAGCTGAGTAAACGTGGCGGTAAAGAACGTGACGAAAAAGCCCGAGCTCAGGTAAAAGACGATGAGGCCCAAGTTGGGATCGGCGCCGGCTTCCACGGCCAAAATCGAAATGGTGGAGAGTACTGTGACGCCGAGCATGACGAGCCCCATATAACGGCGCTCGGCAAGGTCAAAGACGATGCCGGCGACGAGACCGCTCGCTGCCAAAAAGAGGCGTGGCCAGGTCTGCACGGCGATGGTGCCGTGGGCGTTGGAGAACGTGACTACGTTATCGAGGGTGGAGAACAGACAGGCGAGAATCATGACGAGCGCAATGCTCCAGCACGCCTGCTTGGCGAGGGCATGCGAGGGTTCGATAAAGGGGTTGACGGTGTGGCTAGAGCCCTCGTCTGTCGCTTGGGGAGCAGCGCTCAGGGCGGAGATGACGATCGTCGTCGCTCCAAGAACGATGAGCTCTGCGATGCCGCCGCAGTCGCGCAGGTTAAGGGCGAACTGCATCAGAATGCCCGCGGCGTATGCCGCTCCTGCACCGGTGGCGAGCTTGGGATCGTCTTGGAACGCCATCGCGAACGCATGGTGCGCCGCAGCACCCAGCAGGCCGAGTCCGAGGAATGTGAGGCACCCCAGAATCTCGAGCGCAAGCGTGCCCGCGGGGAACTGTATCTGGGTCAATCCCAGGATGGCGATGGGGACGGCGGCGCTGGCAACTGCCTGGGGCTGGCCTTTACGCTGTGCGAGCCCGAGCAGTGGCGCGTATCCGATAAAGCCGATAACGCTGGCACCCAGGATAAAGCCCTGCGCGATCACTACACGCTCGGCACCGGCGAGCAGCCCGACATTGATATCGAAGCGAAACTCGGCGGCAAGAAAGACGAAGGTAAAGAGCGCGAGTGCCAAAAGCGCGTTGATTTTAGTCTTGCTCAGGTTCAAGAACGGTCCTTTGGGTGGACGGAACAATCGTGCCCTCGATTGTAGACCAGGACGGTATGGGCGGGTCTTTGGAAGGCGAAGACCCCCCTCGGTGATTGCACGCTTGTCGCCTTTTGCACTGGCAGATGCGCCGCATGTGAATTTGTGCCCTGGAGTCCGGATATCTTCCCGTAACATGGTGTTACAGAAGCATCCCTTACGGCAAGGAGGCTCACATGCGAAAGCAAATCCATGACAACTCAATCAACCGCGACCGCTCGTGCGCGCTCTCCCACGGAACGTGGCGTCGCGTGGGCGTCAAGCTCGTCTGCGCGGGGGCTTGCGCGCTCATGGCCGGCCAGCTGTTGCTACCGAGTGTGGCACTCGCCGCCGAGTGGGTCAACGTGGGTGGCACGCAGTACAGCAAGGCCGCTGGCGACGATGCCGGAACCTGGTCCTGGGACGGCGCCGACGACATGAAGCTCAGCGGCTACGACGGCGCCAGCATCAGCGCTCAGGGCAACCTCAACATTGACGTGGCAGGCACCAACACCATCACGGCCGACGCCAGGCAGAGCGCCATCGAGGTCAAGAACGGCAACCTCACCATCACGGGGGAGGGGGCCCTCAGCGCGACGGCCGAACGATGGTGGCGCAAGAGCGCTGTTAATGTCGAGTACGGTAACCTCGCCATCTCGGGCAACGTGACTCTCAACGCAACGGCCGGGACCGATACGATAGCGGTTTCGGGGGACGGCAAGACCGGCGGCGACGTAGACATCCGCGGTGCCAACGTTAACGTGACGGCAGCGAACAATGTGCCTGATACCATCGGCATTCACACGCGGGCAGGCAACATAACTATTAGCGAGGGCGCCGACGTCCACGTCGAGGCAAATGGGCTCGACACAGCCATTGCAGTCTGTGCCGAAAACTACTCCTCCGAGCATGGAGGCTGCATCGCGGTGGATAACGCAAAATTAAATGCGGAGGCGCGCAATGGGAACGGTGCGTCGCTCGCCCTGTATTCGGTTGGAAGCAAGACAGATTTATGTTTGAGTATTACCAACGGGGCGGATGTTACGCTCGTGGTGAGTGATAGGGCCGATGTTTTGGATGGTGTTTGGATGCGCGCGCAGGACGGCGTGTCGCGGGTGCTCGTCGAGAATTCGAACCTTACAGCTCGATGCGGTGACGGAACTGGCTACAGTCGTAAACATGGCTACGGAATATATTCCCAATCCAGCTCCCAGTCCGCCATCCCTCGAATTGACATCATTAATTCAAATGTTGAGGCGTTGGGCTCTACGGCGGCAATCTACGCTGTCAATCTAGGTGATGCAGCCCCTTATCTTGCAATTGATGGCGGATCGGTAGTTACGACTCCCGCCGGCGGCACCGTGCGAGAAACTACGGGAAACGGACTCGTCATCGGTGCTGCCGGGTCGTCTACTATCCAGGATGTTAGGACTTCCGACGAGGTTGCCCGCAGCGTGGTAATCAGCTCCGGAGATGCGGTCGAGCCTGAGCCCACGCCGCAGCCTGAGCCCACCCCGGCTCCCACGCCGCAGCCAGGCGGCGGAAGTGAGACTGGCACGCCGTCCGTGACGCCGACTCAGGCGAGTTCCACGGCTGCTGCCTCCAAGCCGGCCGCGAAGGCCACCGCTGCCCAGAAGTCCGTGGGCACTCTGGCCGCCACGGGCGACAACGCCGCGACGGCGGCAGCGGCCCTTGGCATCGCCGGCGCAACCGTTGCCGCTGCCGGCATCGCCGCAACCAAGCGCCGCAAGCGCTAGGCTTTTGGTGGCAGCGCCCATTCTCGGCTTTTACAAAATCTCGATCTGTAACACCAAACCTGATAGTTGGGCTCTAGGTGTTACAGATTGAGACGAACTGTTCAGCCGCTAACCTAACGTCTCGATCTGTAACACGTGGCGAGGAATTTGGTCTCTAACTGTTACAGATTGAGACAAACGTCGGAATTGGTTCGCCGGCCAAGTCCCCGACCACCACAAAGGCGCATGTCCCCTTTGTGGTGATGGGTTGGCCGGCATAGAGAAAAGTCCCCGCCGGGCGTGTGCTCGACGGGGACTTTGCCGTTTGATGGCTAGCGCTGAGGGTGATTACTCGCCCAGCAGGCTCTTGGTGATGGAAGCGGCGGCCTTCTTGCCGGCGCCCATCGCCAGAATGACCGTAGCGGCACCGGTGACGATGTCGCCGCCGGCCCAGATGCGGGGATCGGTGGTCTGGCCGGTCTCCTCGTCGGCGACGATGTAGCCCCACTTGTTGAGCTCCATCTTGCCGCCGATCTTGGCAGCGAAGGGGTTGGCGTTGGTGCCGATAGCCGAGATCGCGACGTCGCAGGGGATCTCCTCGATGGCGCCCTCGATGGGCACCGGGCGACGACGGCCGGACTCGTCGGGCTCGCCGAGCTCCATCTTCTGGACCTTGACGGCGCACACGGAGCCGTCCTCGCCAGCGACAAACTCGAGCGGGGAAACGAGCGGCAGAACCTCGACGCCCTCGGCCTTGGCGTGGTGCAGCTCGGCACGACGGCAGGGCATCTCGTCTTCGGTACGGCGGTAAGCGATGATGGCGTGCTCGGCGCCCAGACGCTTGGCGGTACGGACGGCGTCCATAGCCACGTTGCCGCCACCAAAGACGACGACGTTCTTGCCGTGCTTGGTGGGGGTATCGTACTCGGGGAACTTGTTGGCCTTCATCAGGTTCACGCGGGTGAGGTACTCGTTCGCGAAGAAGACGTTGGGCAGGTTCTCGCCGGGGACGTTGAGGAACTTGGGCAGGCCAGCGCCGGTTGCCACGTAGATGGCGTCGAAGCCCTGCTCGAACAGCTCCTCGGCCGTGGCCATGTTGCCCACGACGGAGTTGTACTCAAACTTGACGCCCATGTCCTCAAGGCCGTCAATCTCACGCTTGACGACTGCCTTGGGCAGACGGAACTCGGGGATGCCGTAGACCAGCACGCCGCCGCCGGTGAAGAATGCCTCAAAGACGGTAACGTCAAAGCCGTTACGGGCGAGCTCGCCGGCGCAGGTGATGCCGGACGGGCCGGAGCCGACGACGGCGACCTTCTTGCCGTTCTTGGGGGCCATCTTGGGCGTGGAGGCGAGCTCGGGGCGATCACCCAGGAAGCGCTCGAGCTGGCCGATGGCCACGGGCTCGGACTTCTTACCACGGATGCACTTGCCCTCGCACTGGTTCTCCTGCGGGCAGACGCGGCCGCAGATGGCGGGAAGCATGGAGTCCTCGCGGATGGTATCGAGAGCGCCGCCGAAGTCCTTCGCGCGGATCTGCTCGATAAAGCGGGGGATGTTGATGTTGACGGGGCAGCCCTCAACACAGAACGGCTTCTTGCAGTTGAGGCAGCGCTCGGCCTCGGCCAGCGCCATCTCCTCGGTGAAGCCCTTGTCGACGGGGCGGAAGTCGCAGGCGCGCTCGGCAGCCGGCTCCTCGTTATCGGGGGTGCGGGGCGACTTCATATCGGCAACGAAACGACCGTTAACTAGTGGCATGCGCAGCTCTTTTCCTCATAGGCCTTGAGGGACTCGCCCTCTTCGGAACGGTAAGCGGCCTGGCGGGCACGAAGGTCATCCCAGTCGACCAGGGTGGCATCGAAGTCGGGGCCGTCGACGCAAGCGAACTTGGTCACGCCGCCCACCTCGACGCGGCAGCAGCCGCACATGCCGGTGCCGTCAACCATGATGGGGTTGAGCGACGCGGTGATGGGGGTGTCGTACTTCTGGGCGGTGAGGGTCGAGAACTTCATCATCGGAACGGGGCCGACGCAGAAGACCTGGCTCACGGCCTTGTCCTGCAGCAGGCGCTCCAGCGGAGCGGTGACAACGCCCTGCTCGCCATAGGAACCGTCGTCGGTGGTGATGTGGATGTGGTCCTCGTCGAGGAGCTCGCGGAACTGGTCCTCCATGAGCAGGAGGTCCTTGGTGCGGGCGCCCATGATGGCGTGAACTTCGTGACCGGTCTCGACCAGGTGCTTGGCGACCGGGAAGGCAATTGCCAGGCCGACGCCTCCGCCAATGACGGCGCAGGGGCCCTCGGCCATCTCGGTGGGAACGCCCAGCGGGCCCACGACGTCGCGCAGCGACTCGCCGGCCTCGTAGGTGGAAAGCATCTCGGTGGTCTTGCCGATCACCATGAAGATGAACTCGACCCAGCCCTCGTCACCGTTCCAGCCGGCCAGGGTAAACGGGACACGCTCGCCCGTCTCGTTGGCGCGAACCATGAGGAACTGTCCAGCGTGCGCATGCTTGGCGATTGCGGGCGCCTCGATGCGGAACTTGAACACCTTCTCCGAGAACTGCGTCTTCTCCAGGATCTTATACATAGAACCCCTCTCTTGTTAGGGCCGCCGAACCGTGCCTCCACGGAAATGGACGGTAGCCCGAGTAAAACCGTACGCGCACAGGCGTTGTGCAGACATACGGTGCAAATTATACCCTCATGGCAATGTCGCTTACGTGTATCTTTGGCAGGCGGGAAAAGTGACCTGCCAAAAAGGGACAGGTTTATTTTGGTCGGTTTTATCAGGCAAAACGGCAAAGGGGGCCGGCCTCGCGCTTCGGTAAGGCCGGCCCCCTTTGGAGCGTTGCATATGTATAGCGGCACAGGGTTTATTGCGACGCAGCCGCCGCGGCGTTTCCGCAGATGAAACCTGCCAAAATAAACATCCCTAAATGGTAGGTTTTAGTGCTTCCCGTTGGCGGAAGCGGCGCCGTTTACGTGATCGCGGGCGTAGATTACGCCGTGGACGATGGCCAGACCGGCGGCATCTGCGGCGCGGGCGCAGGTGTTCTGGAAGTCCTCGGCCTCGCGGGCGCGCAGCTGCTTGAGCACGTAATCTGCCACGGCCATCTTGCCGGGAGGGTTGCCGATACCGGTGCGGATGCGACTAAAGTCGCGGCTGCCCATTTTGTCGATGATGGAGCGCAGGCCGTTGTGACCGGCATGGCCTCCGCCCACCTTAACACGCACGTCGCCGGCGGGAATGTCGAGCTCGTCGTGAATCACGAGCAGCTCCTCGGCCTTGATCTTGTACTCGCGGCAGAGCTTGGAGATGGGGCCACCCGAGGTATTCATATACGACTGCGGCTTGACCAGTACAATCTGGCGCTTACCGCCCTCTTCCTCGGGATCGTTGATGTTGATGAGCGCGACCTCGGCGCCGGCCTGGTTTTTCCAGTACGTGACACCGGCCTGACGGGCCAGCTCGTCGATTGCCTTAAAGCCGGCGTTGTGGCGGGTCTCGGCATACTCATCGCCAGGGTTGCCAAGTCCGGCAACCATGCGAATCTTAAGCGGCTGTGCAGCTGCCATGTTCATCCTTTCGTTACACAAAAGTTCAATCAACGACAAAGGCTACCACGCCCGCCGAAGGCGAGACTTCGTTTCAGCGAAATCCCACCAGACAAAAGCACGGCCGCGGCAGAGCGAGCCGTCGGAACAGAAGAAACCCCCGCGCGACCTTTGCGAGGCAAGGGGGAGCGCGGGGGTTTCTTCTGTTCCGACGGCGATGCGCCGGGTTACAAGGACGATGCGATTACAGCGCGAAGTCGCCACCGACGAGCGTGGAGACGGGCTCCTCGTGGTAAACGGCGGAGATGGCCTGAGCGAACTCCTCGGCGACCGAGATGGTCTTGATCTTGCCGCCGACCTCGACGGGGATGGCGTCGGTGACGACGCACTCGACGATGGGGGCATCGTTCAGACGCTCGATGGCCGGACCGGAGAAGATGCCGTGGGTGGCGCAGACGTAGATGTCGCCAGCGCCCATAGCCTTGAGCTCCTTGACGTTGGCGCACAGGGTGCCAGCGGTGTCGATCATGTCGTCGTTGATGATGCAGGTCTTACCCTTGATGTCACCGATGATGCCCATGACCTCGGCGGCGTTGTGGCGCGGACGACCCTTGTGGGCGATGGCCAGGTCGCAGCCGAGCATGTCGGACAGCTTCTTGGCGGCCTTGGCACGACCCACGTCGGGGGAGACGACAACCAGGTTGTCGGTGTCGAAGTGCATGTCGTTGTAGTACTGGCCAAACAGCGGCAGTGCGGACAGGTGGTTAACCGGGATATCGAAGAAGCCCTGGATCTGGCCCTGGTGCAGGTCGAGGGTGATGATGCGGTTGACGCCGGCGCGCTCGAGCAGGTTGGCGACGAGGCGGGCGGTGATGGGCTCGCGCGGGCCGGCCTTGCGGTCCTGACGGGCATAGCCGTAGTGGGTGATAACGGCGGTGATGGAGCGGGCGGATGCGCGCTTGGCAGCGTCGGTGGCGATGAGCAGCTCCATGAGCATGTCGTTGACGTTGCCGCCGGCCACGGACTGAATCAGGAAGACGTCGGCGCCGCGGACGGTCTCGTCGTAGCGGGCGTAAATCTCACCGTTGGCGAACTGCTTTAGCGTAAGGCCCGAAAGCTCGACCCCAAGGTACTCAGCAATCTTCTGAGCGAGGGGACGGTTGGAGGAACCGGAATACACGCGGATGGACTTGCGCATATTCTCCGACTTCTCGGGATCATTAATCGGCATTACCCTTCTCCTTTATACATCGAATGCCATATAGATGCCTTTTTGCATTGTAACCGTGCGGCGGGGTTAATCGGGTCTTGATAACGTCTTTACCGTCAACGGACACGAACCGACCACTCATCCGGTCGCGCAGGTCACGATAGAAAAAGGAGCCGTCCCCAGGGAACAGCTCCTTTTGTGCTTGGCGAAACGTTATGCCTCGTCGTCCTCGTGCAGACGGCGGCGATAATCGGCGGCCCAGCCCTCAATATTTACCTGACGGGCGCGGCCCAGACCGAGTGCGTCGGCCGGGACCGGCTCGGTGATGACGGAGCCGGCGGCCACGAGTGCGCCGTCGCCAATCTGGGCGGGCGCGACCATCATGGTGTCGGAACCGATGAAGGCATCCTTGCCGATGACGGTCTTGTGCTTGTGGACGCCGTCGTAGTTGCAGGTGATGGAGCCCGCGCCGACATTGACGCCGGAGCCCATGGTCGTGTCGCCGATGTAGGACAGGTGCGGCACCTTGGAGCCCTCGCCGATCGTGGACTTCTTGATCTCCACGTGCGTGCCGGCCTTGGAGCCGTCGAGCATGTGAGTGCCCGGGCGCAGGTAGGCACGCGGGCCGCAGTCGACGCCGTTCTCGATGACGGCCTCGATGGCGATGGTCTCATCGATGGTGCAGCCGCTGCCGACGGTGGTGTCGGTGAGGCGACTGTTGGGGCCGAGCTGGCACTCCTCGCCCACGGTGACGTGGCCGATCAGGTGCGTCTGCGGCCACACGACGGTGTCGCGGCCGATAACGGCGTCGGGGCCGATCCAGGCCTGCGTGGGATCGATGAACGTGACGCCCTCGGCCATCCAGTGCTCGTTGATGCGGTCGCGCGCGATAGCGGTGAGCTGCGCGAGCTGGATACGGCTGTTGACGCCCAGGCCATCGCGGTAGTCATCGCAGTGAAAGATGGAGACAGCCTGGCCGTGGCTTTTGAGAATCTCGAGCATGTCGGGCAGGTAGTACTCGGATTGCGCGTTGTCGTTGCCGATCTCGTTAATGTGGGCGGCGAGCTGCGCGCCGTCGAAGGCGTAGCAGCCGGCGTTACACTCGAGCAGCGTGGCGGCCTGCTCGGGCGTGCAGTCCTTCTGCTCGATGATGCGTTCGATCTGGCCGTCGGCGCCCAGCTTGATGCGGCCGTAGCCGAAGGGGTCGGGCGGGGTCATGGTCATGACGGTGCAGGCGAGCTCGCCGGTAGCGACGGTCTGCGCGAACTTGGCGACGGTGTCGGCGGTGATGAGCGGCAGGTCGCCGTTGAGCACGACGACGGGGCCTTGCGTGATGCCGCAGGCCTCGAGCGCGACCTTTACGGCGTGGCCGGTGCCCAGGCGCTCGGTCTGCTCGACGCACTCGACCTTGGTGGCGCTGTTGGCGTAGGCGCCGTCGATCAGGGCGCGCATCTCGTCGGCGTGGCTGCCGATGACGACCACGACGCGGCTGCAGCCGGCCTTGATGGTAGCGTCGACGATCCACTGGACCATGGGCTTGCCCAGGATCTTGTGCGAAACCTTGCAGTGGTTCGACTTCATGCGGGTGCCCTCGCCGGCAGCGAGGATAATTGCGGTTGCGTCCATGTGATCTCCTGTTACGTTATAGAGACGTGTGTTTGGAAACGATACACGGCGCAATATGATACCGCAGGCATATGTTGAGCGCGTAACGATTGGCGCATTGCCGCTGATGTCGGTGCCGCCGGCGTGGTGTTTGCGCTGGTTGTGCATGGCGTCGGCGCTGCGGCGTTGGCGTTTGAGCGAGGGATGGGAGGTGCCCGTGGATATCATGCGAGAGGAATCTGGCCACGAGCCCGTCGCGGCATTTTCGATGTCGCATCCGGCGGTGCCGGCGCTCTACATGGTGCTGACGCTGGGACTCACCATGTTCTCGATGCAGCCGGTGCTGATTGCACTGTCGCTTGCGGGCGGGTTGGCGTACGGGTTTGCGATGCGCGGCGCCGCGCGTACGTTGGGGGCGCTTCGCTGGCAGCTGCCGGTGATCTTGATCATCGCGGTGCTCAATCCGCTGTTTAGCGCCTCGGGCTCGACGGAGCTGTTCTGTATTGGCATGCGTGCGGTGTATTTGGAGAGTATGGTATACGGCCTGTGCATGGGCGGGTTGTTTGTGGCGAGCGTACTGTGGTTTGAGGCCGCGGCGTCGATGCTTGGCTACGACAAGGTGCTCGCGCTGCTGGGTAATGCCGCGCCGGTGATCGCGCTCATGATCTCGATGTGCATGCGGCTTATCCCGCAGTTTTTGCGTCGCGGTCGTACGGTGATGGCGGTGCAGGATGCGATTGATGTGCCGGGCCGCGTGCCGGCCGACCCCGTGCGCTCGCGCCTGCGGGCATCGAGTGTGTTGATGGGCTGGGGCATGGAAGATTCGCTGGAGCGCGCGGACGCGATGCGCTCGCGCGGGTGGGGTGCCGCGACGCGTCGTACGACGTATGCGCGGTATCGACTGGGGCGCAGCGACGTTGCCGCGTTGGTGGGGCTTGCGCTGTTTGGCGTGGTCACGGTGACAGTGGCGTGGACCGCGACGACGCAGTATTCGTTTTATCCTCAGCTCTTGGTGCCGGCGCCGTGGCCGGGCTATGTTGTGTACGCTGCCTGGATGGTGCTGCCTTGCGCGTTGCACGCGATTGATGAGAAGAGGTTTGGCTGATGGCTCGGTTGGATAGCTGCTCGGTAACGGGCGGGGCGTGCGGCTCCGATGTGCCTGCGATTGAGGTACGGGGCCTGAGCTTTGCCTACCCCGATGCTGATGCTGCGGTGCTCGAGGGGCTCGACTGGTCTGTTCCCCAAGGTGCATTTGCGCTGCTTGTTGGCGGTACCGGATCGGGTAAGTCGACGCTGCTGTCGCTGCTCAAGCCCGAGATCGCGCCGGCGGGTACACGCTCCGGCGAGCTGCGCGTGTTGGGCGAGCTCGTCGCCGACATGGATGTGCGGGCATCGGCGGAGCGCGTGGGTTATGTGTTCCAGGATCCCGAGAACCAGATCGTGTGCGAAACCGTGTGGCACGAGATGGCGTTTGGCCTGGAAAACTTGGGGCTAGCGCGTGATGAGATGCGCCGTCGCGTAGCTGAGACCAGCTATTTCTTTGGACTGGAAGATTGGCTTCACCGCGATACTGACACGCTTTCGGGTGGCCGCAAGCAGCTGCTGTCGCTTGCCGCCGTCCTGGCGCTGCGTCCGCGTGTGCTGCTACTCGACGAGCCCACGTCTCAGCTCGATCCCGTTGCCGAGAAGAATTTTCTGCACGCGCTGTTTCGCGTGAACCGTGAGCTGGGCTGCACGGTTGTTGTGGCTACGCATCAACCGCGGCCGATGCTCGAGTATGCGACGTGTGCGTACCGGATTGAGGGCGGTCGCGTGCGCGAGGTGGCGGATATGGCTTCTTTGGGACGCCGAGAATCGCTGTTTTCCGATGAGATGTTGGGGTGGGGTGCCATCCGATGTGCAAAAAACGGAGTATTCAGCAGGCGTGAGGACAATTTGGGCTCTCTGGAGCCGCCCGGGGACGTATCGAGCGCGAAAAAAAGTTCAGAATTGGACAAATCGTCCGAATTTGTGGCGCAAACGTCGCTCGAGAACGGCTCGGAAGCCTTCCCGCGCACGGATGGAAGCAGAATACTCCAAAAAATGCACGGCGGGTCGGCTACCACCCTGTCGGAAGGCTGGTTTCGCTACGATCGCGCGGGCGGTTGGGTGCTGCGTGGGCTCGGTGCGTCGTTTTCGGCTGGCGCGGTGCATGCGATCGTGGGCGGCAACGGATGCGGTAAGTCGACGATACTCTCGGTGCTGGCGAAGACCGCCAAGCTGCAGCGCGGCCGCATGGTGCGCGGAGCGGCCTCGGCTGCGCTGCTGCCTCAGAATCCCAAAGCATTGCTGGTTGCCGAGACGGTTCGCGATGAGCTGATGGAATGGGCCTCGACCTGCGGATACGACGAGGCCGCAGCACGGGAGCAGACAGCGCGCCTGGGTCTGGCGGGCCTGGAGACGCGCCACCCTTACGACCTCTCGGGCGGACAGCGCCAGCTGCTTGCACTGGCAAAGCTGCTGCTGATCGGCCCCGAGCTGCTGCTGCTTGACGAGCCCACGAAGGGCTTGGACCTGGAGAGCCGCCGCATCATCGCCCGCGCCCTGCGTGACCATGCGAAGGCTGGCGGCACCGTCATCATGGCTACGCACGATTTGGACTTTGTCGAGCAGGTAGCCGACGACGTCGCCATGATGTTTGACGGCGAGATTGCCTGCATGGAGCCCCCGGCTGACTTCTTTGCCGACAACGTGTTTTATAGGGCGTGATGGGATGACGGATTATCGCGTCGCGCGCCTGCTCGCAAAACTGGAGGTCCCGCTGTTGTTGGCGGTGCCGGCAGTGATGACTGCGGCGTTGCTGGCGGGCATTGAGCAGGCGGCGCTTGCCATGCTGGTTGTAGTGGCGCTGGTGCTTGCGCTGTTCTTTGCGGGTTACGAGGCATCTCGTCCGGGTTTGCGCCAGATTATGCCTACGCTGGTGCTGGCGGCGCTGGCGGCGGCGGGGCGCATCCTGTTTGGGCCCATTCCCGACTTTAAACCGGTGAGCGCCATCGCCATTATCGCGGGGGCGGCGCTTGGTCGCCGCAATGGTTTTATGGTTGGCGCGCTGGCGGCGCTGACCAGCAATTTCTTTTTTGGACAGGGCATGTGGACGCCATGGCAGATGTATGCCTGGGGGCTCGTGGGATACGTTGGCGGTGCGCTGGCGCATGCCGGTGCGTTTGACCGTGCGGATGGAACCGTGCGCATGCCGGCGCTACTGACCTACGGCTTTGCTTCGGGTTTGCTGTACGGCGTGGTGATCAACGCGTATGACATCATTGGTTTTGTGCAGCCGCTTACTTGGGCGGGTGCCGTAGCGCGTCTTGCCACGGCAGTGCCGTTCGATATTACGCACGGCTTTGCGACCTGCGTGTTCTTGGCCGCCTTGTACAAGCCTTGGTGCCGTCGCATTAACCGTGTCGTCGTGAAATACGGACTGTAGGGCATTTACTGTAAGGCATTTCGCGTTCCCTCACGAACTTGCGGTGGAATAGTTCTCGTTTTTGGCTATTTGCTGCCCAAACAGGAACTATTCCACCGCAACTTATAGGGGGAGAGGGGTCACATGATCTGTTTTCCTCCGTCCCCCAGGAATTACTTGGGGCTAGAGTTCTAGCGTGAGGGTGACGGGGCAGTGGTCGCTGCCAAAGATGTCGCCGCGGATGCCGGTGTCGCGTACGTTGTCGGCGATTGCGTCGCTTACCAGGAAGTAGTCGATGCGCCAGCCTGCGTTGTTCTTGCGGGCATTAAAGCGGTAGCTCCACCAGCTGTAGACGCCCTCGACGTCGGGGTTTGCCGCGCGCCAGGTATCGGTAAACCCGGCGTTGAGCAGCTCGGTAAACTTGCCGCGTTCTTCGTCCGAAAAGCCGGCGTTGCCGCGGTTGGACTTGGGGTTCTTAAGGTCGATCTCCTCGTGTGCCACGTTAAAGTCGCCGCAAGTTACGACGGGCTTGCCGGTCTCGCGCTCAAGCGCGCTCAAAAAGCCGCGGTAGGCATCGTCCCAGGCCATGCGCACATCGATGCGCGCGAGTTCGTTTTGCGCGTTGGGCGTATAGACGTCGACAAACCAAAACTTGTCGAACTCGAGCGCACAGACGCGGCCCTCGGTTGCGGCTTGGGCAACGAGCTCGGCGGCCTCGCCCTCGCCGGCGTAGGGCAGCAGCGCGTCGGCGCGCAGCACGCGTAGCGGCTCCTGGCGGCTAAAGACCGCGGTGCCCGAATAGCCTTTGCGCTCGGCGTAGCTCCAGGTTTGGTGATAGCCGGGCAGGTCGACCTGCACCTGGCCTTCTTGCAACTTGGTCTCTTGCAGCGCCAAGATATCGACGTCGAGTTCTTGCGCGATCTGAATAAAGCTCGGGTCCTTTTTGAGCACGGCGCGCAGGCCGTTAACGTTCCACGAGGCAAAGGTGTAAGTCTGAGGCATGGTGTCCTTTCGACGGGGTTGGCAGGCTTAAGATTAACGCAATAAGGGCGGGGTGGGCTCCGTGCATGCTGACTTAAAGGCTGCATGCTGGGACGTCGCTCAACGCTGCCCGATTAACAAGGACGGAGGACTCATATGACTCAGGCAATATCGGACCCCAGGCAGGCCTCCGCCGCCCTGGCGGATCTGTTTGACACCCACAAGCGCGTGGTCTTCTTTGGCGGCGCTGGTGTTTCCACGGCAAGCGGCATTCCCGATTTCCGCAGCGTGGACGGCCTGTATCACCAGCAGTTTGCCTATCCGCCCGAGACCATGCTGTCGCATAGCTTTTACGAAGCGCATCCTGCGGAGTTCTTCGACTTTTACCGCACCAAGATGATCGCGCTTAACGCTAAGCCCAACCGCTGCCACACCAAGCTGGCCGAGCTGGAGCGCGCCGGCAAGCTCGACGCCGTGGTGACGCAAAATATCGACGGTCTGCACCAGGCGGCCGGCTCGCAGCGCGTGTTCGAGCTGCACGGATCGGTCCATCGCAACATTTGCCAGTCGTGCGGCGCGGTCTATAGCGCCGAGTGGATTTGCTCGCGCGAGCACGAGGACGCCGCGGGCGTGCCTGCGTGCCCCGCGTGCGGCGGCCGCATCAAGCCCGATGTAGTGCTCTACGAAGAGCCGCTCGACGAGCATGTGTTGACCGGTGCCGTTGCCGCCATCGTCGCGGCCGATGCCCTCATTGTGGGCGGGACCTCGCTCGTGGTGTATCCGGCGGCAGGCCTTACGCGATACTTTACCGGCGATACGCTGGCTATTTGCAATCTTGCTCCTACCGATCAGGATGCAAATGCCGACCTGCTGATTTCTTGCGACATCGCGGCCGCGTTTGCGTTCTAGCCCGTGTGCGCGGATACAATAGAAAGACTGAGTGCAAAGCGACCCCGCCGCCAGCTCCCCAAGCTCGGCGGCGTGGGCATTTTAGGAGGATGTTCATGGCGAACGACAGCAAGACATGGCGGTGCGGAAAGTACGAGCTCAGCTTTGACCGTCCGCGCATCATGGGCGTCCTCAACGTGACGCCCGATTCGTTTAGCGACGGCGGGGAGCACTTCGACCCCGATGCCGCCATCGAGTACGGCCTGGCGATGCTCGACGCCGGCGCCGACATCATCGACGTGGGCGGTGAGTCCACGCGTCCCGGCTTTACCCCGGTCAACCCCGACGAGGAGGCTCGCCGCGTGCTGCCCGTGGTGCGCGCGCTGGCCAAGGAGGGCGCCATCGTCTCGATCGACACACGCCATGTGGCGGTTGCCAAGGCGGCCGTGCGCTGCGGCGCCTCGATCGTCAACGACGTGACCGGCTTCACCGATCCCAAGATGGTCGAGTTCGTTAAGACGAGCACCTGCGGCGTCATCGTGATGCATGCCGGCGAGGTCGCCGCGCCCGCCCGCACGCACGCAACGGTGCAGCTCGATACCTCGGCAGCGGCGTTTGTTGCCGAGAAGGCGCGTGAGGCGGCTGCCGAGGCCGCGCGTGAGGCCGAGAAGCCGGCTCGCCGCCGTCGCGGCAAGTTGCTGGGCGAGCCTAAGCCGGAGGCCAAGCTTCCGGGCGGCGTGGTGCAGCCCTCGCTGCCGTTTGGCGAACCGGAGCCCACGTCCGAGCCTGCAACCGAACTGGGGCAGGAGACGCCGGCCGCCGAGCAGGCTGCTGCCGCCGAGACCGTCGCGCCCGCGCCCGAGGCCGCGCCCGCAGCCACCGAGGCCGCATCGGAGTCCAATGACCGCCTGGCCGCCATGATGCGCCGCAGCGCCCGCCGCGAGGAAGCCTACGTGCCCACCTCGCAGCTCCGCCGCTTCACCCTGCCCGATTCGGCGCCCATCATGCGCCGCGTCATGGGCTTTCTGTCCGACCAGGCCCGCACGCTCATCCATGCCGGCGTGTCGCGCGACCGCATCTGCATTGATCCTGGCCCGGGCTTTGGTAAGTCGGCTAACGAGGGCATCGTCATCCAGCGCGAGACTGCCAAGATGGCGTCACTGGGCTATCCGCTCATGTGCGCCGTGTCGCGCAAGCGCTTTGTGGGCGCCGTCTCGGGCGTGACCGAGGCCGCCGAGCGCGATGCCGCTACGTTTGGCGTGTGCCTGGGCGCCATCCAGGCCGGTGCCAACATCGTGCGCGTGCACGACGCCGCGGGTTTTGCGCAGTTCCTGAACGGCTACTGGGCGGTTGCCAAGCCACAGCCGCGCCGCGCGTTTGTGGCCGTGGGCTCCAACCTGGGGCATCGCTGCGATAACATCCGCGCCGCACGCGAGATGATCGCCGAGATTCCACTCACCTGCGTGTCCAACTCCTCCAAGATTTACGAGAGCGAGCCGGCCTACGAGACGCGCCAGGACGCGTTTGCCAACGCCGTCATCGAGATCAAGACCGAGCTGGCGCCGCTGGTGCTGCTCGATGAGCTCATGAAGATCGAGGCCGAGCTTGGGCGCGACCGCTCCAAAAAGGCCAAGGCCAACGGTCCGCGCACCATCGACCTGGACCTGCTGTGGATGGACGGCGAGACCCACGGCGGCAAAAAGCTGCGCCTGCCGCATCCGCTGATCGGCGAGCGCGATTTTGTGCTGGTGCCGCTCGAGGACTTGATGCACGACCCGGCGCGGTTCTTCCGCTACAACGGCGTCGAGGTCAAGGAGCCCGAGGACCGCGTGGGCCATATCGTGGGCGAATTGGGGCGTATGTAGATGATCGAGATGAATGCTGTTGCCGCCGGTACCGAGCTTGACGCCGCGCGTGACGCGGGCCGCGAGGGTGCGTCCGCGGGCTGGTGCGCTTGGAGCGTGGGCGAGGCGTCGTTGACGTTTTCGCTGGTCGTGCGCCCGGATGTGAACATGCATGCCTTCCACGGCCTGCCGTTTGTGGCCGCGATGGGCATGATGGACGCGCTCGTGGGAACGGCTGCGGCACCGGGGCTGGGCCTTGCCGGCAAGGTGGGTATTCAGTGGCCGAGCGACATTGTGTGCGGCGCGCCCGCGTTTGAGACGTCGTTCGCGCGCGTCGCCGTCAACGGTGGTGCCGGTGCTGCGGGCATGTTCGGTGCCGTGACGGTGGATATTGAGCGTTCGGCGCTGAGCGAGCTTGGTGTGGACGTGGCTGACGAAGCGCTGGTCGAGACGCTGGCCGCCGCCGTGCTGGCCCGCGTGGACGCCTGGGCGGTTGTTGCCAACACGCCGCAAGGCGCCGCAGGGCCGCTGGCTCCCGTGCTGGGCGAGTACTTCGACATGGTGCCGCTGCTGGGCCGCCAAGTTGCGGCGGTGTCGCCCAACGGTTTGCCGCTTGCGGTCGGTGTGTTTGCGGGCTTGGATATCTGGGGTCGCGCGACTATCAAGACCGACGCCGGCGAGCAGGAGTTTCCGCCCGAGGCCGTACGGATTCGCGGGCTGTAACGCGAGGCGCCCGCGCTCAAAGATAACGATGACAACAAAGCCCTCCTCGGCAGTGCCGGGGAGGGTTTCGCCTATCTGGGGAATGGGTTGCCAGCGCCCTGTTCCTCAAAACTGAAAAATTTTCGTTTTTGAGGAATAGGATTAAGGCAGCTCGGCCTTTCGCGAGGTATATTCGCTACAGAGTCTATTCCTCAAAACTGAAAATTTTTCAGTTTTGAGGAATAGCGATAAAATACCGCGAGGAGGCCCCAATGAAACTCATCAATAGAACGTCATATATGGACACGTTGACGAGCCTTATTGGCGTGCCGGACATCAAGGTCATCACGGGCATTCGGCGTAGCGGTAAATCAAAATTGCTCGAGGCCCTCCGCGATTACGTGGAGGCAAATCTGTCCAATTCGAATGTCATCCATATCAACTACAACCTCGATGAGTTCGAGGGCCTGCTCGAATATCATGCCCTGCTCGCCTATGTAAAAGAGCATCGAGTGTCCGGCAAGCAAAACTTCCTGCTTATCGACGAGGTTCAGATGTGCGACGGTTTTGAGCGTGCGATCAACAGCCTTCACGCATCCGAGCAGTACGATATCTTCATCACCGGATCGAATGCCTTTTTGCTGTCGAGCGATCTGTCGACGCTCTTTACGGGGCGCACCTTCGAGATCGAGGTTTTCCCATTCTCGTTTGAGGAGTATCGTCTCTATGGCGACGAGGGCGAGGTCGACCGCGACTTCGATGAGTACGCGAGAACCGGCGGTATGTCTGGTTCTTACCCTTATCCACTGCAGGAGCAGCGCTATCAAT
The DNA here is from genome assembly GCA_902494625.1 of uncultured Collinsella sp. Classification (GTDB taxonomy): domain Bacteria; phylum Actinomycetota; class Coriobacteriia; order Coriobacteriales; family Coriobacteriaceae; genus Collinsella. The sequence goes on from CABUUB010000001.1 coordinate 46,970, forward strand.
ATCTCTCCAACGTCTTTAAGACGCTCATTGTGAGAGATATCGTGCAGCGGCATAGCGTCAGAAACGAATTGGCACTGCTACGCATTGCCGATTACATGATGGACAACGTTTCCAACATTACGTCGGCGCGCAACATTACGGACGCATTAAATGCGGATGGGCTAAAGATTACGAACAAGACGGTCGGCACGTACATGGGGTACCTGTGCGATGCGTTTGCCTTCTATAAAGTTCGTCGATACGACATTCGCGGCAAGAAATACCTTAAGAGCGGTGAGAAGTATTACCTGGCGGATCATGCGTTTAAATATGCGCTTCTTGGTACACGTGATATGGATTGGGGACGCGTATACGAGAACATGGTGGCAATCGAGCTGCTGCGTCGCGGATACGAGGTATACGTCGGCGTGCTCTATAAAAAGGAAATAGACTTTGTAGCAATCAAGCGAAGCGAGAAACTCTACATTCAGGTGAGCGACGACATCAGCTCGGATAAGACATTTGAACGCGAGATTTCGCCACTGCTGAGCATTGGCGATGCGTATCCCAAGATGATTCTCGCCCGCACGCATCACGAGGCCACGGATCACGACGGAGTGCAAATCGTGGACCTGGCGAGGTGGCTGTGCGGCGAGGCCTAGCAGAAAGCCTATTCCTCAAAACTGAAAAATTATCGTTTTTGAGGAATAGGACCGATGCATTGCCTAGTTCGCCGCTCGCGCTCGTGCTCGACTTAAGCCCCCGCCCTACCTCTGCTCCTGCATGCGGCGGTAGATTTCGCAGATACCCTTGATGGTGAGCTGTCCGTCTACCACGTCGAAGGCGTCGGTCGAACCGGCGACGATGCTGGCGAGGCCGCCCGTGGCGATAACGGTGGCATCCTCGCGGCCCAGCTCGCGCTTCATGCGCGCGACCAGGCCCTCGGCCATGGCGGCGGCGCCCGTCACGGCGCCCACCTTGATGCACTCCTCGGTATCGCGGCCGATGGCATGCTCGGGCGCCTCGAGCGGCACGCTGGCGAGCTTGGCGGCTCGGGCGGCGAGCGCGTCCATCGAAATGCGGATGCCCGGCGCAATCGCTCCACCAATGTAATAACCGTCCTCATCGATGACGTCGATATTGGTCGCGGTGCCAAAGTCCACCACGATTGCCGGCGCGCCGTAGAAAGTTTCGGCCGCAACGGCGTTAGCGACGCGGTCGGCACCTACGGCCTGGGGACGCGCCGCGCGCAGCTTGGTCACCGCGGCCGTCTGCGGTCCGATGACGATGGCGTCTGCGGCAATGCGGTCGGCCACGGCGTGCCATTCGCGCGAGAGCTGCGGCACCACGCCCGCAAAGGCGATCGCGTCGACTGCGTCGAGCGAAAGGCCGTACATCTTAAAGAAACCCATCAGGCGCACATGGATCTCGTCGGCGGTATAAGAGCGGTCGGTGGGCATGCGCCACGACTGCACCAGCTCGTCTCCGTCAAACAGGCCCATGGCCGTCTGCGTATTTCCCATATCGATAGCGAGCAGCATGTCTACTCCCGGCGTTGGCATAAAAGGACGCGCACCATTGTATACGTGCCGTCGACGGCGCTCGGCTGCGATTCGTTTACGGTGATAGGGGCTGAGGGGTTTTAAATATGAAGGAATTATGCTCTACGAGATTTTCCTTGCCGCTTACCGAACTCCCGCGTAATATTCTTTCTTGCGCACATGAGGCGCCCAGACATTGCGGGGTGGAGCAGTCTGGTAGCTCGCCGGGCTCATAACCCGGAGGTCGTAGGTTCAAATCCTGCCCCCGCGACCAAGAACTTGCAGCTCGTCGGCCTGGCCGGCGAGCTTTTTTGTTATTTCGGGACCGTGTTTTCGGTCCAATCCTCGGCCTCTCAAACAAAATCTCGATCTGTAACATCTAGACCCGATTTGGGCGGCTAGGTGTTACAGATCGAGATGTTTCGGCAGGATGGTCTTCGTTTGTCTAAATCTGTAACACGAGGGACGGATTTTGCCGAGTTACTGTTACAGATTGAGATTTTCTAGCAGGCGGGTCCCGTTTGTCTCGATCTGTAACATCTGGGGCCCATTTTGCCGAGTAACTGTTACAGATCGAGACGCTGGGTCCTCGCCCGCACGGCCTTAATCGTTGGTAATCAGGAACTCATCCAGGAATACATCGAGTAGATCGTTTTTCGCTGCGGCAGCCAGGCGGCGGCAATCGTCATTTCGGTCGATTTGCCTTCTATGGGAATCGCGACGACTTTGCCGTTGGTGGGAAACGCCTGCGTGAGATATCCCGGCAGCAGCGCGTAGCCCAAACCGGCGGCGACGCACAGCACGCTCGTCTCGACGTCTTCGGACACATAGGCAATCTTGGGATGCTCTTCAATCTTGGCAAGCGTGGTCGCGATCGCTTCCGATTCGCCGTACCCGCTGGCTCCGCGTGTAGCGTCGACGATTGGATACCCCTTAAGGTCCTCGATACAGATCGACTGTCGGTGGGCGAGCGGGTGGTCGAGCGGCACCACGGCGTGCAGCGGGTAGGACCTCAAGACCTGCCACTGCATATCGGACATGCGGTACTCGTTGTAGAGCAGGTTAATGCATACGTCGATATCTTCTCGGCGCAGTGCGTCGTAGAGCTCCGAGACGTTGTCGCGCATAAAGCTTAGCCGGACGTTGGGATAGCTCTTATGAAACCCAAACAGCATGTCGGCGAGATCGGTCCGTTCGTATCCCTTGATGTAGCCGACCTTGAGCTCGCCTTCGGGCATGTCGTCTGCCGCCCGCGCGCGCCTTACGGCCTCGGTGGTTCGTGCGACAATCGCACGGGCATCATCAAGGAACAGGGCTCCCGCCACCGTAAGCTCAACGTGATGGTTGTCGCGTTCGAACAACTGCTTTCCCACGGCGCGCTCGAGCGCCGCGATCTGGTTGGAAATCGTTGCCTGCGAAACAAAGAAATCCTTGGCGACTTTCGAAAAAGAGCGCGCCTCGGCCACGGCTATAAAGTACTCCAGCTGTTTGATGCGCATAGTTCTCCGTACATTAGATTTCCTTATCACGTAATGCATAGATTAGCGCAAACGCCCAGCGTTTTCCCTTCTATGATTTAGGAACGGTTATTTGCGTGCGTATCGACAACACCGCAAATTTCTTTTGAAGAGAGGGATCTCGATGAAGGGCCGTAAAACCATCAAGCTTGTCCAGGCCGCCACTGGTGCCATTGCGCTCACGCTCCTTATGCAACTGATGGGGGTGTTTGGGTACGGGCAATACACCTGGATGTGCTTTTTGCCGTTGCTGATGTTTTTTGCTTTTGGAGCCGATTTTAAGAAGATCCCCGAGATGCTGGTGAGCTATGCCGTCGGCGAGGTTTGGTGTGTGATCAACTCGCTGGTCATGGGCGTGTTTGTCTCGGCCTTTGGCGCCGATAACATGGTTATGAGCAACATCGTCCCAACCATCCTGGTTATCTTTTGCATCTTGACGACTCACGAGAACCTGCTCGAAGGCAAGATCTGCTCCAATGTTCCATGCGTCTTTATGGGCCTTGCCACGTCGTTCTTCACGTTTATGTTGCAGCAGCCGATCAACTTTGGCCACCTCTTTGCGTTTTGGGCCTTTGGAATCGCGCTCGCGGTTTGCCTGGTCATGTCGGGAACGCTCGTGTGCTCGGCAATCTTTGGAAAAGAGCGCACTATTCAGGCACTTACGCCACTCGATGTTCTCGAGGCGCAGCAGAACCATAAATAAGATAACTCGATTATCAGAGGCGGGTGCCATAAGGCACATCGCTCCTTTTGCATGTGGCGGCAAGGACCGGGCGCTCCAAATAATTGCCCAAACGCATGGTTCATCCGCACAAAGCCCATGGTCGCTATGGGCAAACATCGGTGCGCCTGCACATGGTTTTGAGCCTGTTTTCGAGCGAAAGTATGGCTGTCGATACGCATGCAATTCGCATGAAACCCGGGCTCGTCCAAGAGCCCTATAAAGGAGGATTCACATGAAACAGTTAGAGACCGACGTCGTTGTCGTCGCCGCAGGTCTGAGCGGCCTTGCCGCAGCGGTCGCTGCAGCCGAGGCGGGCGCTCGCGTCATTGCCCTGGAGAAGGCTCCCATTACCGGTGGCGCCGCCAACATGGGCATGGGGCCTGCTGCCGCTGGCTCTCCGCTTCAGAAGGCCTCGATGATCGAGGTCACGCCTGGCGAGCTCTTCCGTCGCCATATGTTCTACACCCATTACCAGGTCGATGCTCGCCTGGTGCGCGACTACTACTTTAAGTCGGGCGACACCATCGCATGGCTGCAGGACATGGGCGTGGAGTTTAACTCCGTGCGCCCGGCGTTCCGCGCTCGCGAGCGCACGCGCGCCTATTCCGACGGCGAGTACACCTGGCATGTCGTGCAGCCCGAGGACGGCTCGGAGCCCGGTCCTCGCGCGGCCACCACGATGACCAAGCGCATGACCGAGCGTGCTCAGGACCTGGGCGTCGAGTTTATGTTTGAGTGCCCGGGCACCGGCCTTATCAAGGGCGGGGACGGCGCCATCTGCGGCGTGACCGCAAAGGACAAGGACGGCGAGGAGTACCAGATCTCGTGCAAGTCCGCGATTGTCGCCACGGGCGGTTTTGGCCACAACGCCAAGCTTATCAAGGAGAAGCTCGACTTTGAGTGGGGTACCGACCTGTTCTCGTTTGCCATTCCGGGCATGGACGGCGACGGCATCAACATGTGCCACGAGGTCGGCGGCGGCCACACCCCGGTGACCATGGAGCTCATGTACCAGATCCCCGACAACATGAACCACTTCTATGTCGAGGGCGCATTCCGTCAGCCGTGCTACTGGTGCAACCGCCTGGGCGAGCGCTTTATGCCGGAGGACGAGATCTTCAACACCACCTTTGTCGGCAACGCCATCAACCATCTTCCCGGCAAGGTCGCCTATGCCATCTTTGATTCCCGCATGCTCAAGCATTGGAAGAAGGACGGTCCGGATATCGTCAGCCACGTTCATCCGCACGACCTGTACGACGGCTTTGAGGAACAGTGGAACCGCGACCTGGAGGCTGGCTATCCGGCAATCTGCCAGGCCGATACGCTGGAGGAGCTTGCCGAGAAGGCTGGTATCGATGTTGAGGGCTTGCTCGCCAATGTCGACGAGTACAACGAGATGTGCGACAACGGCTGGGACGACATCTTTGAGAAAGAGCGCGAGTTTATGAAGCCGCTCGAGAAGGGCCCCTTCTATTGCTGCAAGCAGTACTGTGGCGCCTACGGCACCTTGGGTGGCGTGCTCATCAACCACAAGATGGAGGTCATGACCGACGATTACGAGGTCATCCCTGGCCTGTACTGCGTTGGCACCGATGCCTGCACCATCTATGGCGACTCCTATAACTACTGCATTCCGGGTAACACCATGGGCTTCTGCCTTAACTCGGGTCGCATCGCCGGTGAAAACGCCGCCGCAGCCCTCTTTGAGGACGCGGGCGACGAGGAGTGGTCGTAACACCGTAGCTATTCGCGCCTGCGGACACCCACGCGTTGGGTGCAGGCGGGGATTTGCCCTACAAGCGAGGCGCTCGGGATCGCTTTGGTCCCGGGCGCCTTTCTGGACAAGAGCGACATTTTGAGGGGAACGAATGAAGCTAACGATTAATGGAGCCGAGGTCGAGGCGCGCGAGGGGCAGAATGTCCTGGAAGCCGCGCTCGATGCCGGTATCTATATTCCGCATCTGTGTAAGCATCCCGATCTTGAGGCCGTAGGCGGATGCCGTCTGTGCATGGTCGAGATCGAAGGCCAAGACGAGCCGGTGTGTGCCTGCAAGACGCAGGTTGCCGAGGGAATGGTCGTCAACACGACAGGCGAGCAGGCCGAGCGCGTGCGTAAGCTGGCAATGGAGCTTATCTTGGCCACGCATCCCGCCGATTGCACCGGTTGCCCCAAGTACGGCAAGTGCGAGCTACAGTCTATGTATCAGTACATGGGAGTTTCGCCGGCGCGCTGGCGCACCAAGAGCCGTCCGGTCGCCACGGACGAATCGAACCCGCTGATCACCCATATGTTCACCCGCTGCATTCGGTGCGGTCGCTGCGTGCGCGCCTGCCGCGAGCTGCGCGGCGCCGGCGTTTTGGACTACCAGCGCACCGAGGACGGCATTCGCATTGGCACCGACGGCAGCGTAAGCCTGCAAGAGGCCGGATGCCGTTTTTGCGGTGCCTGTATCGAAGTGTGCCCCACGGGCTCGATCGTCGACACACTCAATATGTTCGATGAGAACAAGTCCTATGCCGACAACGTAGTCCCCTGTCGCTCGGGCTGTCCCGCTCATGTGGATATCCCGCGCTACCTGCGTCATATTCGCAACGGTGAGTACACCCGCGCCGCCGCGGTGGTTCGCGAAAAGGTTCCGTTCCCCGAGAGCCTGGGCGACATTTGCGTCCATAGCTGCCAGGATGCCTGCAAGCGCAATGAGCTCAACGGCACGCCGGTTTCGGTCTGCCGACTTAAGCGCGCTGCTGCCGTGCGCGATACGGGCGACTGGAAAGCGAATGTGCGCCACGAGCCGCTGAGCGGCAAGCGCGTCGCCGTTGTGGGCGCCGGCCCCGCCGGCCTGACCGCCGCGCTCTATTGTGCCGAGAAGGGCCACAAGGTCGTGGTGTTCGAGGCCAACGAGAAGGTCGGTGGCCAGATGCGCTACAGCATTCCGGCGTATCGCCTGCCCGATGCCACGGTCGATGCCGAGGTTGCGACGATTTTGGAGATTGCCCAGGGTGATGATGCCGAGCCGCGCATTGAGCTGCGCTGTGGCGAGCGAATCGCCGACCCCAAGGCGCTTTTGGAGCAGGGCTTCGATGCCGTGCTGGTTGCGGTGGGTACCCATGACGGAACGGTGCTCCCCATGCCTGGCCACGACCTCGAAGGCGTGCTGCGCAACACCGATTTTTTGAAGGCTGCCCGCGTGGGCAACGCCCCCGATCTTTCGGGCAAACGCGTTGTGGTGCTTGGCGGCGGCAACGTGGCGTACGACTGCGCTCGCACCGCCGTGCGCCTGGGTGCCGCCTCGGTCGATGTCGCCTGCCTTGAGGCCCAAGACGTGATGACCTCGACGCCCGAGGAGCGTGCCGAGGCTGCCGAGGAAGGCGTGGTGCTGCACGACGCCTATGCCTTTACCAGCATCAACGAGACCGATAAGGGTTCGGGCAAGGTCGGTTCCATGACGATCCACAAGATCGAGCGGTTCTACTTTGACGAGAATCACCGCGCCGTCACCGAACTGCTCGACGGCGGCGAGAAGACCATCGGTGCCGACTGCGTGATCTTCGCCGTGGGCCAAAAGCCCGAGGGTACGGCTCAGATGGGCCTTGAGCTTACGCACGGTCCGTACATCGTGGCCGACGCCGAGGGCAAGACGAGCATTGAGGGCGTTTGGTCGGCTGGCGACTGCGTGACGGGCACCAAATCGGTGATTGCGGCAATCGCTGCAGGCCGCACGTGCGCCTCGGCCATAGATCGCGCCTTAGGTGGCGATGGCGACATCGACGAGGAGCTGACCGAGCGCGATACTCCCGAGCAGTGGATCGGGCATGCCCCCGAGGGCTTTTACGGCGATGCCGTGCAGCCAGAGTTTGTCGATGTCCAGGCGCGCAAGGATAACTTCGATACGTTTGAGTGCCCCTATACCGATCATGAGGCCACGTGCGAGGCGAGCCGCTGCTTGCAGTGCGATTTGCGCCTAACGATCAGCACGCCGCGCCTGTGGAACGAGTACTAGGAAAGGAGCGATAACCCATGACGATCATCAACTTTATGCCCGTGCATCGACAGGCGCCCGTGGCGCTCTGGCTCCTTAAGAAGGACGTGGCGGCAGCTGCGGAAAAAATTGCAGAGACCGGCGCCCAGGCGGTTCTGGTGCCGGCGGGCGATGAGGTCTCTGCCGCGCTCGCGGATGCGTTGGGCGAGTCCTGCCGCGTGATCGAGTGTGACCCGAGCTTGGGCTTTGTCTATGCCAACGGTTCGGCTGCCGCCAAGATGCTCGACGGCGAAAAGCCGCTCCCATCTTGTTGCGAGGGCGATGGCACCGATCGCTGCCTGAGCGGATTGGAGTTGCTTGCCGCCGAAGGCAAGCGCTGGGTGTGGTTTGACGGGGCCGATGAGCCCGTTGAGCTCGGTTGCGTTACGAGCGCGAGCGCCCTGGTTGCCGCGGCGGGCGTTGCCGATGCCAAAGCGGTGGGGATTGGCTATCCCAGCGGTCTGTTGCTGAAGCCCGATGATACTTCGGAGTTTGAGCTGCACAGCGACTACGTCCGCGTCTACACCGCCAAAAACTGCATGGCAAAGGCGCTTTTGGACATTTGCACGCTCTAACGTCACGAGAGTTGCGGACGCTGTGTCTTTGGTTACGAGGGCTCTCATCAGATTGCGACGATTCTTGCCGATATCTGCCGCAAGAAGGGCAAGCCGGGCGACCTGGCGCTCCTTCGCGACCTTTGCCCCGTGATGCAGACGCAGTGCCTGTGCGAGCAGGGTCGCGTGCTGGCGCGCACGGTGCAGTCGTTCTTCGACCTGTTCGAGGGCGAAATTATGCAGCACGTCACCAAGAAGGTCTGCGCCGCCGGGGAATGCCAGGCGTTTTTGACCTTCCATATCCTCGCCTCCAAATGCCAGGCCTGCAACAAGTGTGTCGATTCGGACGTTTGCGAGGAGGACGCGATCCTGGGAAGGCCGCGCTTTATCCACGTGATCGACCAGAAGGCCTGCAGCCAATGCGGTGCCTGCCTCGACATTTGCGACAACGGCGCGATCGTCACGGCTGGGGCCGTCAAGCCCAAGTGCCCGCCCAAACCCATTCCCTTTAAGCACAAATAGCGCGATTCCCTCTCTCGTTTTGCCCGCATTGAGCAGGGCGGGAGGGGATTTTGTTTATCTGCACGAGGTGCCCTGCAGACTTTCGCATGAGCCTTGGTTGCCTGGACGGTGCGCACGTTTTGCGTCTGCCGTACGCTTTTTGCGAAGTACGCACGGGCAGAATCCGTGTCCAAATGCTCTGGAGAGGAGCGACCATGTCGTTTAAAGTGATGGCGATTTGTGCCGGTAGGCACGGTGGCAACGGCGAGGCTTTGGCCAAAGAGGCCCTTTGCGCGGTGCGCGAGGCTGGCGGCGAGGTCGAGCTGATCAATCTGTTCGATTACAACATCTTGCCCTGCACCGGCTGCGAGGGCTGCACCATGCAGATGGGAAAGATGGGTGCCGGCCTGCAAAAGGAATATCACGGCTGCGTCCTTAAGAAAAAGGACGACGTCGACGCGATTATCCGTGAACTGCAGACCTGCCAGGGCGTAATCTTCTCGGTCCCGACGTACGACCTCACGCCCAGCTCGGTGTACACCCGCTTTGCCCAGCGCTTCTTGGCATATGAGCTTTCGTTCTTGCTTGCCATTGGCGCCGTAAAGGAGAATCCGCATACTGTTGCCGGCCTTATTTCCGTCGGCGGCTCCATGCACGATTGGCAGTCCCTGGCGCTGGAGAGCCTGCAGGCGACCATGTTTACCATGTCGATGACCGTTGTCGATCGCTATATGGCGCAGCGCGATGGCCGCCCGGGCAATGCGTTTGTGTGGGGAGACGACGTGGAATGGGGCGGACAGATCGCCCGCGCGCACAAGATGGGCGAGAACATCGTCAAGGCTATCCGCACGCCGGTTGACGAGCGCTGCTGGCTGGGCGACCCGGACGACGGCGTGTGCCCCAACTGCCACAGCTCCCTGGTGTACCCCGGCGACAAGCATTGGGATGGGGTCGAGTTCCCGTGGGAGTGCGCGGTCTGCGGTGCCGGTGGCGATATCGTGACCGACGAGCGAACCGGCCGTCCCAAGCTCAAGATCGCCGAGAACGGTCTGATTCGCGACCGTAATGACGACCACGCGCGCGCCGAGCACCTCAACGAGATCAACAAGACCCGCGACGAGTTCTTTGCCCACATGGACGAGGTCAAGCCGATTATGGAGAAGTACGCCAAGATGACGTTCCCCACGCTGGAGATTAAGCGCGACTAGTTTTGCTTGAGCCCCGCTCGGCCTATTTGCGACAGTGCAGGTCGGCGCTGGTGCGGGGCTTAATCCTCGGCTCAAGAAAGCCAAGGTAGATTAGGGTACGAATCGAGAGGTGGAACAAAAAGAGGTCCTCTCCCGATGCCAGGTCGTTACCTGTGATTTCCTTTATGCGGTTTAGGCGATAGAGCAACGTGTTCTTGTGAAGCGACAAGATCGCGGCAGTGCGCGCCGTGTTGCAGCTGTGTTGCATAAAGGCAAAGAGTGTCTCGACCAGCTCGGAATCGTGCGACTGGTCATGCTCCCAAAGTGCCCAGATTGCCGGATGGCAGTAGTTCATAAGGTTGATGTGGTCGTTGCAGATGTCGAGCATCTCCATGTAGGTGTATTCGCAATAGCGATACACATGGGTGTCTTCGAGGATTTTGGTAAAGGTCGAGCCGTAGCGAATGGCGGCGCGTGCCTGATTGAGGTGCGAACGCACATCCGTTGCCTGGGAAAACTCATTGCTGATGCCGACAAACAGGTTGTTTGCGGCGGCGACGCGCGCAAGGATCGCCTCGTCGTTGGCAGGTAGCTGCGTGGAGGGCGGACGGCTTACCAACGCCACGAGCTCACCCTCGTACATGGTGATAAGGCTATGGTGCAGCAGCGGCTGCAATTGTCCTCGGATGCTCTCCGCCTCGCGCGCCTCGATCTGGGAATCCTTTTTGAGCAGGCATACAACGTAGAGGGCGGGAAGCGGCGCAAAGCCGACGAGCTGCATTTTGCGTGTGCAGGTAATGGGGTTGGGGATTTCGTCGTCTAGGAGGCGCGAGAGAAAATATGGTCCCTGTTGCGGGCCGCCCAACGAAAGAAAGCCGCCTTTCTGCAGCTCTTGTGCGAGCAGTCGGACAAAGAACTCAAAGACTTCGAGATCGCTATCGCCAAAGGCGTGATTGCGCTCGATCATCATCACCCGGCCCAGGCACGTGCCGTGCACCTTGATCGCCCCGGTCATGGTGTTGAGGCAGAACATGTCGTTATACCGTGTGAGCGGGCCTGTCGAGCGGGCGATCTTCTCGTCTAAGCCGCGTTCGATGATGTAGCGCACGGCTTCGTCTTGCAGTATGTCGCCTTCGGAGAGCTCGGCGCGGGTGATGGCTGCAAAGGGGGAGTCGTCGGCATCGTCGAGCTCAAAGCCGCCGCGAGCGGCGTAGCGGTAGACGGGATCGACGACGAGCACCGGGTTGTCCATAACGGTAGAAGCTGTTTGCGTGAGGCTCTTGAGCCCCGCGTCGCTCAAGAGCGCCTCGAGCAGCGCTTGCTTTGCGGTGGACCTATCGGTGGTGCTCGGTTGCATGGTTGTCCCTTCTGCCGCGTCTTCGCCGTAGTCGACGCATGACCAAATTATTATCGCAGGCTGCACAGCATTAGGTTGTTTAAAACGATGAGTGTGGCGGTCGTTTCCTCGAACGGGGCGGCGTTGTTGCTGGGGGGTCGTCTCAATCTGTAACAGGTGGAGGCCAAAAGTCGGTCTAGATGTTACAGATTGAGATGTTTGGTCGGACCGAGTTTGTTCGTCTCGATTTGTAACATCTAGGGTCGTTTTTGGTCTGTAGGTGTTATAGATCGAGATTTTCCGACGGAACGCTCCCGTTTGTCTCGATCTGTAACAGTAAGACCCGGTTTTGCTGAGTAACTGTTACAGATCGAGACAAACCGACGGGCCGCCCTGCCCCATCCACCTGCCGCCACCTGATATTCGCCGATTTTCGTTGTGCCGCTGTGCCCCCATGCCATATCCTCTAGACAACTACGCGGCATCATCGCCGCCGCGCCTACAAGAGAGGAATGTCCATGACCGCACCTGCATCCAAGCTGCTCCAGCCCATTACGGTTGGCCCCCTTGAGCTCAAAAACCGCATTATGTTTCCGCCGCTGACTACCGGCTACGAGGAGCGTGACGGTTCCATCGGCGAGCGCAGCCTGGCTTTTTACGAGCGCTTGGCCCGTGGCGGCGTGAGTTACATCGTCATCGGCGACGTTGCTCCCGTCATGACCGCAAGCCCCACGCCCAAGCTGGCGACCGACGCCCAAATCCCCACGTTTAAGGCCCTGGCCGATGCCGTCCACAAGCACGGCGCCAAGGTCGCGCTGCAGCTGTTCCACCCCGAGTACGACGTGCCCGGTGTCGGCCGCATGGTCATGGGTTCCATGGCCGCCGCCAAGGCCGCGCAGGAGGCCAAGGCCGCCGGCGACGAGGAGGCCTTTGCCGCCAAGATGGCCGAGTCCAACGAGATCCGCAATCAGGCCTACGCCAAGCTGCACCACGACATGCAGCACTTTGTGAACGAGGCCAGCGTGGATCAGCTCACCCAGATCAAGGAGGCCATCGCTGCCTCGGCCGCCCGCGCGCAGCAGGCCGGCATCGACGCCATCGAGGTCCACGGCGACCGTCTGGTGGGTTCGCTGTGCTCCGCGATCCTCAACCAGCGCACCGACGAGTACGGTGGCTCGTTCGAGAACCGCGTCCGCTATGCGCTCGAGGTCGTCGCTGCCATTAAGGAAGCCGCGCCGCAGCTGATGGTGGAGTACAAGCTCCCCGTGATCATGGAGAACCCCGACGGCACGCCGCGCGGCAAGGGCGGCTTGCAGCCCGACGAGGCCTGCGAGTTCGCCAAGCTGCTCGAGGGCGCGGGCATCGATATGATCCAGGTCGCGCAGGCCAACCACACCGGCAACATGGGCGACACCATTCCGCCCATGGGTGCCATGCCCTACAACTGGACGCTGCCCGTGGCCGAGCGCGTCAAGGCCCTGGTCTCCGTGCCGGTGGCAACCGTCGGCCGCGTGGTCTCGGTCGAGGCCGGCGAGAAGATTCTGGAAGACGGCGCCGCCGACATCATCGCCTACGGCCGCTCGCTCATGTGCGACCCCGACATTGCGCTGAAGGCCGCCACGGGCGAGCCCATCCGCGAGTGCCTCAACTGCAACAAGGGTTGCGTCGACGCGATCCAAAACCGCAAGTACATCTCGTGCGTGCTCAACGCCGAGAACGGTGACGAGGCGACCATCGCCATCAAGCCGGGCGAGGGCGACAAGAAGATCGCCGTGGTGGGCGGCGGTATTGCCGGCCTGGAGGCCGCACGCGTGGCGGCCAAGCGCGGCTACGACGTGACCATCTACGAGGCGAGCGATCACTTGGGCGGCCAGATTGTGCTGGCGGCTGCGCCTCCGCGCAAGGACGAGATCATGCGCTCGGTCGAGTACTACGAGAAGATTCTGCCTGGCCTGGGCGTGAAGGTTGAGCTCAACCACGTCGCTAGCCCCGCGGACCTCAACGCCGCCGACGCCGCGATTGTGGCTGTGGGCGCACACGACGTGATCATCCCCGTTCCGGGTGCCGACTCGGAGAAGGTCGTCTCGAGCTGGGACGTGCTGGCCGGCAAGGTGGAGCTCAGCGGCCGCGTCGCCGTCATTGGCGGTGGCCTGGTGGGCACCGAGACTGCCGAGTATCTGCTGCAGCACGGCTGCGAGGTGGCGATCGTGGAGATGCTCGACAAGATTGCCGCGGGCGAGTCCGAGACCATTCTGCCGCTGATTATGAGCGACTTTGCCGAGCACAACGTGGAGCAGCACGTGAAGACCCGTCTGACCGCCATTGCCGACGAGGGCGTGGAGGCCATTCGCACCACCGAGGACGGCGCCGAGGAGCCGGTGAAGATCGCCTGCGATTACGTGGTGATGGCCGTGGGCTCCAAGGCCAACGCGTTTGATCTGGACGGCGTGACGGTGCCCGTGACCTGCGTGGGCGACTGCTCGGGTGAGCGCACCGCCGACATCGCGAGCGCCATTCGCACGGCGTATCACGCGGCCAACGAGCTGTAGTTGAACATCGCGGCCAGGCGGGGCGGTAGCACGGATCCGTCTCGCCCGGCTGTGTCCCGTCGGGTGTCAACCGGTGCGGGGCCTGCAAGCGCAGCAGGTCCCGCCCTTTTTGTTTTGCTCCGGTGGATGGCAATGCGCGGTAATCATGAGGAGTGAGGACGTCTACTGCCTCGCAGATCACTCAAAATTATTGGGGGAGGGGTTAATAACTATATCCTCTATACCAAAGGACATAAAGAGATGCCAATTTTGTTGACAAGCGAATGACTATTAGCTGCGAGTCGGCTACCAGCGTAAATAATCGATAAAGAAATGTCGTAATTTGGTGCCAAATGCCCAGATAACGCCGCGCCTATTTTAATTAACTGCTTTGAGCAAACAGTAAAATGCTACTATCTAACTTGCACGTAAGAAAGCAGATTAACGGTTAAGGCTAAGAAGTGGCAGGTATGTCGGAAGCAACTAGGACTCGCACGCATGCGCCCGAGGTTAGGCAGCGCGCCGTCGAGATCCTCCAAGAGGGGGTCGGTCATCGCGCCCTCGCCGCGGAGCTTGGCATTCCCCAGGCCACGGCTCGTCAGTGGGCCCGCGCGTATGCCGTGGGCGGTGCCGACGCCGTTCTCAATGCCGGTTCGCATCATCACACCTATTCGTACGAAGTTAAGCTCGCCGTGGTCAAAGACCGCTTGGAAAACGGCTTAACGGTTCGCGAGGCCATGATCAAACACAAGATTCCTAGCGAGTCTTCGGTCAAGGCTTGGTGCCGTCAGTACCGCGAGAGCGGTGAGTCCGCACTGGTCGATAAGCCGCGCGTTAAAAAGGCGGAATAGCAAACGGGATGGTGCGCCCACAGGGGCGCATTTTTCTTGCCGCGCCAACTTTTTGGACCGGCGCGAGCCTGTCGGGACATCCTCCAAAGTGGCCAATAAACCGCGCGCAGTGGCCCGCGCGCCTGTCGCTGCGATAGGGGAGCGTCGCCCCACTGCTCCAAAGCGGACGTGCCCTTGCCCCGTACGCCTAAAACTCCCCAGTTGGCCGAAAACCTGCCACCGCAACCCCGTAATTGAGCTATAACGTTAAACAATTGCAGCGTTTTTGCATGGGGGAGTGATGGTATGACGCTACTGTATTTCCTTACCCTGTTTCCGCTGGTACCTGCGCTGGGCATGCTGCTCGCGCGCGGTGACCGCGCCCGCGATGCGGTGGGGCTCATAGGCTCCGGCATTATTATGGCGGTGACAGTTGTAGTCGCCGTCATGTTTTTTGGCACGGGTCCGCAGAGCTTTGAGGTTGCCCCCGGCACCTCGCATGTGCTCTCGATCATCAGTTCCGTTATCGACGTCATCCTGTGCGCCGTCATCCTGTACAACGCGTACAAATATAGGAACGCGCTCACCACGGTGCTCGGCGTAGTCCAGTTGGTGGGCTCGCTCGCCTTTGCAGCCATGACGCTGCCCGCGACCGAAGCCGTCACCGCAACCCCGCTCTACCTGGACTACATGAGCGTAATCATGGTCCTCGCCGTCGGCATCGTCGGCAGCCTAATCTGCGTGTATGCCCTGGGCTACATGAAGGACTTCCAGGCCCATGACGAGCACGAGGCTGCGCTGCGCGGGCAGACCGCGCCCGACCGTCGCCCGCAGTTCCTGGCGCTTATGTTTCTATTCCTCTCGGCCATGTTCGTCATCGTGACGAGTGACAACCTAGAGTGGCTGTTCTGCGGCTGGGAAATCACCACCGTGTGCTCGTTCCTCATGATTGGCTACACGCGCACGCCCGAGGCCATCAAGAACGCCTTTACCCAGATCATCCTCAACATGCTGGGAGGTATCGCGTTTTTGGCCGGACTCATGTACCTGCACGTTAACGGCATGTCGCTGACCATCTCGGGCATGATCGAGCTTTCCGGCGCTGACACCACGCAATCCGCGCTGCTGGTGATGCCGGTCATCCTGCTGTCGCTCGCCGCCCTTACCAAGGCCGCACAGATGCCGTTCCACACTTGGCTGCTGGGCGCCATGGTTGCCCCCACGCCCACGAGCGCCCTGCTGCACTCGTCAACCATGGTTAAAGCCGGCGTGTTCCTGATGGTCAAGCTCAGCCCGCTCTATGCCATCTATCCCGTGACCGGCTTTATGGTTACGAGCGTGGGTGCCATCACGTTTTTGCTCGCCGCCCTCATGGCCATCTCGCAGAGCAACGCCAAGCGCGTGCTCGCATACTCCACCATTTCCAACCTGGGCCTCATCAGTGCCTGCTTGGGTGTCGGCGCGCCCGAGGCTGTGTGGGCCGCTATCTTCCTGATCCTGTTCCATACGGTGGCAAAGTCGCTGCTGTTCCTGTGCGTGGGCACGGCCGAGCATCATATCGGCAGCCGCAATATCGAGGACATGGACGGTATGTTCAGCCGCATGCCGCACCTGACGCGCCTGATGATGCTGGGCATCATGGGCATGTTCGTGGCGCCGTTTGGCATGCTCGTGTCCAAGTGGGGCGCCCTGGTGGCGTTTGCGCAGACCGGCAACGTGCTCATGATCATGGTGCTTGCCTTTGGCTCGGCCGCGACGTTCTACTTCTGGGGCAAGTGGCTTGCCAAGCTTTCGGGCGTCGATCCCACGGCTCAAAACGTTGAGGTCAATGTCCATAAGACCGAATGGATGGCGCTCAACACCATCGCCGCGCTACTGATTCTGTGCTGCGTGGCGTTCCCGGTTATCTCGAGCGGCCTGGTGTCGCCTTACCTCGCCATGGTGTTTGGCCGCGTGCCGTACGTTATTGGCAAGGACGCCATGTATCTGATGGTGGTTATCGTGGCGTTTATCGCCGTGGTGCTGCTGACTTCATTCCGCGTGAGCAACAAGCCGCACGTCAACGTGTACCTTTCGGGTGTGGGAACCGACAAATATCGCCATTTCCGAGGCTCGATGGGACACGAGGTGAAGGCCGAAAAGCGCAATTGGTACTCGGAGGACGCCCTTGGCGAGAAGCGTATCGGCCCCGCGGGTAGCGTCGTGTGCTGCAGCATTATCTTGTTTGCGCTGCTGTGCTGCGCAT
Source organism: uncultured Collinsella sp. (assembly GCA_902494625.1). GTDB lineage: Bacteria > Actinomycetota > Coriobacteriia > Coriobacteriales > Coriobacteriaceae > Collinsella. The sequence continues at coordinate 63,934 of CABUUB010000001.1, forward strand.
GGATTGGGCCCGAGAGGCTTGCCATGAGCGCGCCCTCGGTGCTGCGCGGCAAGTATTTCGAAGGTTCGGGCGTCGTGGGCATATTTATAGGCACCGCGGCGTTTGCCTTGATTGCGCCGCTTGTGGGCGGTTTGATTGACGGTCTTGACCGTAAGCTTTCGGCCCGCATGCAGGGCCGTGTGGGTCCGCGTCTGCTGCAGCCCTTCTACGACGTTGCCAAGCTGCTGCGCAAAGCCCCTGCCAGCGTAAACACCATGGATGATACCTACATGGCGTGCGCGCTCATCTTTACCGTCGTGGGCGGCGGCATCTTTGTGTCGGGCTCCAACACGCTGCTGTGTGCCTTTATGGTGACGCTCGCCGCGATCTTTGTGGTGTTGGCGTCCGCCTCGACGCAAAGCCCGTTTGCCCAGGTCGGCGCTGATCGTGAGTTGCTGCAGGTTATGAGTTACGAGCCCGCCGTTTTGCTGATGAGCGTGGGCCTGTACCTTGCCACCGACAGCTTCGATTCCATCGCCGTGACGGGGCAGTCGGCCCCCATCATCGTGTACAGCGCGCCCATTTTCCTCGCACTGCTCGCGGTGCTTACCATCAAGCTGCGCAAGTCGCCGTTTGACCTTTCGTATTCGCATCACGCGCATCAGGAGATCGTCCAGGGCGTCGCCACCGAGATGAGCGGCGGCACGCTGGCCAAGATGACCCTTATGCACTGGTGCGAGACCGTGCTCTTCTTGATGTGGGTGGGCATGTTCTTTGTTTGGGACAACCCCGTGAGCTGGGTGGTCGCCCTGGTCGTGATGGCTGCGACGTACTTTGTCGAGGTGCTTATCGACAACACCTTTGCCCGCAGCACCTGGCGCAGCTGCTTTAAGCTCGGATGGGGCGTGGCGCTGGTGTTTGGCCTGCTCAACCTTATGCCCATCCTCGTCGACGTGTTTATTTAGGAGGCGGCATCCATGGATCATAAAATGTCGCGCTCGCCGTGGGTTATTCATTACGACGGCTCGAGCTGCAACGGATGCGATATCGAGGTGCTGGCCTCGCTCACGCCGCTGTTCGATGCGGAGCGCTTTGGCGTGGTCAACACTGGCAACCCCAAGCACGCGGATATCTTTTTGGTGACGGGGTCGGTCAATGCCCAGAACCTGCCTGTCGTGCGCCAGATCTACAACCAGATGCTCGAGCCCAAGTGCGTGGTGGCGTGCGGCATCTGCGCGTGTTCGGGCGGCGTGTTCCGCGATGCCTATAACGTGATCGGCGGCGTGGACCGCGCGATTCCCGTGGACGTGTACGCGCCCGGGTGCGCCATTCGCCCCGAGACGGTGATCGATGCCATCGTGGAGGCGTGCGGCATCCTGGACCAGAAGGAGGCCGTGATGCGCGCCGGCGGCGACCCGCTTACCGTGGGAGGTGCCGCTACTTGGGACGGTGGCGTTGAGCTGGGCGAGGACGGGTTTGTGGCTGCTGCGGAGGCCGGCGACGCGACCGCCGCTGCAAAGGAGGCCGAGTAATGCAAAAGGCTATCTATACCACCGTCGGGATCGAGGAGCTCCTGTCGCATGTCCAGGCGCTTAAGGGCGTCGGCGCGCGCTTTGTGCAAATGCACGCCGAGCGCAACGTCGACGACGGCTCGTATCGCTTGGTCTATACGTTTATCAACGTTCGTGCTGCTCAGGAGCAGATTGCGCAGGACGGCAGCTATGCGATCGAGAACCTGGTGGTTGAGGGCATCGACCAGTACCAGGAGATTCCGTCCATCAGCTCGTATTACCCCGCGGTGTTCCCGTTTGAAAATGAGGCCCACGACCTGTTTGGCCTTGCCATCACCGACATGCAGATCGACTTTAAGGGCTTTTTCTACCAGGTTTCGACTGCCGAGCCCATGAGCGTTATCACGCCCGAGGTGAAGGCCGCGCGCGAGAAGGCCATGAAGGTCCGTGCCGCCGCCGAAGCCAAGGCGCGCAAGGCCGCTGCCGAAAAGGCCGCCGCGGCTGCGGCTGCTGCAGGGGAGGGCGCTGCGAGCGCCGGCGATGCCGCGGGCGCCGCTGCTCAGCCCGCTGCGGCTGCCGGCTCCGATGCTCAGCACGATGAGGCTGCTGCGAAGGCCGCGCTCAAGGCTGCCGAGATGGAGGCAAAGCTCGCTGCCATGGATCCCGAGAAAGCAGCCAAGGTCCGCGCGGCGCTTGCCGCCAAGGCCGCCCGCGACAAGCAGAAAAAGGAGGCGTAAGGCCCATGGCACATCGCTCCGTCATCCCGTTTGGCCCGCAGCACCCGGTGCTGCCCGAGCCGCTTCATCTAGACCTGGTAATCGAGGACGACCGCGTCATCGAGGCAATTCCGCAGATCGGTTTTGTGCACCGCGGGCTCGAGAAGCTCACCGAAAAGCGTGACATGCATCAGTTTGGCTACATCGCCGAGCGCATCTGCGGTATTTGCGCCGTGGGTCACAGCTGCGGCTATGCCAGCGCCTGCGAGCGCATGCTCGACATCGAGGCGCCCGGCCGCGTGCAGTATATCCGCACCATTTTGCACGAGCTTTCGCGCATTCACTCGCACCTGCTGTGGCTGGGCCTGCTCGCCGATGCCTTTGGTTTTGAGGCGCTGTTCTATCGGTCGTGGACCCTGCGCGAGCAGATTCTCAAGATCTTCGAGAGCACCTGCGGCGGCCGCGTGATCCTTTCGATTAACGAGATCGGCGGCCTTAAGCACGACATCGAGGACTCCGAGCTGGCGGGCATTGTCCAGACGCTCGACGCCATGCGTCCCGACTACGAGGCCCTGTTGCATACGTTTTTGGACGACAATAGCTGCGGCGAGCGCCTGCACGGTGTAGGCGTGATCAGCAAGAAGGACGCGCTGGAGCTTTCGATGGTCGGCCCGTTCGGTCGCGCCTCGGGCGTGGACTACGACGTGCGCATGTTCGGTGACGGCGCCTATGCGGATCTGGCTGCGTTTGAGCCGATCGTGGCTACCGACGGCGACTGCTATGCCCGCTGCCAGGTGCGTTGTGCCGAGGTCACGCAGGCCATGGACATTATCAAGGAGCTTGTCGGCAAGATTCCGCACGACGGCATCGGCGGGCGTACCAAGCTCACACCGGCCGACGGCGCGCGCGGCGAGGTTGTGATTGAGCAGCCGCGCGGCGAGGCGTATTACTATGTGCGCGGCAACGGCACCAAGAACCTGGACCGTTTCCGCGTGCGCACGCCGACGTCGCAGAACTTGGCGGGTCTGACGCATGCGCTGCAGGGCGTACTCCTTGCCAGCGTTCCCATGATTATCCTGACCATTGACCCCTGCATTAGCTGCACGGAAAGGTAGGCGCGGCATGAGTTTGCTGACATTTGCCAAGACGGCCTTGGGTTCTATGGTCAAGCAGCCGGTAACGGTGTGCTATCCGCATGAGAGGCTCGCGGCGCCCGAGCGCCTGCGCGGGCATATCGTCAACGACATGGACGTGTGTATCTGCTGCGGCATGTGTGCGCGTCGCTGTCCGGCGGGCGCGCTCGCAGTCGATCGCAAGGGTGGAACGTGGTCGATCGACCCGTATGCCTGCGTGGTGTGCGGTGAGTGCATCGAGAGCTGCCCCAAGCACTGCCTGAGCATGGACACCGCCCGTACTCCAGTTGCGGCGGATAAGACTCCCACGGTAGAAACCAAGCTGGAATAGCGCTGGAACAGGGGCCGGTGGGGCAAAAATGCCCCACCGGCCCCGCGCGTGAACGCGCGGTTGGGCTGCCACGAACAAAACTATGCCGGATTACGGGGCTGGATAGCGAACCTCCCACCATGCAGAAAAACGCAAAAACAAAACCGCAGGTAGATAGCCTGCCGTTTTTCAAAAAAAGGCTGTATGGATGAGGACTCCGACTTTAGCCCCGTAATCCGGCATAGTTTTGAAATGACATCATATTCGTAACAGCCCTTGATCTCCCATGGACGGAGGAAAACGGGCCCTTTTGTCCCGTCGATCTTGAGTCGCATCCGTTTTCCTGCGAAAACCCTCGTGTCTCAACTATGGTGAGACATTTGTCTCATGCCCAAAATCGAATCTGGAACATGTGTCACCTGCTCAAATTGTGTCTCATTCCGTAACTTTAGGCTGATGCTAGGTCTGAGCCTGCGAGAAGGGAGACGCGATGGGTAAGTACACGAGGGGTCTCTTGGCGGTGATACTGGCCGTAGTGCTGGTATTGCCGGCTGCAGCATTTGCCATGCTGCCCGAGGCCAACGCCAGGTCCAGCACAGGAATGGACGGACCGGAAGCGACAAAGATAGTCGACCACGACACCAGCAACCATTGGAAGTTCTGGGCGGGCGGCTATGACGGCAGCAAGGTCACGACGCAAAACGTCGGCCGAATTTGGACGGATAAGACGGTCCAAGCAATCGATGACGGGAAATCGGACTTTTTGACTACGCTTTCGGCGATGTCTTCGACATCCGATACGACGTCGCTGGTTTCCAAGCCGCTCGACATCGTGATGGTGCTCGATGCCTCTGGCTCAATGGATGATCCTATGGGTGGTAAAGGGTCCCCTAAGCGTATCGTTGCGCTCAAGAATGCTGCCAACCACTTTATCGACACCATTGCCGAGCAAAACAAGAACGTTAAGGACGCGAGCAAGCAGCACCAGGTTGCCATCGTAAAGTTTGCGGGCAAGAAGAGCGATAAGGTTGGTAATGATACCTATCGCGACGACGGCAACACCTACAACTACTCCCAGACCATGTTGGGCCTCACGGTCTGCAAGGATGGGGGCGCAAAGAGCCTCAAGAACACGGTTAATTTAATCGAGCCTGCTGGCTCTACTCGTGCCGACTATGGCATGGACCTGGCCAAGGGCATCGCTGGTCGTGAAGACGCCCAGAAGATCGTTGTGTTCTTCACCGATGGCTCTCCTACGAGTTCTAATGGTTTTGAGGCCGAGGTTGCTAAGGATGCCATCAATATCGCCAAGACCATAAAGAGTGGCGGGGCGACCATTTATACCATCGGTATCTTCAACGGTGCGAAGCCGGGCGACGATCCAACAAGCAGCCGCACGAGCAACGAGAATAAATTCATGCATGCCGTGTCGAGTAACTATCCGGATGCCACATCGTCCGTAAGCCATGGCTTTTTTGGAACTGAGGAGTGGAATGTCAATTTCGGCAACCCCGTTGCCGGTGCTAGCTACTACAAGTCGGCGACCAACGCCGCCGAGCTTGATCAGGTCTTTAAGGACATCTCGAGTGCCATTACGTCGGGCAAGGGTTTCCCGACCAAGGTCGAGGGCAACAATCCCAACGGTTCCGGCTACATCACATTCGAGGACGAGCTGGGCGCCTTTATGCAGGTCGATAGCTTTACCGGTGCCGAGTACAACGGCAAGACCTATGGGGCCGCCACCAAGTTGACCGATGGCAATATCGATACCTATACGTTTGATGGCGAGCTCGCGCATCTTGTAATTACGGTTGATCGCGCGGACGAGAACAATCCGCAGCGCGGCGACATCGTGACGGTCAAGGTCCCCGCATCGCTCATTCCGCTGCGCCGTTTTACCGTTGACGAGTCTGCGGGCACGTTTGTGGTTGACTCCACGGATGCCATCTCGCCTATCCGCGTTGCGTATGCATCGAGCGTAAAGGCTATTGCACGCAAAAACCTGTTTACTCCCAATAACGTACCGGGACTGCAGGATTACATCAATGAGCACAAGGACGCCGATTCCAATACCGTTAGCTTCTACGCCAACAAGTGGACCGGCGACGACGTGGGCGATACGGTCGCGAGCTTTGAGCCTGCTGCCACGAACAGCTACTACTACTTCCAAAAGCTAACGCCCGTCTATACGGATGCGGCTTGCACCAAGCTTGCAACGGAAAAGCCTTCGGGCTCTAAGACCTATTGGTACAAAGATGAGTTTATGGCGCAGAACTCGTCGGGCGCGCCGTACGATGATTCCGTTTCGATCCCGGTTAAGGGAAGCGAGCTCGAGAGCTTTGAAGGCGCTTTGGTAAAGGACGGCGATCACTGGTCGATTAAGGCTGGTACTGCGCGCCTCGCCTATATTAATCAGCTCCACACCACCAAGGAGCGTGTGGGCGGAAACCCGACGGACACCGCACGCGACGTGATCAATCCCCAGTGGAACAACACGAAGGTTGTTTCTGGTGCGACGAAGGTCAATGTCTACCTGGGCAATAACGGCAAGATTAGCTTTACGCTCAATACCACGCCGACAACGTTGACAACTGCCGACTTTGGCCTGACCAAGGTGCTCGAGGGCCGCGACTGGACGGATGAGGACAAGTTTGAGTTTGGCCTGACGTCCGAGGACAACGCCCCGATGCCCAGGTCCACGACTGCGTTTGCAACCAAGGGCCATGCGGACATTAGCTTTGGCGAGATTGCCTATGACAAGCCGGGCACGTATGTCTACAAGGTTAGCGAGAAGCATGCCGGGACCACGGTCGACGGCATCGCCTACAGCAAGAACGTTGCAGAGTTCACCGTAACGGTGACACCCAACGCAAAGGGAAAGCTCGAGGCTTCTGTGAAGAAGACCTCGGGCGAGGTCGAGTTCAAGAACACCTATACCGCCAATCCCGCTGAGTCGAGCGTCACCGATCAGATTACAGTTACCAAGGTCCTGACCGGCCATAAGCTCCAGGACAATGAGTTCTCCTTTGAGCTCGTTGAGGGTGAGGGCGAGGACGCGTCGGTTGTCGAAACCGTTAAGAATGATGCCAACGGCAACGTTGCGTTCAGCGCCATCAAGTACACCGAGATCGGTCAGCACATCTATACGCTGCGCGAGGTCAAGGGCAATGCCGGCGGCATCGCCTACGACAAAACCGTCTATACCGTCGTGACGACCATCGCCGACAATGGCAAGGGCCAGCTTGTGGCCACGCATAAGCTGAAGGGCGCCGAGGACGTCAAGAAGATTGAGTTCAAGAACTCCTACACCGTGACGCCCAAGAGCTCCAGCGTCACCGACCAGATCACCGCGACCAAGTCCCTGACCGGGCGCAAGCTTGCCGCCGGCGAGTTCTCCTTCGAGCTCGTCGAGGGCGACAAGGTCGTCGCCACCGGCACCAACGACGCCAGCGGTAACATCACGATGGGCACCGTCAAGTATGACAAGGCCGGAACGCATACCTACACACTGCGCGAAGTCAACGGCGGAACCACCAGCAAGGGCATCGCCTACGACGGCAAGACTTACACCATCGTGACCACCATCACCGATAAGGGCGACGGCACGCTCAAGGCCGAGCATGTCCTGAAGGATGCCAAGGCTGCCGAGTTCAAGAATTCCTACAATCTGACCCCCACTGAGTCCAGCGTCACCGACCAGGTCAAGGCGACCAAGTTCCTGACCGGGCGCGCGCTTGCCGCCGGCGAGTTCTCCTTCGAGCTCGTCGAGGGCGACAAGGTCGTCGCCACCGGCACCAACGACGCCAGCGGCAACATCACGATGGGCGCCGTGAAGTACACCGAGGCCGGCAAGCACACCTACACACTGCGCGAGGCCAAGGGCGGAACCACCAGCAAGGGCGTCTCCTATGACGCCAAGACCTACACCGTCGTGACCACCGTTACCGACAGGGGCGACGGCACGCTCGCGGTCAAGCATGAGCTGAAGGACGCTGGGACCGCCGAGTTCAAGAATTCCTACACCGTGACGCCCGAGGACTCCAGCGTCACCGACCAAGTCACCGCGACCAAGTTCTTGGACGGCCGTGACCTCAAGGCCGGAGAGTTCCGTTTTGAGCTCGTCGAGGGCAGTAACGTAGTTGCCACCGGCACTAACAACGCCGACGGCAAGATTGTGATGGATCCCGTCACCTACACCGCTGCCGGCGAGCACATCTACACGCTGCGCGAGACCAAGGCCGGCGCCACCGAGAACGGCATCACCTACAGCGCCGCCGAGTACACCATCGTGACCACGGTCACGGACAACGGCGACGGTACCCTCAGCGTGGAGCATAAGCTGCAGAACGACGAGAAGGCGACCTTCGAGAACGCCTATACGGTGACCCCCAAGAGCTCCAGCGTCACCGACCAGATCACCGCGACCAAGGTCTTGACCGGCCGCGACCTCAAGGAAGGCGAGTTCTCCTTCGAGCTCGTCGAGGGCGACAAGGTCGTCGCCACCGGCAAGAACGCCGCCGACGGCAAGATCACGATGGGCGAGATCGCCTACAACGAGCCCGGCAAGCACACCTACACGCTGCGCGAGGTCCCGGGCGACGCCGGCAACGGCATCACCTACGACGGCAAGACCTACACTATCGAGACGACCGTCACCGACAACGGCAAGGGCGAGCTCGTGGTAAAGCATGAGCTGAATGGAGCCGACGAGGCGAAGTTCAACAACGGCTACAAGCCGAATCCTGACGAGTTCAGCGTCACCGACCAGATCACCGCGAATAAGGTCCTGACCGGACGCGAACTTGCTGCCGGCGAGTTCAGCTTCGAGCTCGTCGAGGGTGAGGGCGAGGATGCCAAGGTCGTCGCCACCGGCAAGAACGCCGCCGACGGCACGATTACGATGAGCCCCGTGAAGTACGACAAACCCGGCAAGCACACTTACACGCTGCGCGAGGTCAACGGTGGAACCACCAGCAAGGGCATCACCTACAGTGACGCCAAGTACACTATCGAGACCACCATCACCGACAACGGCGACGGCACCCTCAAGGCCGAGCATGTCCTGAAGGACCCCGAGGCTGCGACCTTCAAGAACACCTACAGCGTGACCCCGCTCGATGCAGAGCTCGACTTTGACCTGAGCAAGGTCATCAGCGGCCGCGAGTGGACGGATGGGGACGAGTTCAGCTTTACCATTACCGCCCCCGATGGCGCCCCGCTCCCCGATCCTGCGACCGTAACCGTGAGCAAGCACGATGCGAAGGACGGCATTGCCGCCATCAAGTTCGGCAAGATTCGCTACACGGCCACCGGAACCTACAAGTACGAGATCCGCGAGAACGCGGGCAGCACGGTCGGCATGACGTATGACGCGCATGTCGCAACCGCCGAAGTGACCGTGACCGAGAACGGCGATGGCAGCCTGACCGCCAACGTCACCAAGAAGGAAAACGGACGCTTTACCAACACGTACCACACTGAGCTTAACTACACCGCGGCCGGCGGTCTGTGGCTCAGCAAGTATCTGGACGGCCGCCCCATGACCGAGGGTCAGTTCACCTTTACCGTGACACCTGCTGACGATGCTTCGGCTCGCGCGCTCGGTCTGCTGCCCGGGGCTAATAGCTTCAAGTCCCCCGCAGCGGCAGAGGCAACGGTCGGACTGATCGACATTCTGGCTGGTCATGAGGTTATATTTACGCAGGCTGACGCCGGCAAGACCTTTACGTACACCGTGGCCGAGAAGAACGACGGCCAGCCCGGTTACACCTACGACGACGCCGTGCGCACGGTGACGATCGCCATCGCCGACGACACCGCCGGCACGCTCACTGCTACGACGACCGTTTCCGGCGGTCCCGAGGGCACGCATGAGACGGTCCACAAGAGTGGCGAGAACAAGGTCGAGAAGGCCCTGGTGCCGTTCCACAACAGTTACAGCGCTACGACCAACACGCCTGGCGGCACCGCCGCTCAGGTCGTTGCCACCAAGACTCTGACCGGCCGCCCGATGGCCGACGGCGAGTTCTGGTTCGGCATCGCCTATCAGGGTGAGCTTGTGGCATACGAAAACCTCAAGCCCAATATCGGCGGGCACGTGAGCTTTGATACGCTGCACTACGACACTAAGATGCTTGCTAATCTTGAGGCTGCTGGGCTTGCCCATCGTACCGACAAGGACGGTAAGCTTGCCTGGACCATTAACTATACGGCCTACGAAGATTTATTCGGGCTGCCGAATGGCGTTTCCGCTACAACGTGGAGCTTTGGCTTTAAGGTTATCGTCGTCGACAACGGTGACGGTACCCTGACGGCAACGGTCGACTACGGCGGCGTCGAGCCCTTGTTCGAGAACGTCTACGGCGCCGAAGCCGTCGATGCCGCGCTCACCGGCACTAAGAAGCTCCAAGCTGCCGAGGGCCTGACCCCGGCTGACATCACGGGCAAGTTCACCTTTACCGTGACCGCCGACGAGGCTAGTGCCCCGATGCCCGAGCGCACGACCGCAACCAACGACGCGGCTGGCAACGTGGACTTTGGCAAGATCCACTTTACGCTCGAGGACCTCAACCGCGCTCTGGGCGTGACGGACGATGCGACCGATAAGGCCGAGGCAGACGAAGCTGACGAAGCCGAGGCCGACGAGGCAGAGGCTGAAGAGGCCGACACCGATGCCAACGCCGACGAGCCCAGCGACGAGCCCGAGCCCGCAGCCCCCACCGCTCCGCGCTCGCACACCTTTACTTACATGGTGACCGAGTCCGGTAGTGCCCCTGGCGTGACCAATGACACCAACGCCACGCGCAAGGTTTCCTACACCGTGTCTGACGACGGTGCCGGGCATCTGAGCGTCAAGCGCGAAGGCGACGACGGTGCTGCCTTCACGTTTACCAACACCTACGGCGTGGCACCTACCGATTCGTCCGTGACCGATCAGGTCAAGACAGTCAAGCGCCTGACTGGACGCGACCTTGCAGCAGGCGAGTTCACGTTTGAGCTGCTCGAGGACGACGTGGTTGTCGCTAACGGCACCAACGACGCTAACGGCACCGTGACGCTGAGCCCGATTCGCTACGAGGTACCCGGCACGCACACGTACACGCTGCGCGAGGCTTGCCCCAACGCGCTCGGCCTGTACAAGGGCGTCACCTATGACGGCACGACCTACACCGTCGTGGCCACCGTCTCCGACAACGGCGACGGCACGCTGACCGCGACGCACAAGCTCGAGGGAACCACCGAGTCGGCTGGCTTTACCAACAAGTATCACGCCATGCCCACTCAGGTCTCCATCGGCGCCATCAAGGTGCTTGAGGGACGCGAGCTCAAGAAGGACGAGTTCAGCTTTAAGCTCGTTGGCGAGGGCATCGAGTCCACCGTCACCAACGATGCCGACGGCAAGATCAACTTCGACAAGTTCGAGTACGACGAGCCTGGTACGTACGTCTACACCATCGCCGAGGTCAAGGGCGACGAGGTCGGTATGACCTACGACAAGTCCGTCTTTACCGCGACCGTCAACGTGGCCGACGACGGCGAGGGCAACCTCAAGGCGAACGTCGCCTTTACCAAGGGCGACAAGAGCGTCGAGGGTATCGTGTTCAACAACACGTACAAGAAGCCCGAGACGCCCGTGCCGACGCCCGATCCCGGCACGCCCAAGACCGTGACGAACATCGTCAAGACGGTCAAGGGTTTCCTGCCCACCACGGGTGACCAGCAGGCCGCCGCACTGCTCATGGCATTCGTCATCGCCATGGCCGGCGTCGGAGCCCTGGTCTGGGGTATCCGTAAGCGCTAGGCACGCTGGCAGCGCCCGGGGCCAAAAGGCCCCGGGCGGCCGGCGGGGTTAAATCCCGACCTACTCCTACCCCCAGCCGCCACGGAGGCATCTCCCTCCTCCGTGGCGGCGCTTTTGTGCGTAGGCGAGAAGGGCCTGCCACGAAACCGGCCCATCTACTACGTTTAGCCCCTTACCCCCAACCATGCCAAAAAGCGCGAAAACAAAACCGCAGGTAGAACGCCTGCGGTTTTGTTCAAAACGAAGGTATGGTCAGGGGTATCGAGTCAAACGTAGTAGATGGGCCGATTTCGTGGCGCGCGGTTCCGGCTGATCCCTTGGGGACGGAGGAAGACGGATCATTTTGGTCCCGCGAGGCTTGCAGGGGCACTCGTGCAGGGCCGCCCGAACAAAACTATGTCGGTTTACTACGATGAATTCGACATTCCCGACCATGACTGCATTTTTCTAAATATTGCAAGCGTTCTACCTGCGGTTTTGCAAGCGCGCAATTTACCGTGGTCGAAGGCGGGCGATTCATCGTAGTAAACCGGCATAGTTTTGAAATGGTATTAAATCGGTGGTAGCCATTTTGCTATGCCGGGGCGGTCGGTCGTTGGGTAATTACCCTCGCAGATAGGCGATGGCGATTTGGGTGCGGTTGCGCAGGCCCATTTTGGCAAGGATCGAGCTGATGTGGTTGCGTACCGTGCCTTCGCCCATATAGGCGGTGGCAGCAATCTCCTTGTTGTCGAGGCCGCGGGCGATGAGCTCTGCGACTTCGAACTCGCGGTCGGTCAGGCTGGCAAAGGCGGCGGGCCGGCGAGGCGTGTCGGCCTCGGACCCCGCCCCATCAAAGTCGATATCCTCGATCGCCTTGCCCTCGAGTACGCGTTTGCCGTCCATGACCTGCGCCAACGCTGGAGGAATGGCGGCGACATCGGTCTTGATCAGGTAACCGCGGGCGCCCAGCTTGAGCGCCGACACAATGTACTCGTCATCCGAGAATGTCGTCAGAAACACCACGCGCGCCGTGGGGTCGCGCTCAAGGATCTCGCGTGCCGCCGAAAGTCCGTCGCGCCCCGGCATCTGAATGTCGAGCAGCGCGATATCGGGTGCGTGTTCGGCATAGAGCGAAACCGCGTCGTTGCCGTTGGCGCCGGTACCCACCACCTCGATCTGCGGCTGGGCGCCCAGGATAATCTTGAGCGAATCGACCACCAAGCGGTCGTCGTCGACAACGATGAGCCTCATCGGTCCTCATCTCCTTGCTGTTTGGGAACGGTGGCAAACACGCGCCAGCCGCCGGCGCTGGCACGCGGGCCGGCGGTGAAGGTGCCGCCAAGCGCTTCGATGCGCTCGCGCATGGAGGCGAGCCCCATGCCCTCCGCAGCGCCGCGGCCGCTTGCTTGGACCCCGCCCGCGCCATCGTCGGTAACGACAAGCTGGTAAAACGACGGATGTTCCATGCATCGTACGGTGACGGTCTGGGCGCAAGCGTGGCGCATGGTATTGGAGAGCGCCTCGCGCAGGACCGCTGCAAAGCAGTTGGCGACATTTGCGGGCGCATGCTCGGCCAAAACTACAAGCTCAATCTGCGGGCCGCCGTCCGAGCGCGCGCCTTCAACAATGCGTTCGAGCTGCACGGAAAGGTCGACGGCGTTGTCGTTGAGCGCGTGGACGCTGGTGCGCACAAGCTGGAGCGCCTCGTCAACCGTGCGTTTAACGTCGGCGAAATCGGCGGCGACGCCAGGCTCGTCGGCGTGGACCACGCGTAGGGCTTCGGCCTGCAGTGAGGCGCGCGTGAGCTGGTGCCCGACGTTATCGTGGATCTCGCGCGCGATGCGGGCGCGTTCGGCGAGTGTTGCGAGCTCGACTTCGTAGTCCTGGCGGTCGGCAAGATCGCGGTTGCGCGCCTCGAGCGCGAGGGCTCGTTCCTGCAGCTCGTCGCGGGTACGGCGCATGCGCTGCTGCTCGCGCTCCAACTGGGCGGTACGTAGCGACAGCAAGGTGGCGGCAACCGAAAGGATGGCGGTCAGCAGGAGCGTTCGGGCGGTGAGCGCGTCGCCGCGAAGGTTCGCGACAAGCGCAAAGGCAAAAGCGGAGCCAATGCCCAGCGCGATCCAGGCCTGCTCACGGCGCACGCGCCGCGCGATGTCATAGAGGGCGAGAGGCGCAAACGGCACAAACGGCGGCACGAAGACGGCCGCGATGACGTAAGCGTAGCTCGCGGCCTCGCTCGCACGGCGGGCGCGGTTTCCCTGTGCGACCTCGGCCAGCGAGGTGGCAATAACGCCAAGGCAAAACGCCGCGACTAGGCGAGCGTCCACGGCAAGACCCATGGCGGCCGCAATACAGCACGCCAGCACGATCGATTTGTCGAAAAGCCTGTTCATATGGGTATTGTACGCGATGCCGCGCATGGGGGAGGCGCCACCCGGAGCAACCGTGACATTCCTCCCACGCGGCAAAGCGGGGACGTCGGCAGGCCGCGCGACCAAGCCCCGCACTTGTGACAAAGCTCACTGGTGCGCGCCGCCCGCACCTGCGATGATGCAATCGTACCGGGCCGAAATCAACAGAAAGGCCGCCTCATGACAGACATCGTCCACGTCGAAAACCTCGTCAAGCGCTATGACGACCTTATCGCGCTCGACCACTTTAACCTGAACATCGCCCCCGGCGAGATCTTTGGCCTGCTGGGCCCCAACGGCTCGGGCAAGACCACGTCCATCAACTGCATCCTGCAGCTGCTCGCCTACGACAAGGGCACCATCGAGCTCTTTGGCGAGCCCATGACGCCCGCCCGCTACGACCTCAAGCGCCGCATCGGCGTGGTGCCGCAACAGGTGGCGGTGTTCGACGAGCTCACCGTGCGCGAGAACATCGACTATTTCTGCAGCCTCTACGTAAACGACCGCAAGCGCCGCCGCGCGCTGGTGGACGAGGCGATCGACTTTGTCGGCCTGGGTGACTTTATCAAGTTCCGCCCCGGCAAGCTCTCGGGCGGCCTGGCGCGTCGCCTCAACATTGCCTGCGGTATCGCGCACAAGCCCGAGCTCATCTTTTTTGACGAGCCCACGGTGGCGGTCGATCCGCAGAGCCGCAACGCCATCCTGGGGGGCATCTGCCGTCTGCGCGACGAAGGCGCCACGGTGGTGTATACCAGCCATTACATGGAGGAAGTCGAGCAGATCTGCAGCCGCATCATGATCATGGACGGCGGCCGCGTATTGGCGCAGGGCACCAACGACGAGCTCAAGCGCATGATCCAGATGGGCGAAAAGATCGTGATCGAGGTCGGTGAGGTGCCGAGTGCGGCACTCGCCGCCGTTGCGAGCCTGCCACATGTCCTGGACCTGGCGGCGACGGCAGGTCAACTCACGTTCTCGTGCGAGGCGAGCCCGCATAACCTGACCGACATCCTCGATGTGTTGCGCTCGCACGACGTGCCGCTCGGCCGCATCTACTCCGAGCCGCCGACCCTCAACGACGTGTTCCTCGAGATCACCGGCCGCGAGCTGCGCGACTAGGGGGTAGCCATGTTCAACACCATTATTACCACGCTCAAGACGCTGCTGCGTCGGCCGAGCACGTGGGTTTGGGGCGCGGTCTTTCCCGTCGCGCTTTCCACGATGTTCATGTTTATGTTTGCGAACCTGAGCTCTGACGGCAGGGTCGACCCGGTGCCGGTTGCCGTCGTCGCCGACGAAGCCTGGAGCGCATCGACCTTTAAGGACGTGGCGGCCTCGCTTGCCGAGGAGGGCGACGATCAGCTGCTCGAGATCCACGAGTGCGACGATGTGACCGCCGCGAACCGTGCGCTCAAGGCCGGCGAAGTGGCGGGCATCTATACGGTCGACGCCGAAGGCGCGCCCAAACTCACGCTGCTTTCGAGCTACGACAGCTCGCGCGCCTCGTCGGTGCTCACCGACCGCAGCATCTTGGAGACGGTAGCGAGCTCGTATACGCAAAATGCCGAGCTCATGCGCCAGATCGCCCAGGACAACCCGGCGGCGCTTGCCGACTCGGAGGCGGTTGCGCGCGCCCTGTCGCTCGAGGGCGGCACCCGCCGCGTAAGCCTGACACGCACCACGCCCGATGGCACGGTCATCTACTACTACGCGCTCTTTGGTCTGGTGGCGATGATGTCTGCCGAGTTTGCCGCCTTGAGCGTCGTCGATCTGCAGCCCAATCTGTCGGGCCTCGGCGCGCGTCGCTGCGTGGGCGGCCTTTCCAAGACGGCGTCGCTGGCCGGCATCTTTGTCGGCTCGTGGCTGGTTTCCTTCGCCTCGATGGCGATCGCAATCGGCTACGTGCGCCTGGTCGTGGGCGTCGACTTTGGCGGGCGCGAGGGGCTGTGTCTGGTGGGCGGCGCCGCTTCCGCGCTTGCCGCCACGGGCCTGGGACTCTTTGTGGGCACGCTTCCCGTTAAGGGCGGCAAGGCGTCCAAGTCCGGCATCCTCACGGGCTTTGCCACCACGTGCGCCCTGTTCGCCGGCCTCTACGGCGAGCCGGCGATGGCGCTTGCCGACGACGTCGCCCGCGCCTGCCCGGCCGAGTGCTGGCTCAACCCCGTCAAGCTCATCTGCGACATGTTCAACCGCCTGTATTTCTTTGAGGACCTGAGCCCCTTTGCCGTTCGCGCCGGCGCGCTGGTCCTTATGGCGCTGCTGTTCGTTGCCGCCGCCACGCTGATCTTTGGAAGGAGCCGCTATGAGCACCTTTAAGACCGCGCTTCGCATGGCGCTGGCGCACCCGTTCTACCTGCTCATCTATACGGTGTTCATCTCGCTCATGGGCGTATTCATCGCGGCATCGGTGAGCTGGAACTCGTCGCAGCTCACCGAGTACAAGCCCTACGACACCAACGTGATCGTGGTCGACCGCGACAATAGCGACCTTTCGCGTGCGCTTACCAAGCATCTGGGTTCGCGTTTTGAGCTGGTCACGGGCGTCGGCGACGACACCTACGACCTTGCGGACGCGCTCTCCAAGAGCAACAGCGCCAAAGGCAGCGTCGACTGCGTGTTCTTTATCCCGGAGGAGTTTGAGGACGACCTCGTTGCGGCTGCCCGCGCGGGGGAGGCCCTGCCCAAGCTCGATGTGACCTACGGTGCCGGCACCATGGCGGCGGCGCTTTCGTCTGTCGAGGCCTCGCGTTGGATCTCGCTCGCGGGCGCTGCGGCCGCACTTGAGCCTGCTGCCTCCAACGGTGACGTCGCCAAGGCTGCCGAACACGCGGCCACCGAGCGTGCCGAGGTCGAGATCGAGCAGGTCAAGGTCGACTCGACTGCCGCCGCCACGCTCGAGTCGTACTTTAACTTTGGCGCGTACGCGATCATCTCGTCGGTCATCGTGTCGGTGGGACTGGTGTTCTCGGGCATGAACGAGCCCGAGCGTGTGCGCCGCATGGAGGCCGGCCCGGTCTCCGAGCGCCAGCGCTCGCTTGCCGTGTTCGCGGCTGCTGCAGTGCTCACCGTCTGCATCTGGTTTGTGTCGAGCATGATGGGCGTCGTGGGCTTTGCCGGCGCGGTTGCCGAGGTCGGCGTGGGTCGTGTGTGCCTGGCGCTGGCGGCGACGTTTGCCCTGGCGTGCACGCCTCTGGCCGTTGGCTTTGCGCTGTCGAGCCTGGGTGCGCGCGAGGAGCTGCTTAATGGTGTGGGCAACCTGCTCGGCATGCTCATGACGTTTTTGGGCGGCGCTTGGATGCCGCTGTCGCTGATGGGCTCGGCCGTGCAGACGGTGGCGCACTTTGTGCCGACGTATTGGGTGAACGACGCGATTGGCAAGGCGCTCGCTTCGGATCTGACGTCTGCCGTGTTGGGCGACATCGCCTGCGACCTGGGCGTCACCGTGCTCTTCGCCGCCGCCATTGCCGCCGTAGGCCTAGCCCTCTCACGCGCCAAATCCCGCGCCTAGTCTGAAATAAATCCTAGGCCTCGCCCCAAAATAGTTCGCCAAGGTTTACTATTACGTTCATAAAGTAGTACGAGGCTAACAATGGGGGGATACCATGGCAACGCAGGAAGCCTATGTCCAGGTTAAAGATCTTAAAAAGCACTACGGCGACGGTGATGCGCGCCTGACGGTACTCGATGGCATCGACACGTCCATCAACCGCGGCGAGATCTGCGTCATGCTGGGGCCCTCGGGCTCGGGCAAGTCGACCTTTCTCAACCTGATCGGCGGCCTGGAGGATGCCGACGGCGGCTCCATCATGGTGGACAGCTGCGACCTCACGGTGCTCAAGCCTGCCGACCTGGGCGAGTATCGCCGCCGTGAGCTGGGTTTTGTCTTCCAGTTCTACAACCTGGTGCCCGACCTCACCATCAAGGAGAACATCGAGGTCACGGCGCACCTGTCCAAAAACCCGCTCAATGTCGACGACCTGCTGCGTTCGCTGGGCCTTTACGAGCACCGCAACAAGTTCCCGCGCCAGGTCTCGGGCGGCCAGCAGCAGCGCTGTGCCATCGGCCGCGCACTCGTCAAAAACCCGGGCCTGCTGCTGTGCGACGAGCCCACGGGCGCGCTTGACTATAAGACGTCCAAGGAAATCTTGCAGCTCATGGAGGATGTCAACCGCACCTACGGCTGCACCATCATCATTGTCACCCACAATGCCGCCATCGCGCGCATGGCCAATCGCGTGCTGCGCCTGCGCGACGGGCGCATCGTCGAGGATGAGCTCAACGAGTCGCCCGTTGCGGCCGCCGAGCTCGATTGGTAGGCGGCGCCATGACACCTCTCGCAAAACGTCTCCCGCGCGAGCTGCGCCGCAATATCGGCAAGTACCTGGGCATCTTTTTGCTTATGTGCGGAAGCATCGCTCTCACCTCGGGCTTTTTGCTCGCGGCGCATTCCATCGGCTGCCTTATCGACGACATGCGCGATGCGTACACGATCGAGGACGGCCGCGTGACCACTTCCTTCGAGGCCACCAAAGACCAGCTCAAGGCGGCCGAGGATGCAGCCGGCGACGTCGGCGGCGTTACGCTCTACAAGAATTTCTCCATCGACGCCATCATCAAAAAGACCGCCGGCGACGACGGCACCAAGCGCACGCTGCGCACCTATGCGCACCGCAACAAGGTCGATATCGCGTCCTACTGTGAGGGCAAGAAACCCAAGGCGGATGACGAGGTGGCCATCGACCGTGTCTTTGCCACCAATAACGACCTCGCCGTGGGCGATAAGGTCGAGCTTGAGGACCGCACCTACACCATCTGCGGCATCATGACCCAGCCCGATAGCCAGGCGCTGTTCCTCAACAATTCGGACTTTACGGTGAACACCATTACGTATGGCGTGGCCGAGGTCACCGACGCCGGCTTTGCCGCGCTCGAGGATGCCGGTGGCGCACCCGCCTACACCTACTCCTTCACCTTTACCGATCGCGACCTCCCCACCGCGGACCGCATCGACGCCGAGCAAGATATGGTCGAGGCACTGACCGACGCCGATGCGCGCGTGGACGATCTGATCGACGCCGATTCCAATCAGGGCATTGGCTATGCGCGCGATGACGTGGACGGCGACTCTATGATGTGGATGACGCTGCTCGACATCATCATCGTGATCATGGCGTTTGTCTTTGTGGTCCTTACCGACGCCACCATCGAGGAGGAGAGCGCCATCATCGGCACGCTGCTCGCCAGCGGCTATCGTCGACGCGAGATCGTGCTGCACTACCTTGCGCTTCCCGCTATCGTGGGCGTGGTCGCGGCGCTTTTGGGCACTGCGCTCGGCGTTGTGTTCTTTACCGAGCCCATGCGCAGCCTCTATTACGGTTCGTACAGTCTGCCGCCCTTCCAGGTGTACTGGAGCTGGGAGATCTTTGTGAAGTGCGCCGTGGTCCCCGCCGCTGCGCTCATCCTCATCACGCTGGTGGGCCTGCTTCGCAAAATGGGCAAGACGCCGTTGCAATTCCTTCGTCACGAGGCGAGCGGCAAATCGGGCACCAAGCGCGGTCTGCAGCTGCCGGAGCGCATGGGCTTTGTCTCGCGCTTCCGCCTGCGCATCTTCCTGCGCAACCTGGGCAACTTCGCCACGCTCTTCGTGGGCATTGCGTTTGCCTCGCTGCTGCTGCTCTTTGGCCTGGCGATTCTGCCCACGATGACGCACTACGCGGACAACCTGGAGACAAGCCTGGTCGCCGAGCACCAGTACACGCTCAAGGCGCCGCTGGAGCTCGAGGGCACTGCCGAGGAGCGCGAGCAGTGGTCGGCACTCGAGCGCTTGCAGTCGGTTGACGGCGCGTTGCTTTCCGCCGCTCAGGATGCCGATGACGAGCTTGACGACGCGGCCGATGCGGCGCAGACGGCAGCCGATGCCGCGACCAGCGCTCCGTCTGCCGAGAGCCTGGCCGCAGCGCAGGATGCGCTTGCCAAGGTCCAGGACAAGAAGGATGCGCTCTATGCGCGCCTTGACGATCTTGCCGATGCCCTCGGCTGCGACCGCGACGAGGCTATCGACCTGATCGACAAGGCCTCTAAGATCGACACCGACAACGATGATATCCACCCGGTCAACACGATCGACAACGGTGCAGGCGCAATCGCGCAGACCGAGAAATATGCCGTCTACCAGCTGCAATACGATCGCGGCGACGGAAATGGCGAGGAGACGATTTCCGTTTACGGCATTTCATCCGATTCGCGCTATTGGAAAGACCTCAACGTTGGCGATGGGCGCGTCGTCTTTGGCGGCGGCCTGCTCGACAAGTTTGGCTGGAGCGAGGGCCAGAAGGTCACGCTCATCGACAAGTACGAGGGGGAGCATTATTCCCTTGAGTACGCGGGCAAGGACTGTGCCTGGGGTTCCAAGTCGGACATGAATATCTATATGAGTATCGACGACTTTAACGAGCTGTTCGGCAACGACGCCGCCTATTTTAACGGCTATGTGAGCGACGAGAAGCTCGACCTCGACGCGCGCTACTTTGCCGGCGACACCACGCCCGACGACATGCGTGCCGTGGGCGACCAGTTCATCGGCATGATGAGCAAAATGATCGGCATGATGGTTGGGCTTGCGGTGTTCATCTTCTTGCTGTTTATGTATCTGCTGACCAAGGCCGTGATCGACCACAGCGCCCGCTCGATCAGCTACATGAAAGTCTTTGGCTATCGCGATAGCGAGATCTCGCATCTGTACATCCGCTCGATCACGCTGTGCGTGGCGGCGTCGCTCGTGCTGAGCCTGCCGGTCATTATTGGCTTGCTCACGGCCATCTTCCGCTCGATGCTGCTCGCCTACAACGGCAATATCGAGATCTACGTGCCCGCTTGGTCCATGGCGGCGTGCGTGGGCATTGGCTTTGTGACCTACCTGGTCGTGGCGCTGCTGCACACGCGCTCCATCAAGCGCGTGAGCCTCTCCGAGGCGCTGAAGGTCCAGGAATAGAGAACCGCCCGCACGCGGGGGGCACGGACCGAAGGAAGGGTGCCCCCCGCGTTATTTGCCCGCCAGGCCCGACGTGGGCAAACGCGCGCAACGTCAGACTTCCCCGAACAGAAGGAGACCCATGGCAAGATCGGCAGAGGAGCTCAAGCAGCTCTCCATCAAGGAGTTCACCGAGGCGGCAAAGGTCTACGAATCCGGCCATGCCGGCATTTACGAGATGTGCAAGGACGACTATCCGCAAATGCTCGAGGAGCTTGAGCTCGAACCGTTCGAGGACGCGCTCGACGTGGGCTGTGGAACCGGAGCCGTCCTAGAACTGCTCCACGCCCGGTACCCCAGCAAGCACTTGACTGGACTCGACCTCACACCCGGGATGATCGACGTCGCCCGGGCAAAGCAGCTCGATAACGTCAGCTTTGTCGTCGGAGACGCGGAGGCACTGCCCTTCGAGCCCCGGAGCTTCGACGCCGTGCTCTGCTCCAACAGCTTCCACCACTACCCGCATCCGGAGAGGTTTTTCGCCGAGGTGGCACGCGTCCTTCGGCCCGGCGGGCGACTGGTCCTTCGCGACTACACCTCGAACGATGTCGCGGTCTGGCTCATGAACAACATCGAGCTACCGCTGGCACGCCTCTTGGGCCATGGCGACGTGCGCATCCTCAAGCTGTCCGAGCTACGCGCGCTCGTCGAGGAATCCGGGCTCACCCCGCTCAAGCTCGAGGCACAGAAGGGATTCCGCGCGCATCTGGTCGCGCGAAAGGGCTAGCGGTCCGCGCTAGGACGCTCCGTCACGCCAGGGCACGCCGTCAACGCCGCCACACCAGGGCACGCCATCAAACCAGATTGTGGCC
>CABUUB010000002.1 GCA_902494625.1 uncultured Collinsella sp.
GACAGCAGCTTGACGTCGAAGGTGCGGTTGGCAAACCAGATATGCTCGCCGTTGGAGAAGTACGCACCGGCGCCACCGAGGGTCAGCAGCACGTTCTTGGCGCCCTTGTCGTGCAGCTCGGCCATCGCGCCCTTAACGGACTCGTCGTCGCCACCGCTCACCTTAATGCCAAAGATGTCGAGCAGCTCATCGTCATTGGGCTTGATCAGCAGCGGCTCCATGGCAATGAGGTCTGCCAGCTGATGGCTCGAGATGTCGAGGACGAACTCGGCCCCCTTGGCCTTGACGCGGCGCAGGACCTCGGCCAGGAAGCCCTCGGAAGTGTTGGGAGGCAGCGAGCCGCTGATGACCAGGCAAGTCATGTCATCGAGCGAATCGATGAGCTCAAACATCTCCCGCTCGTTGGCCTCGTTGATGGCGGCACCGGCGTTGACCATGTTGTACTCGGTGTCGGGTCCGGCATTGAGGAACACGTTGACGCGCGTGATGCCGTCGGTCCACACGGGCTTGACGGGCACGCCCAGGGCCTCGGCGCCCTTAACGATAAACTCGCCCGAGAAGCCGGCGAAAAAGCCCAGGATCGTGGTGTCGACACCGTAGTGATCGAGGGTGAACGAGACGTTGAGACCCTTGCCGTTGGGCGTGTAGACGGCGTTACGGGTACGCGTGACGGTGTTGGCAGCAAGGCCGTCGCAGGCGATGTTGTAGTCAATGGCGGGATTTGCAGTGAGCGTGTAAATCATGAATGTTCCTTTCACGAAGTAACGTGTTGATGAAAGTATATTCCACCCATCGGTAAAAGGCTAGGACAACTCGGTGAACGGTGTGGAAGCGATGAAGTACGGCAGGACACCTCTCCCCCATGGCCGAACAAAAAAGGCGCCCCGGCCGAAACCGGGGCGCCGCATGCGCACGAATATGTCGCGTATCGATTACTGGCGATCGAGCTTGCGGACAGCAACGCGCTTGCTGTACTCGTCAACGTGACCGAAGTCGCCAATGCCCACGGACTCGGCAACGTTAGCACCGGTGGCCATAGCGAGCTTCATGGCCTCCTCGACGTTGTCGCGATCCCTGTACCACTTGTGCAGGAATGCAGCGAGGGTGCAGTCGCCGGCGCAGACGGAAGAGACCAGCTTGATGTTGAACTCACGCTTGGCGTACCAGATGTCCTCGCCGTTGGAGAAGTAAGCGTCGCCGCGGCTGCCACGGGTGAGCAGCACGTTCTGGACGCCGGCGTCGTGGGCGAGCTTCATGGCAACGCGAACCTCGTCATCGGTGTCGACCGGCACGCCGAAGATGGCCTTCATCTCGTGATGGTTCGGCTTGATGAGCAGCGGCTTCTTGTGAGCGAGCTCCTTGAGCTTGTCGGAGGACAGGTCCAGGACGACGTCAGCACCACGGGCCTGAGCGTGCTCCATGACCTGAGCCAGGAAGTCGGGCGTAGCTTTGGGAGGCACGGAACCAGAGACGATCAGGCACTCAAGATCGCCCGCGGTGTCCAGGATGTTGTAGAGCTCCTCCTGGTGCTGCGGCGTAATAGGAGCACCGGGGTTGAGGATGCCGTACTCGTGCTGGCCATCGTTGACGTAGGTGTTGATACGCGTGATGCCGTCGGTCCAGACCGGGCGGCACAGGCAACCCAGGTTCATGACCTCCTCGACGATGAACTTGCCCGTGAAGCCAGCGAAGAAGCCGAGCGCGACGGTGTCGACGCCCATCTTCTTAAAGGCGAAGGACACGTCGAGGCCCTTGCCGTTGGCCGTGTAGCTGGCCGAGCCGGTGCGGACGTTCTCGTCGGGCTCGAGCGGAGAGCTCGAAACCGTCATGTCGACAGCCGGGTTAGCGGTTAGCGTGTAGAACATTTACAGTACCCCCTGTATATGTGAGGGCCGCGTGATTGGCCCATTCCAACCACGCGGTTACCTCTGATACCAAATTAGCGAGCTGCGGACTCGAGCAGCGCCTTGACCTCGGCGGCAGTGTTGCAGGCGAGTGCCTTCTCGGCGAGCTCGTCGCACTCGGCCTTGGTCCACTGGCTGATGGTCTTGCGGGCGCGCAGGATGGACGGAGCGCTCATCGAGAACTCCTCCAGGCCCCAGCTGATCAGCAGCGGCTCAAGCAGCGGATCGGCAGCGGCCTCGCCGCACATACCGACCATGATGCCGGCCTTCACGCCGCTCTCGATGATGTTCTTGAGCGAGCGGAGCACGGCGGGATAGTACACCTGGTACAGGTTGGAGATGGTGTCGTTGCCACGGTCGGCGCACATGGTGTAGCCGATCAGGTCGTTGGTGCCGATGGAGAAGAAGTCGGCGACCTCGGCCAGGCGGTCAGCGAGCAGCGAAGCGGCGGGCGTCTCGACCATGATGCCGACCTCGATGTTCTCGTTGAACTTGCGGCCCTCTTCGGTCAGCTCGGCCTTGCACTGCTCGACGAGCTCCTTGACGGCCACGACCTCCTCGACGCAAGTGACGAGCGGGATCATGATCTTGACGTCACCAAAGGCGCTGGCGCGCAGCAGGGCGCGGAGCTGGACCTTGTACTGGTCGGGGTTGGCGAGGCAGTAACGCACGGCGCGGAAGCCCATGAAGGGGTTGTCTTCCTTGACCATGTGCAGGTACGGGATCTCCTTGTCGCCACCCACATCGAGCGTACGGATGATGACCGGAGCGCCCTTGAGCGCGCTAGCGACCTTGCGGTAGGCGTTGAACTGCTCCTCCTCGGAAGGAAGCTCAGCAGAGTCCATGAACAGGAACTCGGAGCGGAACAGACCAATAGCCTCGGCATCGTGATCGAGCGCGTTGGGCACGTCATCGGGGTTACCGATGTTGCAGGCGATGATCTTCTTGATGCCATCGGCAGTCACAGAAGGCTTGCCGCGGAAGGCCTCGAGGGCTGCCTTCTCGGCAGCGAAGGCCTCGGCCTTGGCGGTGTAGGCAGCGAGCGTCTCCTCGTCGGGATCGGCCTCGACAACACCCTTGCCACCGTCGACGACGACGGTCATGCCGTTGCGAAGCGCGGTGCAGCTGTTAGAGACCGAAAGGACAGCCGGAATCTCAAGGGCGCGCGCAATGATCGCGGAGTGCGACGTGCGGCCACCGGTCTCGGTGACGATACCGGCAACGTGGGCCTTATCGATCGTGGCGGTCATGGACGGCGTGAGGTCGTGCACGACAACGACGGTGTTCTCAGGCAGGACGGAGAGGTCGACGACCTCCTTGCCCAGCAGCTCGGCCAGAATACCGGTGCGGATGTCGGCGATGTCGGCCGCGCGCAGACGGAACATCTCGTCGTCCATGGACAGGAACATGTTCTCGAACATGGTCGAGGTGTCCATGAGCGCCTGCTCGGCGCAGGTACCGCCGTCAATGGCGGCGTTGATGGCGTCGGTCATGCCCGGGTCCTGAGCCAGGACAATGTGTCCGCTCATGATCTCGGCCTCGGCCTCGCCCACCGTCTCCTTCATGTGGTCGGCCTGAGCCTGGGTCTTCTCGCAGAAGACCGAAAGAGCGGACTGATAGCGCTCCTTCTCTGCTGCCGAATCAGCAACCTCGTGCGGCTCAAACGTCAAGTCGGGATCGACGGCGACCATGACGGTGCCGATACCGATGCCCTCGGAAGCGTTGACTCCCTGATACATTCCCATTCCTCTCTCCGTGTCATGTGATAAAGCGTTTTGCCATATCCATGACAAAAGAGCGCAGCTACCTTACAACAGGTCACTGCGCCCCCAAATATGAACTTAGTTGTTCAACATGCGACCCGTTTGAGTTCTACTCGCCAAGACCGCTCTTGATGAGCTCGATGGCAGCAGCCAGAGCCTCGGCCTCGTCAGCGCCGTCGCACTTGACCTCGACCTCGGTACCGCAGGGGATACCAGCAGCCATGAGTGCCATCGGGGACTTGCCGTTGACCTCCTTCTCGGGGGTGACGACCGTCACGTCACAGGCGTACTTGCCCATGGTGGAGGCGAACAGACCAGCCGGACGCATGTGCAGACCCTGAGGATTAACGAGGGTAGCCTTCTCAGAAACCATAGTTGACTCCTTTTTTGTGTTTAACCCCTGTCATGCATGTGGCAGGAGTCAGATTCACGACGTTGTTTATATTAACTCACATCAAACGGTTTTTCATTATGTTTCGCACGAATTGTTGGACAGATGTCGTTCCTGTACGCTTGCCTGCCGGGCGGGGCGGTTAAGTTTGCTGCTCTACAGTCCTGCGCAAGACGAAAAGCACATTAAGTGCTTTCCTTTGCGTGCGGAACTCGCGACAAACTTAACCGCCCCGCCCGGCAGGCAAGCTACGGAAACTCGGTCGGCTCAGAGCAATATCGTGCGAACGGAATTCTGGCTGAGGATCTGTTCGCGACAAAGACTCAATGGGCAGTTCCCTCTATGCCCTTCTGGAAGTTGCGGTGAAATAGGGACTGATTTTGCGGTTGAAACGTTTAAACAGTCCCTATTTCAACGCACCTTACAGAAGGGAGTGAAAAAAGGCGGGGGCTCCGAGTGGAGTCCTCGCCTTTGTTACAGGGGGCGATGGTATTCGCGTGTTGCGGGGTTAGACCAGGCGGGCGTTGATCGTCTTGGCGATCTCGGCGGCGTCGGTGGAACCCTTGACAGTGGCACGGAAGTCCTCGTCCATGAGCGCCTCGGCGACCTTGGACAGGATCTTGAGGTGCGTGGTGCCGGCCTGGGCACCGGGGATGAGCAGAGCGATAGCCACATTGACGGGAGCGCCGTCCATGGTGTCCCAACCGGTCACACCGGACTCGTCCTTGACGACGATGACGGCAGCCTCGGTAATGGCGTCGGACTTGGCATGCGGGATGGCGAAGCCCTCCATCATGCCCGTGGTGCCCTCGGCCTCGCGGGCCAGGAAGGCGTTCATCACGGCGTCGGCGTCGCTTGCGATACCGGCCTTGACGGCCTGGTTGGAAACGAAGCTCAGAGCCTCGTCACGAGAAGCGAAGTCCTCGGCGACAAAGACGTTCTCGACCTTCACGAAGTCGACAGCCTCGGCCTTGGGGGCCTCGACGGGAGCGGCCTTGGGAGCCTCAACCGGCTTGGCTGCAGGAGCGGCCTTCTGGTTCTTCTCGAAGTCGTACTTCTTGAAGGCCACGAACAGGATGCCACCGACAACAGCGCCGATGAGGATCGCGAGGACCCAAAGCGGACCGTTCTCGACAACGGGCAGGACCAGGAAGCCACCGTGAGGCGCCGGATCGTGAACGTTGAACATAATGGTCAGGATCGAAGCGATAGAGGAGCCGAGCATCATGATGGGCATGACGGGCCAGATGTTCTTGGTCATGAACGGAATGGCGCCCTCGGTGATGTGGGTGCATCCAAGGATGAGGTTGACGACACCGGCGTCGTGATCCTCCTGGCTGAAGTACTTCTTGCCGACAACGACGGCAAAGGTGGTGATCAGCGGCGGAACGATGCAGGCGGCGGAGACGGCAGCCATGAAGTTGGTGCCGAAGTTGTAGGTATCGGTGCCAACACCGGCGGCCAGAGCCTCGGTGAGCATAGCGGTACCGGTGACGTAAGCAGCCTTGTTGACCGGGCCGCCCATGTCAAAGGCGCACATGCAGCCAATGGCAAGACCCAGGACAACGGCGCCAGAGGCGGACAGGCCCTTGAGGAAGTCCATCATGGCGGTGTTGATGGCAGCCATGGGGCCGGAAATGCCGAGCATGACCAGGCCGACGATAGCCGTCGAGAACAGCGGGTACAGGAAGATAGCCTTGAGGCCGTCCAGATTCTTGGGCAGACCGGCAAAGACCTTCTCGAGCAGCAAGATGACATAGCCGGCAAGGAAGCCGCCGACGATGCCGCCCAGGAAGCCGAAGCCCACGCCGGCGCCACCGGCATCGATCATGCCGGTCTCGGCGTTAACAGGCAGGCCCTGGATGGCGATCATACCGGCAACAAAGCCGGGGACGAGCGCCGGGCGCTTGCCGATGGATTCGGCGATGTAGGCGGAAAGCACCGGAACCATAAGGTTCATGGCGATGCCGCCGATGATCTTGAGCATCGCAGCAAAGCTGTTGTAGTCAGACGCCGTCGAATCGAAGGACGTAATGCCCCACAGGAACGAGACAGCGGTCAGAACACCACCAGCAACAACGAAGACCAGCATGTGGCTGACGCCGTTCATGAGGTGCTTGTAGATGACGTGGCCGATGGACTCCTTCTCCTCGACCTCATCCTCGACATCGGCAGTGGCTGCAACCGTGCTGTCGCCCTTGGCGGCGAGCGCGCGGTCAATCAGCTTACCGGCGGCCTCAACGGACAGGGCCTTGGAAACACCAACGGAAACCATGGGCTTACCGGCGAAACGCTCAGCCTGGACATCCTTGTCGGCTGCGACGACGACGGCCTTGGCACCAGCGATCTCACTCTTGGTGAGCTCGTTCTCGACACCGACCTGGCCATGAGTCTCGACCTTAATGGTCAGACCGCGCTCGGCAGCTGCCTTCTCCAGCGCTTCCTTCGCCATGAAGGTGTGCGCAATGCCGGTCGGGCAACCGGTGGCGGCGATGATGTCAAACTTAGCCATGTGTCCCTCCTTCTTGAGTACAGCGCCCGCGGGCGCTCCCCTACACGCGCTTCGATGCGCGTTTTTCCACAACTGAAAGATACCAACCTACCGTCCGCGTGAGAAGAGGCAAGGTGCAATTCTCCGGTGAAAGGTTCTTTCATAACCGTAAACGGTAGGTGAAAGTTTACCATCAACACTTGAAACGGCAAGGTGTATCTTGTAATTGGAAATGCCCGTATACTATGGCATTGCAAATCAAATTGGATTTTCATGCCAACGAGGAGCCATCCATGACCGATAGTAGCAAGAGCGCACTTTCCCTCATAAGCACCCATCAGGGATACAGCGAGTCCGAGCAGCGCATTGTCGACTATATATTGGAGCACCAGTCCGAGGCGCCGCGCCTCACGGCCGCTCAGCTCTCACGCGCCGCCGCCACGTCCGAGGCGACCGTTTCGCGCTTCTGCCGCAAGCTTGGCTTTGGTAGCTTCCGCAGCTTTCAGTTTTCGTTGGCGAGGGATTTGGAAAGCCAGCGTAACGAGGGCCTGACTGACGAGGTCTCGCTCGACAATATGGAGCAGAGCCTCAAGAATATCCTGGCTGCCAAGGTGAGCGAGCTTAATGCGACCATCGACGGGATCGACCACGATACGCTGGCGGCTGTTGTGCATGCCCTTAAGCATGCAGGGGTTATTGAGTTTGCAGCTGTGGGCAATACGAACGCGGTCGCGCTCGATGCGACGTTTAAGTTTTCGCAGCTGGGCCTGCGCTGCATGGCGAGCACCATTAGCGAGACATCAATCGGCTTTGCGCTCACGTTACGCCCGGGTGACGTCATCGTGCTTATCTCAAACTCCGGCAAATCGCGCCGATTGAATCGCATGGCAAAAGCGGCTCGCAACTGCGGCGCAACCGTAGTCGTCATCAGCAGTGACAGCAAATCCCCACTCGCGCGCCTGGCAGACTACACTTTTAATACCGTCAACCACGAAGCGCTGCTGACGACAGGCGACTTTGCGTTCTCCAAGATCAGTGCCACGATGATCATCGAAGTCATCTACAACTTCCTGCTGCCCGAGATTGAAGACGCGCGTGAGCATATCAGCTACTACGAGGAGCTCATCCAGCCGGATAAGGTCGTTGAGTAGGTAGATTGGGGAGCCGATAGACGCCCCTCGCCACGAAATCCGCCCATCTACTACGTTTTAACCTCAAGCGCCAACCATACACCCAAAATAGAGAAAACCGCAGGCGTTCTACCTGCGGTTTTCTTTTTGCAATTCTTGGCGTGGTTGCCGATGCCCTGCCAAACGTAGTAGATGGACCCGTTTCGTGGCGGCCGGATTGGACATACATGTGGCGGCTCGGCCTAGGCACGCGCCTCCGCAAGCATCTGTTTGGCGTGCGCCAGGCTTGCCTCGGACTGATCGCCGCTCAACATGCGGGCGATCTCGGCGGTACGCGCTTCGCCGGTTACCTCGTCCAAATGCGTCTGGGGAACATCGCCCGGTTCCTTACTGACAACATAATGCTTGTCGGCCATGACGGCGACCTGCGCCAAGTGGGTTACGACAATCACCTGATGCGTAGCGGCGAGATCTGCCAGCACGCCCGCGAGCGCACGCGCCGTGGAGCCACCGACACCAGCATCGACCTCGTCAAACACCAGCGTATCGACACCGTCCGCGTTACCGAGGACAACCTTGCTTGCCAGCATGACGCGGCTGAGCTCGCCGCCCGACGCAATGCGGCGCAGGGGGCGTGGCGTCAAGCCGGCACCGCTGCGGTATAGCAGCTCGTAACTCGAAGGACCAACCGGCGTCCACTCAGCACGGGGAAGATCGCGCGACTCCCAGACGAGCTCGCCACTACCCATCTCCAGGCGAGCCATCTGGCGGCCAACCTCGTGACAGAAGCGCGGGGCCGCCGTATTGCGAGCGCGCTTAAGCGCCTTGGCGGCAGCAAACAGTTCGTGCTCCGCCGCGCCAAGCGCTTCACGCGCCATTTTGATCTGTTCATCGCCATCATCAACCAGCGAAAGCAGCTCTTGCGAGCGATCACGCATGGCAAAAACATCGTCCATGGTCGGACCCCACTGACGCAGCAGGCCCTTGAGGTCGGAATACCGCTCGCGCATGCGAGCGAGCTCGCGAGGATCGAAGGCGACCCCATCGCGATAGGCGCGCAGCTCGTTGGCACAATCCTCAAGCGAGATGCAGGCATCCGAAAGCGTCTCGGCAATGTCGCCCAGTTTGCGATCGACGGTAGCCATTCGGGAAAGCTCTGCCACGGCGCTGTTCACGGCATCGAGCGCTCCCCCTTCGGCGGCAAGCGATGCATGGGCATCGTTAGCTGTGGCAACCAGTACCTCGGCATGTTCGGAGCGCGGCAGCAATTCCTCGAGTTCCTCATACTCGCCCGGCTTAGGGTCGACCTCGCCGATGCGCTCGAGGGCAAAGCGCGCCTCCTCGACACGACTCCCCTGCGCACGCGAGGCCTCCTCAACGCGACGGACCTCCTTGGCAGCCGCGCGCGAGGCTTTAAAGCAAGTACGGTAGTGCTCGAGTGCCTCGAGCGCAGAGCGCCCCGCCCAGGCATCGACCATGGCAACGTGATGCGCCGGGTCGAGGAGGCGCTGGTGCTCGTGCTGACCGCACAGATCCATCATCACGCCGACGCGCTCCGAAAGCTCGCGCACGCTGGCGATGCGGCCGTCAATCCTCACGCGGCTGCGGCCCTCGGCAGAAAGGCTGCGCTGGACCGTGAAGCCCTCCGTGTCGTGCGGGCCGTCAAACAGGCGTGCCTCGACGCTCGCCAGCGCCTCGCCCTCGCGCACCGTCGACGAATCCGCACGCTCGCCCAAAATAAGCTTAAGGGCCGAGAGCAGCGCGGTCTTGCCGGCGCCGGTCTCGCCTGTCAGGACAGTCAGGCCGGCACTCGGCACCAGCGTCGCCTCACGAATGAGTGCAATGTTAGAAACCTGCAGCTCATCGATCATGACGGACTCCGTAGAATACGCGGCTCACCGAGTTGTAAAAACTCTCGGGGCCGTAGTCGAGCAGCAGCACATCGCCTGGGCCTCGGCGCACGGCCACGCTCTCGACCGTGCCGTCGCAGGTAATAAACTGTCCATCGATAGCGATCGCCGGAACGCTCGGGCGATCATCGGACATAAAGATTTCGACGACATCACTCGGCGAAGTCAAGAAGGCACGGGCCTGAATGGTGTGCGGCGCAATGGGTACGCAGACCATACCCGTATAGTCGGGGCTCACAATGGGGCCACCTGCACTGAGCGCGTACCCCGTAGAACCAGTCGCCGTGGACACGACCACGCCGTCGCCACGCAGTCGATCGATATGGTGGCCCGACACCGTGATGTCGAACTCAACCATATCGGACAGGGGGCCGCGCGTGAGCGCCATGTCGTTGAGGGCGAACGTGCGCACGACATCCTTCGTGCCATCGTCGCGCACGGACACGATATCCGCGGCGATGGTGGCGCGACGGCTCACGTGCAGCTCGCCGGAAAGGGCGTCGCTCACGACCTGCAGAATGTCGCGCTCCTCGGGGCTCGCAGCAGTTAAAAAGCCCAGGTGACCATAGGAAAGACCGAGGATAGGAATCTCGCGATGGTTGAGGATGCGGGCAGCGCGCAGCAACGTACCGTCGCCGCCGAGCGTAATGACCAGATCGGAGCCGTCAATATCAGGCGTGCTTTGAATCTTCGATCGCTGGTCGGCAGCCCATGCGACCTCATAGCCCTGGCGCGTCAGCCAAAGCTCGAGCATCAGGCCGCTCTCAACCGCCTCTTGCTTGTAGTAATTGGGAACCAGAAAGACCTTCATAGCGTTGCAGCTTTCTCGCTCAAAACCGATACCTGGAATTGCAGCTCGTCTTGCGTGCGGTCGCCGGGGTCAAATCTCGTGCCGTACAGGAAAAACTCAACGTTTCCCTTGGCACCATGAATGGGCGACACGCACACATCGACCGGGAACAGCCCCTTGGCAGCAAAGAGTTCAACTGCCGCAACGAGTGTATCGCGGCGCACGGCGGGATCGGTCACAATGCCGCCCTCACCCACCAGCGCCGCCGGAGCCTCAAACTGCGGCTTTACAAGCGTGCAGAATGCACCCGTAGGCGCCAGGCACGCCAGCACCGCATCGATAATGTTCGCGATGCTGGTAAACGAGACATCACACACAGCCAGGTCGATGGCGCCGGCATAGCCAAGCTCAGGCAGCTGCGTCACGTTTGTGCGCTCATGCAGCGTCACGCGATCGTCCTGACGTAACGACCAATCGAACTGGGCGCGACCAACGTCCACCGAGACAACGGTCGCAGCTCCGCGCTTGAGCAGGCAATCGGTAAAGCCGCCGGTAGAGCAGCCCACATCCAGACAGGCAAGGCCCGTCGGATTGATACCAAACGTATCAAGCGCGCCTTCGAGCTTAAGACCGCCGCGGCCAACATAGGGAATGCGCCCCTTCACGTGCAGCGGCAGGCCCGGGGTCACCTTAAGGCCCGGTGAAGTCAAGCGCTCGCCGCCGCTCGAGACCAAGCCGGCCATAAGAGTGCGAAGGGCATCCGCGCGATCGGCGCAGATGCCCTGTGAAATCAGTTCGTCATCAAGACGCACACGTTTCATGAATGCCATCAACCATTCGTATCCGGAGATGCGGCCTAGCTATTCTAGGATTCGTTTGCCGCATCCTCATCGTATTCCTGCTCGAGCTTGTCGGCCTCACGCGGCGTCAGCTCAAACTTATCGACCATGTCGACCGCGCGGGAGCCCAGCTCAATCGCCTCGTCAAACAGATCGAGCGAACGCTCCAAGGAGGTATCCTTGGAGCGAACGGTAGCGATGATCTGATCCAAACGGTCCGAGATCTCGTCAAAGTTGCGGACAGAATCCTCTGGCATGACTACTCCTCGACGGAGTCGGCCTCGACGGCCTCAGCAGCGTCCGCGCCCTCGGCCAGCACGCCAGCCTCGGCCTGAGCAGCTGCAACCTTTGCGGCAGCCTCGGCAGCCTGTGCCTCCTCGCGAGCGCGATCCTCGGCCAGCAGCTCTTGGTATAGGTCCTCGCCCGGCAGCTCCTCGCTGCGAGCGATCTTACCCAGCACGCCGTTGACAAACGACGCGGACTGGTCGGTGCCATAGGCCTTGGCAAGCTCGACGGCCTCGTTGATCACGATGGCGTCCGAGACCTCCTCGTCGGTGAGGAAACGCATCTCGTAAACGGCGATACGCAGCAGGTTGCGGTCGGCGCCGGGCATGCGCATAAGATCCCAGTTCTTGGCAACGGAGCGCAGAGCGCAGTCGATGCGGTCGATATGCTCGTAGGCACCGCGACACAGCTCCAGCGCATAGGGGTCGAGGGGACCCTTCGAGATCAGGAAATCACCCTCGAGGACGCGCTCGAGCGGGCTGTCCGTGGCCTCGGCCTGGAATAGCAGCTGCAGCGCCTGACTGCGGGCAAGCGTACGCCCGCGATAAACCTTAAGGCTCAAAGGTTACTCCTTGGGGAAAACGAGGCCGTCGATGCAAACGTCAACGCGCTCGACCTCAACGCCCACCTGGGCATCGATGGCGGCGACCACGGCAGCGCGAACGGCCTCGGCGAGTTTCTTGAACGGATAGCCAAAGAACACCACGACGCGCACGGTGAGTGCGAGCTTGTCGCCAACGACCTCGGCCTCGACCGCCGGCTCGGAAGCCGGGGCCTTGGACGAGAGCATCATGGAGACAAGGTTGGTGGCAAGGTCCTTGACGCCAACGGAGGCGATGCCCTCGACATCGGACACGGCGCGCGAGACGATGGCGGTCAGAACATCGGGCGAAATGCCGATGCCGTCAATCTTGATTTCCTGGGGCATGAGTCCTCCTAGAAGAGTTGGTTGCTAGACGCGGGAGACGAACTTGCCGTCGCGGGTGTCAACCTTGATGACCTCGCCCTCGTTGAGGTACATGGGGACCTGGATGACAGCGCCGGTGTCGATCGTGGCCGGCTTGGTGGAACCCTGGACGGTGTCGCCCTTAAAGCCCGGGTCGGTCTGGACGATAGTGGTCTCGATGAACATCGGCGGGGTCACGCCCATGAGCTCATCGTCGGCGAAGAGCAGCTGGCAGACGTCGTTCTCGCGCAGCCACTTGGAGTTCTCGCCCACCATGTCCTCGGGAACGGGAACCTGCTCATAGGACTCGTTGTCCATGAAGATGTAGTCGGTACCATCGTTGTAGAGGTACTGGAACTCACGGGTGGTGAGCATGACGCTCTCGAACTTGGTGCCGGCGTTGCAGGTGTTCTCGACGACGCGGCCGCTCTTGATGTCGCGGGTCTTGTAGCGCACAAACGCGCCGCCCTTGCCCGGCTTGACATGCTGGAACTCGACGATGGTGTAGACCTTGTCCTTGATGCGGAGACCGAGGCCGTTCTTGAAGTCGGCGGTAGAAATGGTAGGCATAGCGACCTTTCTTCTTATGGGCAGAACGCACAAGCGTCCAAATTACATACGATAGAAATTATACACTTGCAGACGGCGCCTGCAGCGAGCGCATAAAAAGAGAACGCGGGGCGTCCGGATCGATTCGGACGCCCCGCCCCAAACTATCTACCGAAGTAGACTAGCAGTCGATAACGTGCAGGTCGTGCGGGGTCTTGGTGAAGGGCTCGTAGCCGTTCTCGGTGACCACGCCGTAGTCCTCAAGGCGCACGCCGCCCACGCCGGGCAGGTAGACGCCGGGCTCCATGGTGACAACCGAGCCGATCTCGATGGTGTTCTTGCTGCGGTTGAAGTTGGGCAGCTCGTGGATGTCGATGCCCACGCCGTGGCCCAGACCATGGTTGTAGTAATCGCCATAGCCGGCATCGCCGATGATCTTCTTGGAAAGCTTGAAAATGTCGTTGCCCTCGACGCCCGGATGGATGGCGGCGACGCACTCCTCGTGCGTACGGCGCACGAGCGCATACAGGTCGAGCTGTTCCTGCGTGGGCTCGCCCATCACGACGGTGCGCGTCATATCGGAACGATAATCGCAGTAGCCCGCGCCGTAATCCATGAGGACAAAGTCGCCCTTCTCGATCACGCGGTCGCTCGGCACGGCATGCGGGTTGGCGGTGTTGGGACCGCTCGCCACGATGGAGCCGAAGGCAAGGCTGTCAGCGCCGTTGGCGAACATAAAGTTCTCGAGCTCGTTGCGAACCTGCTTCTCGGTCATACCGGGCATAATAAAGCCGAGCATGTGCTGGAAGGCGGCGTCGGTGATCGACTGTGCATGGCGCATGAGCTCGATCTCCTCGGCATCCTTGATGGCGCGCATCTTGCGGATGTCGTCGTGCATCAGCGGCAGCATGCAGGCGACGGAACGGTCCTCCAGGCCGCGCTGAATACCATGGTAGAAGTTAATCTGCATATCGTCCTCGACAGCACAGACACGGCACTTGTTAGCCGCAATCTTGCCGGCGACCCAGCCGGGGATGGTACCCTCGTCCATGTCGTAGACCCAGGGGCTGCCGGTGGGCGTGTTCTCCTCAAAGCTGTTGAGGTAGCGCGAGTCGGTGTGGAACAGGCACTGGTCGGCCGTAATAAACGCAGCGTGCGGGAACTCGAAGGTGTAGTCGAAGACGCCCTTAACGCCCGTAAGCCAACGAAGGTTGGCCTCGTCGCGCACCACGATGGCGTCGTAGCCACGCTCGGCCATCAGGGCACGGACACGCTCGATACGACCGGCAGGACCGGCAGCAAACTCAGACATGCAGATTCCTTTCTTGTTGTCTCTATATAGACGGGACGGGTCTCAACCGAACGACGGAATCGCATGCGATCCGCAACCGATTGGAAACCCGTCCCTCAACATGATACGAAAGACGATGGATGTCAATAAATCTTAGAGAAGTTCTTTGCGAGAAGCCAAGTAGGCGTGAGCATGGCGCTCAAGAACCTCGTCCTCAACGCTCGTTAGACGAATGGCGCCGAGCGCCGCGGGCAGCGGCAACATGTTGCGGTTCGAGCGGACAAACTGCTGTCTGCGGAACTCCTCGATATATGCGGCAGGCTCCAGATCGAAAGCAAGCTCCTCGATACCAAAATCCTCCAGGCAGTCATCGACCTCAAAGACGTAATCGATATCAAAGTCGCAGGCATCGTGGGCAACGCGCGCCTCAAAGCGCATGCCCTCGGACAACAGCTGGTAGACAGGGACCTGCGAAGCGGCATCGCCCAAGCAGGCGCGCAGGGTACGCTCCCCCGTCTTGCCAAAATCAAGCGCATGGCGAGCGCTCGGGTTCGTGGCCATCAGTACGTCCTTGCGGGCAGTCTGAGACCATTGAACGGCATTGACGAGCGCGACCTCCTCGCCCGCGAGAATCTCGGGGACGGTCTCAGTAAACTGATTCCAGCGGGACTTGCTGCTCGAAAGCATGGTGCCAACAAGTACCACATAGCCGAGCTTGAGGTCCTCGGGGTCCG
Organism: uncultured Collinsella sp.; assembly: GCA_902494625.1. Taxonomy (GTDB): domain Bacteria; phylum Actinomycetota; class Coriobacteriia; order Coriobacteriales; family Coriobacteriaceae; genus Collinsella. The sequence goes on from CABUUB010000002.1 coordinate 15,024, forward strand.
CCTCGCGAACAAGGTCGAGGTCACACACGATCAAGCCAGGTTCGGGACGGAACGCGATGGCGGGAAGCGCATTGGCCGACGAGGCGACGAGCGGCTTCATGGTCGTCGCGACCGTGAGCATGGCGTCGAACGTCGTCGGCAGCAAGGCGCACTCAGTGCGACCGCACCACTGATTGGCGCACCAGCTAACAACCGAGCAGGTTGCGGCGTCGCCAACGGCGACAACCAGATCGTCGCAGGTAATGCCGTTGGCAGACAGGGCGCCAAAGATAGCATCAGCATCGGCCAGCGTGGCACCAGCAGGCGAAACCTCGAGGACTAGCGGCGACACGGCAAAACCGGCGTCGACCAGCGCATGCTCGACGACCTCACCAAAACGCTCGGATGTGACGTCGTTCCAAACCACCATCGCGCGCTTAGGCTTGCCAACGGCCGAGGCAAACATGCGCGACAGCTCATCGAACGCGCCCAATCCGACGCGGACATCGACACTGCGGTTTTGGAAATTGATCAGTTGACGGCGAATCATAGCAGCCCACGCTCCAAAAGCATCTCGGCACAAAGGTAGGAAACGTCCTCGAAGGACTTGTTGCGAATATCAAGGGTAAGGTCGGCGGCCTGGCGATATAGCGGACGGCGATGCTCAAACAGGCGCGCGGCATGCTCGGGAGAGCGGAAATCGGGGCGCGTGTCGGACCGACGAATCTGGCGAATCGAATCCTCGAAGTCACCCTCGAGGTACACGCACGTACCCATTTCGTGCATCAGCTCAATATTCACCGGCGTCTCGACGATACCGCCCCCGCACGAAACCAACAGGCTGCGCTCGCTTTGGAGCGAACGGAGCGCCGAGGTCTCGAGCTCGCGAAAACGATCCTCACCCTCGGTCTCAAAAATCTCGGTTACCGACTTGCCGCAACGGCGCACGACCAGGCGATCGGTATCGATAAAACGCCGCTTGAACATGGTGCCGACGTTGCGCGCGAGCGTCGATTTGCCCGCGCCCAAAAAGCCGATAAAGAAGATATGGTCGCAGCCGTGTTTGGTGTGCTGGGACATGACGAGACCTATTCCTCGCAGGGAAGGTCACGCAGGGCCCGGCGCTCAAAGATACGGAAGATCTGCGTATACCACAGGTCCTGCGTCGCCTGCGGCTTTACCAGGATGGTATCGACGCCGGCGAAGTTGCCGCTCCACACGTCCGTGTAGAGCTGATCACCAATCAACACCGTCTCGTCGGCCGTGGCGCCGAGGCGCTTAAGACCCGCCTTGAGGGCAAACGGCGCCGGCTTCATGGCGTGGCTGATAGCCTCAAGTCCCAGCTCGCGCGCAGAGCTCATGACCTGGTCGCGATGCCAGTTGTTGGACACCATGCACAGCTTAAAGCCTTTGGCGCGGGCGGCGTCGAGCCAAGCGGAAACCGCGGTGGGAACCTGCTCGGTGTCGCGCGGCACCAGGGTGTTATCGCGATCGAGCAGAATGGCGCGTTTGCCGTCGGCCCACAGGGTATCAAGGTCGATGCGATCGACCGAGGCAACGTATCGTTTGGGGCTAAAAATCCTCATGTTAATTCCAAGACTGTTGATGCTCTTCGTAGGTTTGCGAGAAGTACTCCTCGTCCTGCGTAATGTAGAAATATAGGTCATCGGAGTCGGTCGGCTCAAGCGTGGCCTTGAGCGCCTCGAGCGACGGAGAGCAGATGGGCGTGGGTGGCAGGCCCTCGTGCTTATAGGTGTTATACGGGCTATCGCTCTGCAGGTCGTCGGCGGTAACCTCGCCACCGGTGACATACATCATGGTCACATCGCTGTTAAGATAGCGCAGACCGTCGAGCTTGCCGGCAAGGCGGTTGTAAAAGACCGAGGCCACGTGCGCACGTTGATCGGCGTTGAGGCCCTCGCGCTCAACGATAGAGGCTAAGTTGACGATGTCGTAGTCGGACATCTCCACACCGTAGCGTTCCTTGATCTTGGCTTCGCAGCTCGCAAAGTCAAGCGACTTGTACTCGGTCTTAAACTGATCGAGCATGGCGCGAATCACGACATCGGACGTCGGCGAATCACCCAACGAATAGGTCTTGGGGAACAAGAAACCCTCGAGCGAGTCGTTGGCGGCGCCCTTGAGAAAGCTATAGTCGTCCACGTAGTTGGAGGCCTTGGCCTGGTTGAGGAAGTCTTCCTTAGAGATGCTGTCGTAGACCTGGGCCACACGGTCGGCAACTTGATCGACCGTTAGGCCCTCAGGGATAGTCAGCGCATTGGAGCCCGCGTTGGGGCCTTCCATGAGCTGCTGAACAACCTTGGTCGCATCCATGAGTGTGGTGAACGAATAAGTACCAGGCTTGAGCGACATATCGGCGTTGAGCTTTTTCACCGCCGCATAGTAATCCTTGGGATTTTCGACGATATGGTTCTCGGAAAGTATCGAGGCGATCGTATCGCCCGAAGCACCGTCGGGAATGGTTACCGTAACCTGCTGACCAGCCGTAACCTTCGTATCCCCACCGGCAAAGAAGCCCTTGACGGCTGGCACGACAAAGAAAGCGATCGCGACAAGCGCAAGCACGGCGACGACGCCACCGATAATCATAGGCACCGGGGAGCTTTTCTTTTGAGCACCGCGACGAGCATGCGTGGTGTAGCTCGAGCAGGTCGCCGGAGCAACGCCATGCGAACCGCTAGCGTGATGCGAATACGATTGAGGGGCCTGCGTTCGCTGGGTAGGTGCCTGCTGCTTAAAGCGGGTACCGCCTGCAGGCTGGGCCGTACGAGCAGAAGGCTGCTGACCCGTCCGTTGAACAGGTTGGCCCGAATGAGAGAAGGACTGCACCGGGCGCGCGGCAGACTGAGCTGCACGCTGCGTCGGCTGTGCTGGACGCTGTCCAGGCTGGGCAGCGCGCGACGCCGGCTGCCGTGTACGATTCTGCTGGCGCGGATCGGAAGCGCTAGGCATGCGAAACCTCCTCGTTTTTACGATCGAGCCACGTCTGCAAAAACAGGCTGGCGGCAATCATGTCGATCTTGCCCCTCATCTGCTTTTCGTTGAGGCCCTGCTCGCGCAGGATACGCTTGGCCTCTTGCGAGGACAGACGCTCGTCCTCAAACTCCAGCGGAAGATCGAGCTCGTCGGCAATCTTTTGCGCCACGGCGGCAACGCGCTCGGCCTGGGGGCCGGGCTCACCGGCCATGGTCAAGGGACGTCCGCTTACCAGGATATCGGGCTCAAAGTCCTCGACCAAGTAGCGAAACGTCTTTGCCATGCCAGTGACCTCGGCAGCCGGAAGCACCTTGACGGGCATCGCCATCTTGCCATCACGGCTCGAGACGGCGATGCCGATCCTGGTCTCCCCTATGTCCAGCGCAAGCGCGACCACAGCGACTACCTAGATTCTTAGGCGCCGAGCGCGGTCTTGGCGGCCGCGAGGGCATCGGCGATGCCGGCGGCGTTCTTGCCACCGGCCTGGGCCATGTTGGGACGGCCACCACCGCGACCGTCGACCAGACCCGCGATCTGCTTGATCACGTTACCGGCGTGGAACCCGGCCTTCACGGCGTCATCGGAGCCGGCAGCGAGCAGGGCCGGAGTGCCCTTCTCAGTCACGCTGGCGACGACACAAGCGACAGGGCCGGCGACCTTCTGGTGGACGGTATCCCATACGTTGCGCAGGTCGGCAGCTTCAAGACCCTGGAGCTCAGCAACGACCAGCTTGTAGCCGCCGAGCTCGACAGCACCCTCGATGGCACTGGAAATGGCGTCGGAGGAGCCACCGGTCAGAGCCTTTTTGAGCTTGTTGGACGTCTCGCGCAGCTCGGCCTGCAGGTTCTCCACACGGGCGGGAACCTCGTCGACGCGGCACTTGAGCGCAGCGGCAGCGGCGTCAACAAGTGCCAGGCGGTCGGCCATGTAATCGAGAGCGCCCTTAGAGGTCACGGCCTCGATACGGCGGACATTGGAGCCTGTGGAGGACTCGGAAATGATCTTGAACAGGCCGATCTCGGCGGTGTTGGCAGCGTGCGTGCCACCGCAGAGCTCGCGGGAGAACGGCTGGTCCTCGGTGCCCACGGAGACGACGCGGACGACATCGCCGTACTTCTCGCCAAACAGAGCGACAGCGCCGGCAGCCTTAGCCTCGTCGATGCCCATGACACGGGTCACAACCGGCTTGGAAGCGAAGATCTGCTGGTTGACCAGGTCCTCGACAGCCTTGAGCTGCTCGGAGGACAGAGCCTCGAAATGCGTGAAGTCAAAGCGCAGGTGCTCGGGCGTCACCAGCGAGCCGGCCTGGGAAACATGCTCGCCCAGGACCTGCTTAAGGGCAGCGTCGAGCAGGTGCGTGGCGGTGTGGTTACGGCGCAGGAAGCCACGGCGCTCGGCGTCGAGCGCGGCGGTCACAGCGGCACCGACAGTCAGCGTGCCATCGGCAACGTGCGCGACGTGGGCATACAGGCCATTGTGGTTCTTGGTGTCGGCAACGGTCAGAACAACGCCCTCGGCGGAAAGCTTGCCGGCATCGCCCTGCTGACCACCCATCTCGGCATAGAACGGGGTGCGGTCGAGCACGACCTCGACATCCTCGCCCGCGGCTGCGGACTCGACGGACTCGCCGTTGCGCACGATGGCGACAACTTTGGCGCCCTCGATCACATCGTTGTCATAGCCGTCGAACTCGGTCGCTGCGACCTTGTCGGAAAGCTCGACCCACACGTCGTTGAAGCTACCCCAGGCGTCGCCCTTGGCGTTAGCGCGGGCGCGGGCCTTCTGGTCCTCCATGCAGGCAGTGAAGCCGCCCATGTCGACGTCGTGGCCAGCGGTGCCGGCGATCTCGACGGTCAGATCGATGGGGAAACCAAAGGTGTCGTGCAGCTTAAAGGCGACATCGCCCGGAAGCACAGCGCCCTCGGCAAGCGCTGCCAGGGCCTCGTCCAGGTAGACACGGCCATTGTCGAGCGTCGTGGAGAAGCGCTCCTCCTCGGAGGCAACGATACCCTTGACGAGCGCGACGTTCTTGAGAAGCTCGGGATAGGCTTCGCCCATTTGAGCGTTGACCTCGTCGATGAACTTGGTCAGGAAGGCGCCCTCGATGCCCAGCAGACGACCGTGGAACACGGCACGGCGGAGCAGACGGCGAAGGACGTACTCGCGACCCTCGTTGCCGGGCAGGATGCCGTCAGAGATCATGAAGTCGACGGCACGGGAGTGGTCGGCGATGATGCGAAGAGAACGGCTGGCGCCGGAGTAATCGTCGGCGTCATAGGTCTTGCCGCTGATCTCCTCACCGAGCTTGATGAGGTGCTGCATCAGATCGCCGTCGTAGTTAGCAGTCTTGTGCTGCATGATAGCGGCCATGCGCTCCAGGCCCATGCCCGTATCGAGGTTGCGGTGCGGCAGCTCCGGCATGGAGCCGTCCTCCTGGCGGTCGTACTGGGTAAACACGAGGTTCCAGAACTCAAGGAAGCGGTCGCAGTCGCAGCCAGGCTTGCAGTCGGGGCTGCCGCAGCCGACCTCCTCGCCCATGTCAAAGTAGATCTCGGAGCACGGACCGCAGGGGCCGGTGGGGCCAGCGGCCCAGAAGTTGTCGTCCTCGCCCAGGCGGGAAATGTGGTCCTCGGCAACGCCCAGAGAACGCCACACGTCGTGGGTCTCGTCGTCCTCGGTAAAGACGGTGAAGTACAGGCGGTCGAGCGGCAGCTTGAACTCCTTGGTGATGAGCTCAAAGGCCCAGGCACAGGCCTGCTGCTTGGAGACGCCGCCAAAGGAAAAGTCGCCGAGCATCTCGAAGAAGGACAGGTGACGGCCGTCCTCGCCGATGCAATCGATGTCGTTGGTGCGGACGCACTTCTGGCAGGAGATCGCGCCGATCTCCTTCATGGTCTTCTTGCCCTGGTAGTACTCCTTAAACTGGTTCATGCCGGCGTTGGCAAGCAGCAGCGAAGGATCGTCGGGGACGAGGGACGAAGAAGGATAGAGCTTAAGACCGCGCTCCTCAAAGAAGTTGAGGAACTTGGAGCGAATCTCGGCCGTAGTCATTGACGGGTAGTCAGCACTCATAGAGGGAATCTCCTCGGTTTCACATCGAAACAGTTCAAACGTAACGATATTACCATCCCACCGCGCAAGTGCAAAAAAGAGGGCCGCCAAACAGCGACCCTCCAGCGAAAGTGCACGTTATTTAGTACTGTGCGATCCTTTGAAATAGGGCTGCTGTAGAATTACATATAAGAGTCACCCGGAAGGAGCGATCGATGAAAAGCAAACGATTTTTCCTCAATGCACTTCTGTTAGCGGCACTTTTAACGCTTTTGGCTTTCGCCTGCTGGTACGCAAACCAACCAGCATTTGGCTACGTGTTGTATGCAGTAATGTCCGGCGATAAGGCTTATTACACTCTACGCGCAATTGACGTTCTCTTTTTCTACGTAGCCGGCCCCTTATCAGTCGCTTTGCTTGTATTTCTTGTCTTTTACAACATCAAGAAACGCTAACGGGACCTATTTAGAATCCGAATCGTCCATGGAGTCGTCGATGCCGGTTTTGGTGTCGTCCGAGTTAGAGTCATCGTCCTTGGCGAAGGGATTCTTGAAGAAGCCCGTGGCATCGGGTTGCAAACCCGAGAGCTTGATCCAAGGATTATCGAACTCGGGCTTAGGCATCGCCTGGGCCTCGGGCGCGGTCTCGTTGCCGATGAGCTCGGACTCGTAGATGAAGGTGTCGTCGCCGAGCGCGTCGTAGGCGGCGACCGGGTTGCCATCGGCATCGCGATACGGCGTACCCTTAAACACGGCGCCGTCGTATGCCACAAGCTGGCGACCAGTCTCGTTCTCGAAGTAGTACACGAAAATACCCTTGAGGGCCGCGCACAGCGGGATGGCAATAATCATGCCGATGGGACCCATGAGTGCCGAGCCAATAACGAGCGCCGTGAGACTCATGATGGGATGCACCTGCACCGAGCTCTGCATGACCTTAGGCGAAATCACGTTATCGGTGACGTTTTGCGCGACCATCGTCACGATGAGCGTCCATAACGCCAACATGGGGCTGAACATGAAACCGAGCACTGTGGCGATTGCTGCGCTCACCCAGGGACCGACGACCGGAACCAAATGCATGATGCCGGTAAAGATAGCCATGAGCGCCGCATACGGATGGCCGATGATCATAAAACCGATAAAGGCGAGGAAACCACCGCAGATGGACGTCACGACCATACCGCGCATGTAGCCGCCGACAGAGCGAGAAAGGATGGCGACCATAAAGCGGTACGAGGTCTCCTTCTCCTGACCGATGATGGTGCAAATCTCGTGGTGCATGCGAGGGTAGTCGCAGGCCATCCAGTATGCAAGCACCAGACCAAGGAAGATCACGAACAACTGCGAGGCCGTGTTGGTGATGAGCGGGAACACGCCGCGGCCAAGCTCGGCAGCAATCTGAGACACATACTTCGATGCCACGGCAACCAGCGACGAAAGATTATCGTCCAGATACTCCTTGAGCGGCGTGTTGTTGAGCGTCTTGGCATGCGAGATCATCTCGTTGAGGTCGCCACCCGCAACACGAAGCTGCTCGGGCAGGCGGCTCAGGACTTCCATGATCTGACCAAAGAGAATCGGCGACAAGATGCAAACGACACCGACGAGCACGGCAACAACAACAATAAGCGCGATAAGCGAACCGATGCCGCGATTCACGCCATGGTGCTCGAGCCAGTTGGTAATCGGGGACATCACAAAAGCAATGATGGAGCCGACGGCAAGAAACTCAATAACCGGTGCCAGGATGCCCATAAGGTTAAAGATGACAGCAGCAATAACAATGCAGCCGACAACAGCCCAAATGCGCAGCGTCAGAATGCGGGTATCGCGCAGCGTACGATCGGTTTGTTGGGGGTGCTCACTCATGAACGAATCATCACTCCGTCGGGGTCGATCTTGTCCTGAATCTTCTTAAGCGTACGGCGCAGCAGACGCGAAACCTGCACCTGAGAAATACCCAGCTTCTTGGCAATCTCAATCTGGGTCATGCCCTTCACAAAGCGCAGCTCGATCACCTCGCGTTCGCGCGGCGAGAAATCGCGAATAGCTTCTTCAATGACCAGACGGTCATCGGTAAAGTCGAGCTCATTGTCGTCGTCGGCGTAACGGTCGAGAATCGAGGGGGCATCGTCGGAATCGGACGCACCAGGAGCCTCGATGGGCACCGAGGTATAGGCCGAAGACGATTCCATAGCCTCGAGGACCTCATCGACAGTCACATCTAGATACTCAGCGATCTCCTCCACCTTGGGCGAACGCTGCAGCTCGTTGGTAAGTTTGTCAATAGCCTGGTTGACCTTGGCCGAGAGCTCCTGCAGACGACGCGGTACGCGCACGCTCCAGCCCTTGTCGCGGAAATGGCGTTTGATCTCGCCCAAGATGGTAGGCGTGGCAAACGTGGTGAACTCGAGTCCGCGCTCAGGGTCAAAGCGGTCGATAGCCTTGAGCAAACCCAAATAGCCGACCTGCATGAGATCGTCGAGCGGCTCGCCGCGATTCTTAAATTTGTTGGCAAGAAACCTTACCAGATTCATATGGGACATGACGAGCTGCTCGCGGGCGTCCGGTTCACCGGTCTCCTTGTAACGACGAAACAGCTCGCGGGTTTTCTCCTTGTCCCAAGCGGTCTTACCGCTCCGGGAACGTTCGGTCATATTAGATATCCGCCTTGAGGTCGAGGGAAAGCGTCAGGGGCGCCGCAGTCTTTTCGTAGGAGTCGCACACGCTCGCCAAAATAAGCTCGGCATAAACAGCAGCCTGGTCATCCTCGTCGACAGTGGCCTGATCGCCAAAGGTAAAGGTCATGCCAACGTGAGATTCATCGACATCGAATTTGATTGAGATGTCGTCGGAATCAACAGCCGTGCAGCCAAAGATAAAGGCTTCCTCGGCAGCCATGCGGATGTCCTCGATGCGATCGACAGACATGGAACACAGGGCACCAACGTTGGCTGCCGTCATGCGCACAAGGCGAGCGAGACGCGGGTCGCCGGCAACGGTCAGCGTGATGGGGCAGGTTGCTTCGCTACTCATCGCAGGACTCCTCAGAGGTCTCGGAGGGTGTATAGGTGTAATACTGAGCCCGCTTGGATGCAGACTTCTGAGCCACATCTGCGCCATCGGCGGCCTCGTCCTCCGCCTTGCCAATCAAGACGCGCTCGGTTGGCTGCTCGGCTTCTTCGGCGGCAGCGGAAAGCTTGCGCTCGGCTTCAGCTGCAGGAGCCTTCACCTTATTGAAGAGCTTCTGCACAGCACCGGCGGCAGAGTCGGTCACACTCGACACAGCATTGCTGGCCTCGGCCATGCTGCCCGTAACCTCGGAAATGTCGCGAACCACGGCTTCGACCTCTACGAGATTGGAGGTAAGGGCATCAACTGCCGTCTTGCTCGACTTAAGCAGCGGCTCCATCTGGGCAAGCGCCGGCGTAAGCTCATCGACAGCGCCATCGAGCTTTGCCACCACAGGCTGAGCCTCGGCGATGGTGTTGTTGAGGTCGTTCACGGTCTTATCGAGCGAGTCGACAACATTGCGGGTTTTGCGCAGGGTAAGCGCGAGCTCAGCGATGGCCCACACGCCGGCAACGGCGAGCAGCAGCAGGGCGATTTGAATGGGACTCATACAAGCCTCCCAAAGGAATCGAAATACAGACGCTTTTCATGGTACCCCAAAGGGGACCGAACATGCCAAGAGCAGCAACGTGGGACAAAATTATCAGCAGCTACTTCGGTGCATTCCCGCTGCGGTCGCGTTCGCTTTGCTCTACGCGCCACTCTTCCCAGCCGCGCCCGGCAGGCTGCCAGAACGCACCGCGCTCCAGCCCCTCGGGCAAATAGCGCTGATCGACCCAGCCTTCGGGATAATCGTGCGGGTATTTATACACACCGTAGTCGTCGCTGCCTGGGCGATGGCGATCGCGCAGATAACTCGGCACCTCGCGAAGCCCACTAGAGTGGATATCGGCAAGCGCCGCATCGATCGAAGCCTCACACGCGTTGGATTTTGGCGCCAAGCACACATAGAGTGCAGCCTGAGCCAGGTTAATACGGCACTCGGGATAGCCAATGACCTCGGCAGACTTAAACGCGGCATGTGCCACCAAAAGCGCCTGCGGGTCGGCGTTGCCAACATCCTCAGAAGCATGAATCATAATGCGACGGGCGATAAACTTAGGATCCTCCCCCGCATCGATCATACGCGCAAGCCAGTAGACCGTGGCATCGGGATCGCTACCACGCATGGACTTAATGAACGCACTGATGATGTCGTAGTGCATGTCGCCGTTTTTGTCATACGTAAAGCCGCGACGCGGATTGGCAATCTTTACGTCATCCACGGTGATGGGATAACGCTCCCCCGCCGCCGGCGCTGGCGTTCCCTCGGTATCGGGACGCGTGACGGCAATCTCGCTCGCAAGTTCGAGCGTCGTGAGCGCCGAGCGAGCGTCACCCGCTGCCAGCGTGCAGATGGTCTTAACCGTATCCTCATCGAGCGAGAACTTGCCGTTCAAACCCTGCGGAGCCTCGAGTGCACGCTCGATCAGCGTGGCAATGTCCTCGTCTTTAAGATGCTCAAGCTCCACCACGCGACCGCGCGAGAGCAATGCCGAGTTGACCTCGAAGTACGGATTCTCCGTCGTGGCGCCAATCATAATAACGGTACGGTTCTCAACCGCATGCAGCAATGCATCCTGTTGTGACTTCGAAAAGCGATGAATCTCGTCGATAAACAGGATGGTGCGACGGTCGTACGTATTCAGACGCGTCTTGGCCTCGTCAATCACGCGGCGAAGATCCTTTACGGTGCCCGTCACGGCGCTGACTTCGACAAACTCACTCTTGGTATGGTTGGCGATAATATGTGCCAGCGTCGTCTTGCCCGTACCGGCCGGCCCGTACAGTATCACGCTCGAAAGCACATCGTGCTCGATCGCGGCACGCAACCATGAGCCCTTACCGACTGCCTTTTGCTGGCCCACATACTCGTCGAGGGAATTGGGGCGCATGCGCACCGCAAGCGGCGCATTCTGAAAAGAACGCTCGCGCGTCGAAGCAGAAAAAAGGTCGTCCATAGTCATCCCGTGCATCAATCAAAAACGTTTTCCACTAACAGTATACCGAAAGGATACGAACTACCGTTCGTTAATATAGGTACGATGCGGAAACTTTAGACCCGGGAACAGCTTGCTCGTCAGCTCGCAGAAATAACCGTCCGTCATGCTCGCAATGTAATCCACGACCGCCTGGTCCTTATCGTCCTGCCATGCATAGGTGCGATCGTAGTAGGAAAGCTGCTGCTCAATGCGCGAAATATGGTGCTTAAAGATGTAAGAGGACTCGTCGCCACTGTTTAGATCCCACAGGCAACGGTCGTAGAGCTTTTCGAACGCCTCGCGCAGCTCCGCCTCGGAATCGCCTTCGATACCGCCCTTGCTATAGATCTTCTCGTAGTTCTCGCGCTTGGCTCGGCGAATTTCCTCAAACAGGTCCTCGCTCATCTCGATACGCGGCTTACCATAGCTGTGCTCAACGATATCGATGGAGGCATGCGTGAGGATCCAACTGTTGTAGGCACCGCCCCGGCCATCATCAAAAGCGTCGGGCGAAAGCAGGCCCGCCGCGATCGAATCCTGACGGTCACGACCGACGTAGGCAAGAATATCCGAGATGCGAACGACGCAGCCCTCGAGCGTCATGGGACGCAGATGCTCAATTGCGCTATAGCCCGTGGCAATGCAATCCTCAACCGTCTGGTCAAACTGGTCAAAGGAGCTCATATCCGAGAGCTCAAACACTCGCTGCTCGTACTCGCCGTTATGGCATAGCACGCCGTCGAGCGTCTGGAGCGACACGTTGCGGCCGTACAGTGCGTCGAGCACGCGGACCGACTGCACGTTATGGAAAAAATAACGCCCCGTGCGCTCATGATAGATATCGTTGAGAAAGCGCTCGCCGGCATGGCCGAAAGGCGTGTGTCCCAAGTCATGACCCAGGCCAATCGCCTCGATCAGATCGCAATTGAGCCCCAGGGCGCGACCGATATCGCGCGCAATGCGGGAGACAAGCTGCACGTGCAAACCGCGGCGTGACAGATCGTCATTGCTACGGAAGCTAAAGACCTGCGTTTTGCCTGCATAACGGGTGTACGCCGGAAGATGAAGTATCTTTTCGGTATCGCGCATAAACGCCGGACGCATAAGCGTGCCTTTGTCGGCAGCGCGATCAATACGACGAATGACCTGATCGTCGTTGCAACGATACGGGTTGACGGCACCCGAAGCACGATCGGCGGAAATGCGCTCGACAAGTTCGGGCGACAACGCCGAGGGAATACGGTCCATGCGCGCCTTAATGACGGCCGTTTCTTGATTAGTTGCCATGGCATGCTCCTTAAGAAGGATGCGCAATCGGTTACAATGTGCTGCCCATGACCTCGATTATGGCAAAAATCGGCACCAAAAACGGGAGCAATGGCAGGGAGCGCGATTTTGTGAGGAGGCAGGAGATGGCAAGGACCAGGAGCGCGACGGCAAATGCCACGATGCCGCCTATAGGGTCGAGCGTGCAAAGCGCGAAGAGCGCCTTGGCGTCCCCCATGCCAATGCCGGGAGCGCGGCGAACACGACGCCAAAACGACTCAGTGAGCACAAGGGCAAGGTAGACGATGACCGCAAGACCGGCGTGGTCAAGCGCCGTGTTAACGCCTTTGTCGAGCCAAACGCCTGCTAATGCCGCCACCGCACACGCTCCGGCAAGCGCATTCGGAAACCGCCGCTCACGGGCATCAATCGCCGCGCCGGCAAAGATGCAAATCCAAAACGGGATATAGACCATCGGACTCCTCCTCGAGCTGCATCGCAAAAGCAAAAACCACCACAAAGGCGCCTGTCCCCTTTGTGATGGTTTTAGTGGTGGTTATTTGGCGCCTTGCATGACCTCGTCGAGGGTGACGTTTACGGCATGCTGGGTAGGAACCCAGTCGACCTTCAGGAACAGCGCGGCCACCGTGATGGGGATATAGCTGAACATAAAGATCGGGAAGGTAAACAGGTTAGTCACCAGACGCCACTTTTGCGCGCAGTGAATGTGCTTGTACTCAAAGATAGTCGTGAGCAGCGCCAGGATAAAGAAGGTCTGATACATCATGGCGAAGGTCATAATGAGCGAAGCGGCGCACGCCTGCATCTCGACTTCGGTAGCCAAGAAACCATGCGAAAGACCGCCCACGATGAGGAAGGTCGCGTTGGCGAGCATGGAGATCAGCGAAAGCAGCATACCCGGAGCGATGGTCATAAACATGTCATAGGCGGCAAAACGATGATAGCGGAAGGTCGACTTGACCAAGTGCTTGCCATAGGTAAAAAAGACCTGGTAGAAGCCCTTGGTCCAGCGCATGCGCTGTTTCCAAGACGCCTTAAACGTCACCGGCTGCTCGTCAAAGAACTCCGCCGGCGCATAACCGATACGAATGCCGTGAATGGCGCAGAACGTGGTGAACTGGATATCCTCGGTCAGCGTATGGAACTGCCAGCCGTGCATGCCCTCGATCACGCTGGCGGAGATGAGGTAGCCCGAACCCGAGACAGCGCAGGACGTCTTGCAGATATTACGCGCGTTGTTGAGGAAGCGGGCCTCACGCAGATACCAGGTGGCGTTGGCAGACGAAATCCACGAGCTGCCGAAGTTCTTGGAGTTACGATAGCTCGTGACCACATGGAAGCCCTGGTCAAAGGCATCATTCATCTTAGAGACGTAATCCCGGGAGATGACGTTGTCGGCATCGAAGATAAAGTAGCCCTCAAACGTGTCGGGATACTCGTTGAGAATGCGATCGAAACCAAAGTCCATGACCCAGCTCTTGCCCTTGCGGGCCAGGTCATTGCGCTCGTAAACAATGGCACCGGCCTCGCGCGCGAGCTGCGCGGTGTTGTCGGTGCAAGCGTCGGCGACCACGAAGACCTCGATAAGCTCGGACGGATAGTCCTGGTCCTTGATGGAGCGCACGAGATTGGCGATTACGGCCTCCTCGTTATGCGCCGCGATAAAGAAGGCATAGCGGTGGAGTTTTTTGGCCTTGGGAGGCGCGACCTCGCCCCGAAGAGCGCCGATGACAAAGAAGACCACCTGGTAGAGGAAGCAGACCGTGAGCAACGTGACCACAATCTGGTTGAAGATCACGATGGGCGTGTTGGTTTGTAAAAAGGCGAGCATGCAGGCTCCCGAGAACGCGTTACGTAAACAACCGTATATCTTACCGCAGGCTTACCGGGTTCAAGAAACCACCTAATACTGGTTAGGCTTCGAGCAGACCGAGCTGCGGAACGATTTCGTCGCCGGCAGCGGTGCGGCCGAGCGAACGCGGGGCCAAATCATCCAGAACCGCCGCAAGGTCCCACGGCAACTCGTCGCGGCACTCAATGCGCTCCCCCGTCACGGGATGGTCGAATGCGACGCGCCAGGAATGAAGGAATTGCCTGGTCAGACCCTGATCGGCGCGTGCATCGCACTTGCCGTAGAGCGGATCGCCCACACAGGAGTGGTTGATATGGCGCATATGCACGCGAATCTGATGCGTGCGGCCCGTAAACAGGTGGCATTCGACGAGCGTATAGCCGTCGTCAAAACGCGTGGAATCAAAGCGCTCGAGAACCTTAAAGGTCGTAATGGCCTGGCGCGCAAAAGGATCGTCCGAAACCGCCATCTTGACACGGTCACGCGTAGAACGGGCAATGCCGGTGTTAATGGTGCCCTCATCCATAGCGATATGACCGTGAACGAGCGTAATGTAGCGGCGGTCGAGCGTGCGCGTGCGGATAAGATTTTGGAGCGCGCGCTGGGTGTCGTCGTCCTTTGCCGCAAGCATGAGGCCCGAGGTATCGCGATCCAAACGATGCACGATACCGGGACGGTCCTCGCCCTGCACGGTGCCCAGATGGTCGATACCGCAGTGATAGACCAGGGCATTCGCGAGCGTACCGCTCTCATGGCCATGCGCGGGATGGCACACCAGGCCGCGCTGCTTGGAGAGCACGATGAGATAGTCGTCCTCATAGCGAATGTCGAGCGGGATGGCCTCTGGAATCACATCGGCGGGATCGTGCGGCTCGGGCAAATCGACCGAAATACGATCGCCGGCTCGCACGGCGTACTTTTTGGACAGGCAGGTCTCGCCATTGACGCAGACGGCACCGCCCTCAATCAGATGCGCGCAGGCAGAGCGCGTAGGGCAGCCGTCATTGGCGCCCAGATAGGCGTCAAGACGCTGACCGGCAGCATCGTCGGCAACAAGGATATGGATGTCGGCCATTAGCGCTCATTCCTTTCGCGAATCTTGCGGGCACGCTCTCCACGCTGCTTGGCTTTGCGCTTAGCGCGGGCCTCATCACGGGCATTGAGCTCGGCAGTCGCATCGATCTCACGAGTGGCGGGGCTCAAGAACATATAACCGATGAGGGCAAGCACGACGCCTACGGTGATGCCGATATCGGCCACGTTAAAGACGGGAAAGTCGATGAAGGTGGTGGCAATAAAATCGGTCACAAAGCCAAAAGCCAGACGGTCGATAGCGTTGCCGATAGCACCGCCCGCAACCATCGCCATGCCCACGACCTCCAGGCGAGCGAGCTGAGGCGCGCGAACCAGGTACACGGCAATGGCGACAATAACCGCCAACGCCAGCACGGCAAACGCTATGCCATGGCCCTCGCCCATGCTAAAGGCAGCACCGATATTGCGGACAAACATAAAGTCGATGACACCGGGGATGACGGTCACATGCAAAGCGTCGCCCACGGCACGAACCGCAAGCTTGGTCAGCTGGTCAACAAGCAGCACAACCAGCGCCACCCCACCAGCAACACCCAACCGCCAACGCAAAGGCGGCGTCATATCCCCAGTACGACCCAAATCAATCCCCTACCCTCAAAACAATCGAATTCCGTTTAACGCAATTAACCATCTTATATTGCCACACGCAGAGCGCACGACATATTCGCTAACGCCAGATAAATAACCAGCATAAAAAGAAAGCGGCATTCCGAAAAACAGAATGCCGCTTTAATTCAGCGGAGCAAATGGGGCGAAGGCGTCCAAATTCTCCCTATAACTAAAATGCCGAGTTACCGTGCCTTAAAGGGCATTCGCACACCTCTCGCAGATGTGAGCGTGGCCGTTGTACTCGCCGACGGTGGTGCGGTAGTTCCAGCAACGGTCGCAGCACTCGCCCTCGGCAGCCTCGATGGCAACGGAAAGCTCCTCGCCCTGGGTCAGCTCAACATCGGAGACGATGTAGAACTCGGCCAGGTCGACGGCCTTATCACCGGTCAGCAGCGCGTACATCTCGGCGGGAACGACCGCCTTGACGCGGACCTGCTGGCTCTTGGTGAAGGTGCCGGCGGAGCGTGCATCCTCAAGGGCCTTGGTCACGGCGCTACGGAGCTCGAGCGAAGCCTCGAGCACGCCCTCGAACTCATTGGCCTCGTCGACCGAGATAGGCGACTTGTACCAATCGAGCAGCGCGGCGTACTTCTGGTGATCGACGCAGCCGGCGGGCGCATAGGCCATGGCCTCGTCGACGGTGTAGGACAGGATCGGCTGCAGGTCGCGCATGAGCATCGAGAAGAGCTCGGCAAGCACGGTCTGGGCGCTGCGGCGCTCAGGCGAGCCGGGCTTCTCGCAGTACAGACGGTCCTTCAGGGCGTCGAGGTACACGTTGGAAAGCTCGGTAACCACGAAGTCGTAGAGCGCACGGTAGGCGCGCGGGAACTCGTAGCTGGCGTAGGCATCGTCGACCTCGGCCTGGACCTGGGTCAGGCGGGCAACCATGAGCTTGTCGAGCGGCAACAGGTCGGCAAAGGCGACGCCGTCGGTCTCGGGCTCAAACTGACCCTCGAGCTCGGAGAGCAAGAAGCGCAGCGTGTTGCGGAAACGACGGTAGGCATCAGACGTACGGGCGAGAATCTCGTGGTCGATGGAAACGTCGGAGCTGGTGTCGACCGAGGCGACCCACAGGCGAATGATGTCGGCGCCCATCTCGTCACAGACCTTGTTGGGGTCGATGACGTTGCCGAGCGACTTGGACATCTTGCGGCCCTGGCCGTCGAGCGTGAAGCCCTGCGAGACGACTGCCTTGTACGGAGCGTGGCCATTGGCACCCACCGAGGTGAGCAGCGAGCTCTGGAACCAACCGCGGTGCTGGTCGGAGCCCTCGAGGTACACATCCGCCGGATACTCCAGCTCGGGGCGATACTCGCAGACGGCCTTCCAAGACACGCCGGAGTCCCACCACACGTCGAGGATGTCCTTATCGGCCTTGAGGTGATGGCCGCCGCACTTGGGGCAGACGCAGGCCTCGCCCAGGTAGCTCTCGGGAGCGTCGGTGAACCAGGCGTCGGAGCCCTTCTCGTGGAAGAGCTTGATGACAGCGTCGAGCGTGGCGTCGTTCATGACCTTCTCGCCGCAGTCGGCGCAAGTGTAGCTGGGGATAGGCACGCCCCAGTTGCGCTGACGGCTGATGCACCAGTCGGGACGCTGCTCGACCATGGCACCGATGCGGTTTGCCGCGTGGGCCGGATACCACTTGACGTTCTCGCGAACCTCCTTGCCAGCCTGCTCACGCAAGCCGGTCTTGTCCATCGAGACGAACCACTGGTCAGTAGCACGGAAGAGCACCGGGTGCTTACAGCGCCAGCAGTGCGGATAGCTGTGCGTGATCTTCTTCTCGAGGACCAGGGTGCCGCGCTCGCGCAGGAACTCGATGATGTGTGGGTTGGCCTCATCGGTGTCCATACCGCTGAAGGGGCCACCGGTGCCCAACTCCTCACCGGTGTAGAACTTGCCGTCGTCATCGACCGGCATGCAGATGTCGGTGATGCCCTCCTTGAGGCAGGCAAAGTAGTCGTCAACACCGTGGCCGGGCGAGTTGTGGACAATACCGGTACCGTCGTCGACACCGACGTAATCGGCCAGCAGCGCCACGCCCTCGACACCGTCGAAGATCGGCTGCTTGTAGTGGATGTGGTGGAAGGTCTCGGCGGGAACCACATAGGGCTTGCCGTCGACCATGACCGGGGTGTACTCCCAGCCAAACTCCTCGCAGCACTTGGGAGCCAGGTCCTCGAGCATGACCTCGGCGCGACCGTCGTGCTCAACGGCGACGTAAGCGGCGCCGGGCTTGAGGGAAACTGCCTGGTCGGAGGGGATGGTCCACGGGGTGGTCGTCCAGATGATAAAGTCGACCGGGCCGTCGAAGTTCTCGAGGCCGGCAGGCTTGGAGGTCATCTCAAAGCGAACGAAGATAGAGGGGCTCGTCTCGTCGGAGTACTCGATCTCGGCCTCGGCCAGCGCGGTGTGGCAGTGCTTGCACCAGTGGACGGGCTTGTGGCCGCGATAGATCATGCCCTTGTCGAACATAGCCTTGAAGACCTCAATGTCGGCGGCGTCATGCTGGTGATAGAGCGTCAGATACGGGTTGTCCCAGTCGCCAAGCACGCCAAGGCGACGGAAGCCAGCCTTCTGGAGCTCGATGTTCTCGACAGCGAACTTGTTGCAAAGCTCGCGGATCTTAGCCGTGGAGGTCTGGTTGAACTTCTCGGTGCCGAGCTTCTCCTCGACCTTATGCTCAATCGGCTGACCGTGGCAGTCCCAACCGGGGACATAGGGAACTTCGCAGCCCTGCATCATCCAGTAACGGTTGATCATGTCCTTAGAGATCTTGTTCATGGCGTGGCCGATGTGGATCGGGCCGTTGGCGTACGGAGGGCCGTCGTGCAGCACGAACTTCTTGTGACCCGCGTTCTTCTTTAGAACTTGCTCGTAGACCTTGTTGTCCTGCCAGTCCTTGAGTCGCTTGGGCTCGGACTTGGAAAGACCGGCACGCATGGGAAATCCGGTTTTGGGCAGATTCATCGTCTGCTTGTACTCGTTTGCCACGGTACCCCTTTCTTGTCATGGGCGCGCACGCCCTCTGGGCACCAAAAAAGCGCCCGTCCCTACAAGCTGGGACGAAGCGCCACAAAACGGGCAGTCTGCCCGTAAAAGCTCTTCGCTTAACCACCCAGCTTAGATGCCCTCGCTCGCGTCGCCGCGCGCTCGCATCCGTTACTCGGCTGGTCTGTATCGACGACCATCTCGGCGATGTCTACTAAGACGAACCTGCGCGGCACGTCCGTTGGGACCGCAGCTCCGGGGTGATTTTCATCGGTCGCATGCACGGGTTCTCAGCGCTCCCCGCTCTCTGTAGCATGCGGACGGCCGACTACTCGTCCCCATCAACGCTTATGCGGAGTATGCTAGCACGTTCCGCGCCGGCGAAAAACCCTCAACACTGGTTTTATACGTTCGAAATTTCTCGCGGCTGTGGACCTTCTCTTGGAGCAAAATACCTGAAAGCACTTTATCGAACGAAAGAAGGTTGCTATGCGCACGATTGGAATGAGCGACTACACCGTTGGCGAGGATTGCTTTGACGAGCTGCCCGGCGCGCTGGCCGAGTACGGCGCGAAGAAGGTCGCGATCATCGGTGGCAAGCGGGCACTGGCCGCAGCACTTCCCGGTATCGAAGCTGCGCTGGCGGGTACCGACGTCGAAATTCTCGAGACGCGCGTCTACGGCACCAACAGTACGCGTGCCAATATCGCCAAGGTCGTGAATTCCCCTGCCTGCCAGGAAGCTGACGTGCTTATCGCATGCGGCGGCGGCAAGGCACTCGACACCGTGAAGACCGCAGCTATCGAGCTCAAGAAGATCGTCTTTACCGTGCCGACGATCTGCTCCAACTGCTCGGCCGCGACAGCCATTGCCGTTGTCTACAACGACGATGGCTCGCTCGAGGGCTATTCGTACCCCAACCGCCCCGCGCACATCTTCATCAATCCCAAGATCATCGCCGAGGCTCCGGCAGAGTACTTCTGGGCCGGCGTGGGTGATGCCCTGTCTAAGCAGCCCGAGGTCGAGTACGCCACGAGCGCCGGCAACCTGGAGCACACCGCCGGTCTAGGCCTGGCACTCGCCCACACCTGCTCCGAGCCGCTGTTTACCTATGGCGTCCAGGGGCTTGAGGACGTGCACCAGGACCTGTCGAGCGAAGCCGTCAAGCAGATCGCGCTCGACATCGTGGTCAACACGGGCTACGTCTCCAACCTGACCAACCAAAACGATTACTACTACAACTCGAGCGTGGCACATGCGTTCTACAACGCCACGTGCAGCATTCCGCGTGAGGGCACCTACCTGCACGGCGAGGTCGTGAGTCTGGGCGTGCTCGTGCTGTTTGCCTATACGGGAGACACCGAGAACCTTAAGCGCTACGCCGCCTTTAACAAGCAGATGGGCCTGCCCGTGACGCTTGAGCAGGTCGGGCTTTCCGAGGCTGATATCCCGGCCCTGTGCGAGTTCGCACACGCCACCAACGAGTGGAAGCAGGGAAACCCCGAGCCCTTCACCGACGAGAAGTTCGCCGCCGCCATCAAGGCCGCCAACGCCTACGGCCACTCTATCCTGGCCTAACCGACCAAAACCGCCACAAAGGGGACAGTACCTTTGTGGCGGTTTTTTATTGCTGTAACATGCTCGAGTCGAATTCGCTTGCCGGGATCACGCGGTAGCCGTGGCGCAGGAGCAGGTCAACGAAGACACCGTTACCCGTTGTGAGCGTGCCGCTGAAGGATCCGTCGTAGATATGGCCCACGCCGCACGACGGACTGCGATCCTGCAAAATGCACGCAACAATCTCGGACGGGCCGCCCGCCAGCTCGCACATATCGAGCGCGCGTTGAGCGCCCAGACGAAACTCGCGATCGACCGACACGCCCTTGCAGGTACGGACCTCGCCGCTCACAATCTCAGACGGCTTGCGCGGTGTGGGCAGGCCCCCAAAGACCTCAGGGCACACCAAGAGGACCTCAGTCCCTGTACGCTCGCAGGCCTCGACCAACTCGCGATGATAGTTGTCGAGCCCGTTATACTTGCAGCTCTCGCCCATCAAGCAGGCGCTCACCACGATCTTCATTCCATCCCTCTCAAGCAAAACGCCCCATTTGAGAAAGCTGCTCAAATGGGGCGTCGGCGTTTACTGGCTCGACCGCGGCGTTACTGCTGCTTGGGCATCAGCGGATTCTCGCGCGTGAGGAGGTTCATGAACTCCTCGCCCGTGATGGTCTCCTTCTTGTACAGATAACGAGCCAGCTCATGGAGCTTGAACTTGTTCTCCTTGAGGATCTGCAGGGCGCGATCGTGCGCGTCCTCGATCAGTTTAGCGACAATCGCGTCCACACGCTCGGCCGTACCAGGGGCGCAGGTAAGCGACGTGTCCTGATTGAGATACGCGTTCTGCACGGTACCGAGCGCCATCATGCCAAACTCATCGGACATGCCAAAGCGCGTCACCATGTTGCGGGCGAGCTTGGTGGCCTGCTCGATATCGTTGGCGGCGCCGGTCGTCATCTCACCAAAGATGAGCTCCTCGGCCGCACGGCCGCCGCAATAGACAGCGAGCTTGTCCAGGACCTCCTGGCGTGTGGTCAGGAAGCGCTCGTCCTCCTCGACCTGCATGGTGTAGCCCAGAGCACCGCTCGTGCGCGGCACGATGGTGATCTTGGTAACCGGCGCGGAACCCTTTTGGCGGGCAGCGACGATGGCATGGCCGATCTCGTGGTAGGAAACGACCTGCTTCTCGTGGTCGGACAGCACCGTGGACTTACGCTGCTGGCCGGCGATGACGACCTCCACCGACTCCTCAAAATCGTCCTGCGTGGCGCGTTTGCGACCCTCGCGAACGGCGCGCAGGGCGCCCTCGTTGATGATATTGGCCAGGTCGGCGCCCGAGGCACCGGGCGTGGCGCGGGCAATCGCGGTCAGATCGATCGGCGGCTCGGTCTTCACACTCTTGGCGTGGAGCTCGAGAATGTTCTTACGGCCGGTCAGATCGGGCAACTCGACGGGGATGCGGCGGTCAAAACGACCGGGGCGCAGTAGAGCGGGATCGAGACTGTCGGGGCGGTTGGTTGCGGCAAGGACAACGATACCCTTGTGGTTATCGAAGCCATCCATCTCGGTCAGCAACTGATTGAGCGTCTGCTCGCGCTCGTCGTTGCCGCTAAAGCCGCCGCCATCGCGCTTCTTACCGATGGTATCGATCTCATCGATAAAGACGATACACGGGGCCTTTTCCTTAGCCTGCTTAAACAGATCGCGCACCTTGGCGGCGCCGCGGCCGACAAACATCTCAACAAACTCAGAACCCGAAATACTAAAGAACGGCACGCCCGCCTCGCCGGCAACGGCCTTGGCAAGCAGGGTCTTACCGGTACCCGGAGGGCCGACAAGAAGAGCACCGCGCGGCAGCTTGGCGCCGATTTCCTCGTAGCGCTGCGGCTTCTCCAGAAAGTCGACGACCTCCTTGAGGGACTCCTTGGCCTCTTCCTGGCCGGCGACATCCTTAAAGGTCACGCCCACGTCCTTGGAGGCGATCACGCGCGCGCCGGACTTACCCAGTCCGCCGCCGCCAAAACCACCGCCGCCAAAGTTCATCGACGGACCGTCATCGCCCATGGCCTTCTTCATGCGGCGGTTGAGCCACCAGCCGATCAGGAAGAAGATGGCTATGGGAAGAATGAGGGTGAGCAAGTAGTAGGTCATCAGGCCCGAGTTCTTATCGGGAACAACCGACTCAAGCGAGGCGCCAGATTCAAGCACGCGATCGGTAAAGCCCGCGTCATTCGGCACACCGGTCGTCTTGTAGGCGATGTTCTCGTCCTCGCCCTTCTTGGTGTAATAAATCGTGTAATCGTCCGTGTTGTACTCGACCTTGTCGACACTCTTCTTATCGAGCGCTTTGACAAACGTCGAGTAATCGGTCTTCGTAATCTGCTGCGTGTGACCGATGTTGGGGAACAGTACGGTCGAGAGCACGAGGTAGACGACGAAGGCGATGAGCACGTAGAGGATCATATTCCGTCTACGTTTGTTGTCATCCATCTCCATCTGCTTGAACTCCATCTACTGGGGTTGATAATGTTTTCTAGAATACCCAACCCGGACGGCGATAAACCGACGCCGGGCACGAAAGGACAGAGATGGCATCACTGGAAGTCGGCAAGGTTCAAATCTATACGGGCGACGGCAAGGGCAAGACGACGGCTGCGCTGGGCCTCGCGCTGCGCGCCACGGGCTATGGACTTAACGTGCTCATGCTTCAGTTTGCCAAGAAGCTGCACTGTGCCGAACATGACGCAGCACCTCGATTGGGGCTACGCATCGTACAAGCCGACCGCGACACGCCCGAAGCCTGTGCCGCACAGATCATGGAGCTGGCGCGCGAGCAGATTAGCCAGGTCAACGTGCTGATCTTGGATGAGCTGGGAGAAGCCATGCGACGGGGCTTTGTGACGCGCGAAGATGTCGAAGCGTTGATCGCGATTAAACCAACCACCACGGAGCTCGTGTTCACCGGCCGTGGCTTGCTGCCCCTCGCCGACCTTGCAGACCTAGTAACCGAAATGCGCCCCGTCAAACACTACTTCGACGAAGGCCTCCTAGCCCGCCAAGGCATCGAATACTAGTCATTGGGGACGTTCTTGAATGTCTAGTCGTTGGGGACACTCTTTCTTGGGAAAGAGCAAAATCAGGGCCCTAAAACTCACGCCAACCCGACGTGCCATTCGCAACCGTTGCGCGGCCAAGACCAACCGCCCTTACAATTTGATTAACCGTAAGGCCTGATTTCCGCATTTTACAAAGAATCGGCCTACGCTCGGCTGGAGTCATCGCCTTAATGTCGGAAAGAGAAACAGGCAAAGCAATCTCCTTCGCGATTTTGAGCACCCCATCGTCGAGAACACGAGGACGGGGCTCGGCATCATAAGGCGCGCTCTCTAGTCGCTCATCAAGATAATGCCGATATTCGAGCAATCCGCCCACGAGGTCCAGCACAATGCCAGGATCGCAAAACCCAAACCCATCATAACCATACGCATATGCTCGATAGCTGGACCAGCGATAATTATCGACAGCCGAAACACCCGCCTTAACGGGATTCATATGGATGTAATCAGCGAGCGCAATTGCCTGGATATCGTTCTCAACTGGAATGTTCTTAAACCGATCCTGAAACAAATGCCCGACACGATCGGTTTTGCGATTGAAATACTTAGCATACGAGGTAAGGATGCCGCTCATGCAAGATGAGATTCTTCCGTTAGGGTCATCAACCATGAGATGAAAATGGTTTGACATGAGACACCACGCAGTAACGCCGATACCATTTCCAACAAGCTTATCCTCGAACAGCGTGAGCATCCGATAGCGATCCTCATCGTCTTCGAAGATGCAGATGCCGCAATTACCACGCGCGATAATGTGGTTATAGCCTGTTAACGAAACGACTCTACCCGTTCTTGGCATATCGCCCTCCCATCACAAACCCACCGGGCAACATCTGAGAGGCGCGGACGATCCAATTTGCTAAGCCCGTGCTGACAGTTTACAAGGGCATGCAAGACAACCTGGATGAAAACCAGAAAATCGTAGCGCAAAGAGTGTCCCCAACGACTAATCGTTTAAGAACGTCCCCAACGACTAGTCGTTTAAGAACGTCCCCAATGACTAGGCGGTGGCGCGGCCTAGCCAGTTGCCACTGTGATGGTAGACGGTGAACATCGTGGCGGTGATTACCCAGGTTACGGGGTAGACAAGCAGCAGGTGCTCAAGTGACGGATCGAACGGCATAATCGCGAACACCCACGCCACGCGGAGCACGACCGTGCCGAAGATCGTGAGCAGCATGGGCTGCAAGCTCACGCCGGCGCCGCGAATGGATCCCGACGCGTTCTCGATAATCGAGAAAATCGCATAGAACGGCGCAATGAAGTGGAGGATGGTCGTGGTGTACGCCGAAATCGAAGCATCGTCGACAAACAGACGAGACAGCGGACCCGAGAATACCAGCAGCACGGCAGACAGGCCACCAATGAGCATAAACGACAGCACGAGCGACGTATGGTAGCCCTTGCGCATGCGCTCGTAGTTGCGCGCGCCAAAGTTCTGTGCCGAGAACGTGGTGATCGACACGCCAAGCGCCTCGGTAACCATCCAGACAATACCATCCAGGCGGCCCGAAAGACCCCAAGCCGTGGTGACATCGGCACCAAACGAGTTGACCGACACCTGAATCAAAACGTTGGAAATCGAATACGCAGCAGACTGAAAGCCAAGCGGCAGACCACACGAGATCATGCTCTTACAAATGTCAGGATCAATACCGAGCTTGGACAGTGAAAGCCGCCACGCACCCGGTGCGTGCATCATACGAATCACGATCATCGCGGCGTTGGAGCAAATGGTCAGCGCCACCGCGATGCCGCAGCCCAGAGCCTCCATATGAAGCACGGCAACGAAGATGACATCCAGCACCGCATTAACAAGGCAACCGGAAGCGATGATCACAGCAGGCCCGCGCGTGTCGCCCACGGCGCGCAGCAATGCCGTTCCCATATTGAGCAGCAGCGCCGCAACCATGGCGGCAAAATAGCAACGGGCATAGGCCACGCCCTCGGCCAATAATTCATGCGGCGTGTTCATAAGCACCAGCATGGGCTCAACGAACACTATGCCAAGAATCGAGAAAACGATACCGCCCACCAGCGCGAGCGTCATGGCCGTATGGACCGATCGGCTCAGGCGCCCGTCATCGTGCTGACCAAAAAACTGGCCCGTAATGACCGCGCAGCCGGCGCCGACGCCAACGCAAAAGCCAATGCAGAGCTCGGTGAGCACCATTGTGGCCTGGATGCCGCCCAACGCGAGCTTGCCGCCAAACTGACCGACGATATAGGTACCGATAAGCGTGTAGGCCTGCTGAAAAAACGAACTAAAAAAGATGGGAACGCACAGAGAAAGCAGCTGCTGCCAAATAACACCCTGCGTTACATCGATAGCCGTAGATTTCTTAGCCACACGCCCTCCCCACCAGCGTACGTCATACAACAAAACGGCAATTTAAGACCAAAGCCAATACCAGCTTAGCACCGACCGATATCGGCCGAAACGCCCCAAACCAGAGCCCGATGCGAAATATCTGCCTAGTGATACAGCCCCGGCTGGTAGTGATACTCGTTGCTCACGTGCGGGCACAGCTGCCAAAAGGCGACGGCACTCGCCGCGGCCACGTTGAGCGAATCGACCCCGTGCGCCATCGGAATGCGCACGGCTCGGTCGCAGCCAGCAATGGTCTTGGCGCCTAAGCCAGCACCCTCGGTGCCCATAAAGATTGCCAGGCGGTCAATCTCCTGCAGCGCGGGATCGTCCAGCGACACCGAATCATCCGTCAACGCCATGGCGGCACACGAAAACCCGGCATCGTGCAGCGCCGCCAGCCCATCATGCGGCCATACGCGCGCCTCGCTGCCAATGCGCGTCCAGGGCACCTGGAACACCGTACCCATGCTCACGCGGGCCGAGCGACGATACAGCGGGTCACAGCACGTAGGACTCACCAAAATGCCATCGACGTTCAGCGCAGCCGCCGAGCGGAAAATCGCGCCGACGTTGGTGTGGTCGACAATGCCCTCGAGCACACACACGCGCACCGGGCGCTCCCCCGCCGCCTCGACGACGCCGCCCAAGAACTCGGCTACCGGAATCTGACGCGGGCGACGGAACGCCGCGAGCGCACCGCGCGTCACGTTAAAGCCCGTCAGCTGCTCCATAAGCTCCATCGAGGCCACGAACACGGGAACCGGGCCCGCACCTTCGCGTACCGCCAGGCGCTCAAACAGCGGCATCATCTGGTCGAGCCAGCGTTCGCCCAAAAGAAAGCTCACCGGCTCGTATCCGGCGCGCACCGCGCGCTCGATAACCTTGGCACTCTCGGCGATAAAGATGCCCTTTTGCGGCTCCAGCACGCAGCGCAGCTCGCGCTCGGTCAGTCGCACGTAGGCATCGAGCCGCTCGTCCACGAGCGAATCGATTCGCAGCACCTCAACGGCATCAGTCATAGCAGCCAGCCCGCACCCTTCTTTACAGCACATCTATACCAAACGAGGCGACGCCAGGCGCCGCCCCATGCATTCAAATAATCCGATGATACCGTTCTCGCCAGACGATTTACGCATCAACGCGACGATACGTCACGAACTCATAATCGACACCCTCGTCACCCTCGCCGGCGGCAATCGTCGCGATCCCGCTACGCTGCGCAGTCTCCCACGCGGGATCGGCATCCAGATCGGGAAAATACGTATCCACGTCATGCACGCAATGGTTATGCGTAACCTCGGCCTCCACGCAATACGGCAAAAACTGTCGATATACCTCGCCGCCGCCAATCACCCGCGCAACGGATTCATCGGCTACCGCGGCGAGCGCTTCGTCAATGCTATGCACCACGTCAACGCCCTCGGGTGCAAACCCCTCGTCGCGCGTGAGCACGATATTACGGCGGTTCTTGAGCGGTCGCCCGCCGGGAAAACTCAGCAGCGTCTTGCGTCCCATAATGACCGGGCAATCTTTGGTGCACGCCACAAAATGACGCATGTCGGCACGGTTGGACACCACCATGTCGCCCTCGCACCCAATACCCCAGTCATCGCACACGGCGACAATAGCAGAAAGCTTACACGTCATACGCGTCACCTACACCGCAATGGGGATGTTCTTGACCTGCGGGCCGTGCTCATAGCCCTCAACGATCAGATCATCGGTCGTAAACGCGTAGAAATCATGCACATCGGGGTTGAGCGTTACCTTGGGAGCCGCAAACTGCGGACGCTCGATAAGTTCGCGGATGATATCGACATGACGGTCGTAAATGTGGGCATCGGCAATCACGTGAAGCAGCTCGCCGGCGATCATATCGACCGACTGCGCAACCATCATCAGCAAAATGGCGTACTGGCACACATTCCAGTTGTTCGCGGCCAAAATATCCTGGCTACGCTGGTTGAGAATCATGTTGAGCGTCGGCTTGTCGTCCTGCGGACGCTGCGTGACGTTATAGGTCACGCTGTAGGCGCACGGATACAGGTGCATCTCGGACAGGTCGCTAAACACATAGGTGTTCGTCATAATGCGGCGACTGTACGGCGTGTGCTTGAGGTCGTACAGCACGCGGTCCATCTGATCAAAGTCACCCTCGGCATAATGGCTCTTCTGCCCAATCTGATACCCGTAGGCCTTGCCGATAGAGCCGGTCTCGTCGGCCCACTCATCCCAAATATGGCTGTTGAGGTCATGCACATTATTGGACTTCTTTTGATAGATCCATAGGATCTCATCCATAGCGGACTTGAGCGCCGTACGACGCAGCGTAAGCGCGGGGAACTCCTCGCGCAGGTCATAGCGCGCCGTAACGCCAAAGTTTTTAATGGTATAGGCAGGGGTGCCGTCCTCCCACACCGGGCGTACCTTTTGGCCCTCGGTCGTGGTGCCATGGTCCAAGATATCGCGGCACATGGATACAAACTGTTGATCAGCTTTACTCATTGACCCTCCTGTCAGTCGCCTACAAGCGAGATTCATTATAGCCCAGGCGCACGCGGCCCCACAGCCCAAACATAAGCCCTCATTTTCTGACATATGCCAGAAATTCCTTGCGCAAATCTACACGTTCGCTATCCTATTGTTGACATATGTCAGATAAGGAGTGCGCATGGCAGGAAGACGCGAAAAACTGCGCCGCGTCGGGATCATCCCCGAATATCGCGGTTTTACCCCCGATGGCCTGGCGAGCGGAGACGCCATCGATATGACGGTCGACGAGCTCGAAGTCCTGCGCCTGTGCGACCTGGAGGGCCTCAATCAAGAGGCCGTCGCCCAGCACATGGGCATTGCCCGCGCCACGGTGGCGGCAATCTGCAGCCGCGCGCATCGCAAGGTGGCAAACGCGCTGGTCAACGGACGGGCGATCGTCATCGAAGGCGGTAACATCGCATACTCCCCCATTACCACGACAACGGCCGCATGGCCAGCAAAGGAGATCGGCACCATGAGGGTGGCAACCACGTACGACAACGGCAACATCTTTATGCACTTTGGCCGCAGCGAGCAGTTCAAGATCTACGACATTCAGGACGGCAAGGTGCTCAACGAGCAGGTCGTGGGCACCGGCGGCACCGGCCACGGTGCCCTTGCGAGCCTGCTCGCCAACGGCGGCGTGGACACGCTCATCTGCGGCGGCATCGGCGGTGGCGCTATCAACGCGCTTGCCCAAGCCGGCATCACGGTATACGCAGGTGCCCAGGGCAGCTGCGACGCTTGCGTCGAGGCCCTTATCGCCGGCACGCTCGCACAGAACGGCGAGGCCACGTGCGGCTGCCACGGCCATGACCACGAACATGCCCACAAACATAGTGAGTCCTGCAGCTGCCACCGCCATCACGAGCATGAGGGTCACGAGGGCTGCGGCTGCCACTAACGGCACGGCACCGCGAGCTCGAGGCGCGACGCTAAGCGCAACCCAACAATCAAAGCCAACAACAAAGGCCACCCGGTAGCTTCCGAGTGGCCTTTGCCATATCAAACTGGAATTAGAGCTCTATTTCTTATTGCGCATCTGCGCTTCCATCTGGCGCAGCAGCTCCATATCGGACTTGGGACCGCCCGTACCCAGGCCGCCCATGCCGCCCAGACCCATAGCGTCCAGGCCAGGGATATTGGGCATGCGCATCTTCTTGCCCTTCTTACCCTTTTTGCCCTTCTTGCCGCCGGCCTGTGCCTGATTGGCCATCGTACGCATGCGGCCCATCATCTTATTCATCTCGCCCCACTGCTTCATAAGGCTGTTGACCTCGGTGGGGGTTACGCCGGCGCCCTTGGCGATACGCGCGCGACGCTGGCCGTTGATGATGGAGGGACGCAGGCGCTCCTCCTTGGTCATCGACATGATAATGGCCTCGTTCTTATCGAAGATGCCCTCGTCCAGGTTGCCGCCCATCTGGTTGAGTGCACGCTGACCACCGGGGAGCATGCCCAGGATTCCCTTCATACCGCCCATCTTTTTGACGGCCTTCATCTGGTCGAGCATATCGTTCATGGTAAAGCCCTCGCGCAGCATACGCTCGGCAGCCTCAAGCTGCTCGGCATCGGCTGCCTCCTGGGCCTTCTCGATAATACCTACGACATCGCCCATGCCCAGAATGCGCTTGGCCATGCGATCGGGATAGAACGGCTCCAGCGAATCGGGTTTCTCGCCCATGCTCACAAACTTGATGGGCTTGCCGGTCACCTGACGCACCGAAAGTGCGCCACCGCCACGGGCATCGCCGTCGAGCTTGGAGATAATCACACCGTCAAAGTCGGTGCGATCGGCGAAGGTCGAGACGACGTTGACGATGTCCTGGCCGGTCATGGCGTCGACGACCATCAGCACCTGGTCGGGCCTAACGGCCTTCTTGATGTCGACGGCCTCCTGCATCATCTGCTCGTCGATCTGAAGACGACCGGCGGTATCGACGATGACCACGTCGCGCAGGTGGTCGACGGCCTCTTGGATGGCGCCCTTGGCAATATCGACCGGGTGCGCTCCGTCACCGCGGAAGACCGGCACGCCGATCTCGCCACCGAGCGTGGCCAGCTGGTCGGCAGCGGCGGGACGGTAGACGTCGCACGCGGCGAGCAGCGGCGAGCGGCCCTGCTTCTTGAGCAGGTAGGCCAGCTTTACGGCCGCCGTGGTCTTACCGGAGCCCTGCAAGCCCACGAGCATGATGACATTGGGAATGCGGTTGCTAAAGACGAGTTTGCTCTCGGTTGAGCCGAGCATCTCGGTGAGCTCGTCGAGCACGATCTTGACGACGTTTTGCGCCGGCGACAGCGACTCCATGACCTCGGCGGTCATGCAGCGCTCCTTGGTCTTGGCGACGAACTCCTTGACGACCTTAAAGTTAACGTCGGCCTCGAGCAACGCCATGCGAATGTCGCGCATGGCAGAAGTAATATCGGCCTCGGTCAGCTTACCCTTGCCGCGCAGGCGGTCAAATGTGTCGTTGAGGCGATCGCTCAGGGAATCAAACACTGGTTACTCCTTAGTTGGACTCGCCCACCAGGGCGCGGCAGAAATCTTTGGCGTTAAACTCCTGCAGGTCATCGACCTGCTCGCCCACGCCGATGCGTAGGATCGGGAGCTTGAGCTTCTCGGCCACGGCCATGGCGATACCGCCCTTAGCCGTGCCGTCGAGCTTAGTCATGATAATACCGTCCAGGCCCAGCGCCTCGTTAAACTCGAGCGCCTGGTTCAGACCGTTCTGACCAGTGGCGGCATCGATCACAAGCACGACCGAGACCGGCATGGGACCGGCGGCCATATTGGCGGCGCGCTTACGAGTCACATTGACCACCTTAGCGAGCTCGCGCATGAGCTCGGGGCTCGTGTGCAGACGACCGGCGGTATCAATGAGCACCAGGTCGCTGCCGCGCTTATCGGCCTCGTCGAGCACGTCATAGCACACGCTCGCCGGATCGGAACCGCGGTCACGCTTGATAACCGGTACGCCGGCACGCTGACCCCACACATCGAGCTGCTCGATAGCGGCGGCGCGGAAGGTGTCGGCCGAACCGATGACCACGTTCTTGCCGCGGGCGGCCATGGCGCTCGCAATCTTGCCGACCGTGGTGGTCTTGCCGGCGCCGTTGATACCGACAAACAGCACGCAGCTCGGCGTATCGGAAAACGGGTCGCGCTCAACAGGCACAAAATGGCCCTCGAGCTGCTCGGCCAGGGCGCGGCGAAGCTGCGGGGCGGTCTTGAGGTTCTTCTTGGCAGCGGCGTCGCGCAGGTCATCGGAGACCTGAATGGCGACCTCGGCACCCATGTCACCCATAACGAGGGTGTCCTCAAGGTCCTCCCAAAAATCCTCGTCGACCTCACCGCCAAAGTAGAAGACCTCATTGAGGGCCTCGCGGCTGCGCTCAAGTCCGCGCGAGAGTGCGTCAAAGAATCCCATTATGCATTCACGACCTTTCCGGTTTCGCGATCGAGTTTTTGCGAGACGACGCGACTGACGCCGTCGGCTTGCATCGAGACGCCGTAGAGAACGTCAGCATCCTCCATAGTACGGCGCTGATGCGAGATTACCAAGAGCTGCGTATCGGAACGCAGCACATCGAGAGCACCGATGAGCTTGGACAGGTTGGCGTCGTCGAGCGCGGCCTCGACCTCGTCCAGCACATAGAACGGCACCGTGCGAGTACGGTATACGGCAAAGAGCAGGGCGAGCGCCGTCAGGCTCTTCTCGCCACCCGACATGAGCATCATCTTGGTGATGCGCTTACCGCGCGGCTGCGCCACGACCTCAATGCCCGTCTCGGCCGGATGCTCGGGGTCGGTCATCTCCAGATGCGCCTGGCCACCCGGGAACAGCATGGCGAAGATCTCGCGGAAGTTCGCATCGACCTTCTCAAAGGTCACCAGGAAGGCCTTGCGCATCTTGCGGTCAATCGCCACGGTGATCTTGGTGAGCGCCTTGCGCGCGCTCTCCAGATCGGCCAGCTGCTCCTCGATGTAATCGGCGCGGCGCTTGAGCTGCTCGTACTCCTCCATGGCAACCTGGTTCACGGGGCCCAGATTGTTGATTTGGCGCACGAGTTGGTTGAGCTCGCGCTCGGCAGCGTCGCGATCGGTGGGCGCCGGCAGCATGAGCGCTTCCTCGAGCACCGTAGTGCCATCAGCGGTGATGGCCTTGATGGCAGCCTCGACCTGCACCTCGAGCTTGCCGCGTGCGACCTTGAACTCGTTTTGCGTCGCCGTGGCAGCATCGACCCGCTCCTTGGCGCGGGCGACCTCGGTCTTGGCGTCCTCGATGGTCTTCTTTAGCGAAGCCGAGTCCGCCTCCTCAAGCGTTGCCTGATCGCGCAAGCGCGCAGCCCAGTCCGAGGCGCGCTCCAACAGGGCAGAATAGCGCTCGTGCATGGGATCGACGCGAAGGCGCAGCAGCTCAAGCGAGCGCGAAGCCTGGCGTGTTCCGCGGATACGGCGGTCGATGCCTTCCAGGCGATGCTCAAGATCGGGCACGCGGCCCTTCAGCGAACGCAGGCGCTCGCTCGTCTGGGCCAGCCGGACCTTGGCATCGGCGAGCTTGCCGGCTGCCTCGGAATCATCACGGCGCACGCGATCGAGTTCGTCGTTGGCCTCGACAATCTGCAAGCCCAAATCGCTTGCCTGCGCGCGAGCCTCGTCACGCGAACGGGTGAGCTCGTCCACGCGCGGGCGCGAAGCGCGAACGGCCTCGGCAGCCTGCTCGCGGCGCTTAGAAATCCGTACCCGCTCGACCTCGGCATTGTTGGCACTCTGCTCCAGGCGGCCGATCTCGGACAGCAGGGAGCGACGCTCGCCCTCAAGGCGGGCAATCTCGCCGGCAGCATCGCCCTCGGCGGCACGGGTCTCCTCAACGGCAGCATTGGCCTCGACGACCTGATCCGAAACATGCTCAAACACGGCAGCAAGATCGGGCTCCAGGCCTTCCAGCTCGCGGATACGACGCTTGCGCTCCAGGGCGCCCGAAGCCTCGCCGGCATCAAGCCCCACGCGAACCAAGCCGCCGCAGGCAACGCGTGCGCCATCGGGAGTCACATAGGTCACGCCATCAACGACCGGCGCGGACAGCGCGGCAGCCAAGTCATCGACCACGTAATAGCCGCCGAGCAATGCCTCGACGACCGGACCGTAGCCCGCACGCACGGACAGACGATCAACAAGACGGGTACCGGCGGCACCCTCGGCAGCCGCAGAGCCGCTCACGCTGCGCGCCACCAGCAGCGCCTCGCCCGAGGCCTTCTTCTGGTCCAGCGCAGCGCGACCGGCGCGCTCAAGTGCGGCAGCGTTATCGAACAACAGGGCATCGATATCGCCGGCGAGCAGCTGCTCAACCAAGCCCTCAAGCTCACGAGGTGCCTCGAGCACATCGCCCAGACGACCCGAGACATCGTCGCCCAGCGCGCCCACCAGACGGCTTACGAGCGGCGAGCTGTCGGCCATGCGAGCATCAAGCTTCTTTTGGCTGGCAAGCTCCGAGCGCACCTCGGACAGCTTGTTGCGTGCCTCGCCCTCGCGGGCACGCAGGTCCTTGAGGGCAGCCCGTGCCGTCTCGGTGGCCTCGCGCGCATCGCTCTGGGCCTGACGAGCCGCCTCAAGGGCGCTCTCAAGCTCCTCAGCACGGTCGCGGCGGCTATCAAGCGATGCCGTGACCTCCTCGAGCTGTTCATCGATCTGCTCCAGGCGCGAGGCATACATGTTGTCCTCGACCTCGGCGTTGCTCAGCGAGTCCTTCACCTTGGCGAGCTCGAGCGCAGCATTATCGGCAACGCGCTGCACATCGCGCTGTTCGCGCGTGAGCTGCGAAATCTGATTGTCGAGCGCAACGCGACGCTCGTGGAGCTCGGCGGCGGCAGGACCAGCGGCGTCAACGTCCTCCTGGGCCTGCATATGCGCGCCGGTCACTTCCTCGAGCTGAGCACGTGCGTCCTCGAGCTCCTCGACCACGCGACGGCGCTGATGCTCGGAGCTCGAGATCTGGCCACGCATGTCGGACAGGCGCGACACCATGTTATGGCCCTTTTCCTCGAGCAGACGCATGTCTGAGTTAATCCGACCGACCACGTCTTGCATATGGCGGCGCTGCTCGCCCAAGTCGCCCACAAACAGGCCCTTTTCCTCGAGCATAACTTGGAGCTTCTCGAGCTCGCGCTCCTTTTCACCTAAGCGGTATTGCGCAAGCTCAAGCTCGGCAGCGCCCTCCTTGGAGCGGCTCTCAAGGTCGTTCCACTGCGATTGCAGCGAACGCAGCTCGTCAACGGCCAGCATCTGCGTAAGCTCGTTCGCGCGCGAGGACAGCTCTTTGTACTTGCGCGCGCGATCGACCTGACGCTCCAGCGGTCGCAGCTGACGGGCGATTTCCTTGTTGATATCGCGGGCACGGGTCAGGTGCTCGTCCATCGATTTGATCTTTTTGAGCGCACGCTCCTTGCGACGCTTGTGCTTGGAGATGCCGGCGGCCTCCTCAATAAGGGCACGGCGCTCCTCGGGGCGGCTCTGCAAAATGGCATCGAGCTTGCCCTGGCTGATGATGGAATGCGTATCCTTGCCCAGACCCGAGTCGTGCAGGATGTCCTGGATGTCCATCAGGCGGCACGGGCTCGAGTTGATGAGGTACTCACTCTCGCCCGAGCGATACATGCGGCGGGTGATGGCCACCTCGTCAAAGTCGACGGGCAGCATATGGTCCGAATTGTCGAGAACCAGCGTAACCTCGGCCACACCCACCGGCTTGCGCGCCGACGAGCCCGAGAAGATGACGTCTTCCATGGCCTGGCCACGCAGCTGCTTGGCGCTCTGCTCGCCCAGGACCCACAGGATCGAGTCGGAGATGTTCGATTTTCCCGAGCCGTTGGGACCGACGATGACGGTCAGGCCCGGCTCAAACGTCATATGGGCGCGGTCGGCAAACGACTTGAACCCTTTGAGCGTGAGGGACTTGAGATACACGGTTCCTCGCTTAAACAGGCTTCTTGTTCAGAATCACGCCGTTGGTGGTGTAGCCCATGCGGTCGAGTGCCTCGAGCGCAGCGGCCCCCTCGGCCTCCTTCTTGGAGGAACCGGTGCCGCGGCCCTGGCGAATACCGTCGATGAGCACCACAGCGGTAAAGGTGGGCGCATGCGCGGGGCCCTCGGAACCGACCAGCTTATACGCGGGAGGCTCGTGGCCGTCGGCCTGCACGCACTCCTGCAAAAACGACTTGGGGTTCGCGGGGTGCTCGGCACGCTCGGAGGCCAAATGGGGCTTAAGCGTACGGTGGATAAAGTCCGCCGCAACGTCCCAGCCGGCATCCAGGTACAGGGCGCCCACGAGCGACTCGTAGACGTTCTCGAGCGCCGAATGCAGGCCGCGCGCGCCCGTGCCGGTCTCGGAGGCACCAAAGATGATGATGTCGTCGATGCCCAGCTCATGGGAGACATCGGACAGCGTGGCACCCGAGACGAGCGACACCTTCAGGCGCGTAAGCTTGCCCTCGTCAAACTCGGGATAGGACTCAAAGAGCGAGCGGGCAACCACGGCGCCCAAAATGGAATCGCCCAAAAACTCAAGGCGCTCATAGCTCGCCGAGACGGGCTGACCTTCCACGGCAGAGGGGTGCGTGAGCGCCGCGCGCAGCAGCACCTTGTTATTGAACTCGTGGCCCAGGATTTCCTGGGCGCGCGCGAGTCGTTGAGATAAAGCCAAGACTTAGGCCTCCTTGGCGTTTTCAATAGCGTCGACAGCGTCGGCGACAGAGTTGAGCGACAGCAGGGTCTCGTCATCGATCTCGAGGTCGAACTCGTCCTCGATGGCCGTCACCAGCTGCAGACGCTCGAGCGAATCGGCATCGAGATCGTCAAAGGTAGTCTCGTCGCTAATGTCGGCGACATCGACGCCCAGAACGTCAGCGGCGACTTCGGCGATCTTATCGAAGATTTCGGAGCGGTCCATAGCGCTTCCTCTCGTATTGCGTGAACAACAACGCGCTGGCGCCGCAAGTGCAGCACCAAGACACGGTTTTGATTCTACCCCACGACGAAGGCCGCGAGGCACATAACAGCGCTCTAACTCGCTCCTACAAAACGATGCCGTCCATAGAGTTGGCGACGTTCTCGACCAGCCCGGCGCGCACGGCCTCCGCCGCGGCGAGCGTACCGTTTTTGACAGCCTCGACCGAGGTGGCACCGTGGCCGATCAGCACCACGCCACGCAGGCCCAGCAGAATGGCGCCGCCCTTAGCATCGCCCGAGAGCTTTGCCTTGATCTCGCGCATCTGCTTTTTGATGAGCAGCGCGGCAATCTTGGTGCCAAGCGAAGCCATAAAAGCACCCTTGAGCTCTTGCAGCAAAAACTTAGCGGCGCCCTCGGTTGCCTTGAGCGCGATGTTGCCCGACATGCCATCGGCAACGACGACGTCAAAGTTACCCGAGGTCAGGTCGGTGCCCTCGCAGTTGCCCACAAAGCCGGGAACGGCGGCCTTCATGGCAGGGAAGCAGGACTTGGTAAAGATGGAGCCCTTCTCATCCTCGGTGCCGTTGCCGAGCAGACCGACGCGGGGATGCTCAATGCCCAAGACGACGCGCGCATAGGCGCTACCCATCTGGGCAAAACGCACCATGTCGTCGACCTCGACATCGGGGTTGGCGCCCATGTCGCACAGGACCGTCAGGCCGCCGGCGCGGTTGGGCAGTGCATTGGTAAGGCACGGACGTACCGGTTGCTTCTTGCCCTCGGCCTGATACCTAAACGGCGTCACGTAGGCGGTAGCGGCAGCGGTCATGGCGCCGGTGGAGCCGGCAGAGAAGAACGCATCCGCGTTGCCCTTCTTAATGGCGCGGCAGGCAAGCACGATCGAGGACTTGCGCTTGGTCATCACGGCTCGAATGGGATCGTCATCCATGGCGATGACATCGGGCGCCTCCAAGGCCTCAACGCGAGCGTGAGCCGCGGCAAAGGGGTTCACGATCTCTGCGGGACCGACGGCCAAGACCTCGATATCGGGATCCGCCGCAAGCGCCGCCTCGATACCGTCGAGGACAACCTGAGGCTTCTCGTCTCCACCCACAACGTCTACACAAACGCGAACGTTACTCATATACATACTCCTTATACAAAAATGGCCGACTCATTGAGCCGGCCATTGTGGTTCCAGTTGGAACGGCATCGCATCCAGAGTATACAGTTACTCGGTAACGATAACCTCGCGGTCCTTGTAGAAACCGCAGCTGGGGCACACGTGGTGCGGGAGCTTGACAGCGCCGCAACGGGGGCACGTGGACTGAGCCGCAGCCGAGATCTTCATGTTGGCGGAACGACGGGTGTGAGTGCGGATACGACCCTGCTTTTGTTTAGGTACGGGCATAGTGACCTTCCTTATGAACTATCCAGTGTGGCGATTACGCGCAAGTAGCGATACTACCACAGTTTTACTCGTCAAGCTTGAGATTCTTCAATGCTGCAAATGGATTTTCCGTGGCAGCGGCCCATTCGGCCTCTGCTTGAGCGGCGCAATCGCATTGCTCGACGTTGAGATTGATGCCGCAGGTGGGGCACAGGCCGCGACAATCGGGCTTGCACAGGACAACGAACGGCGTGTCCATGACGACCGCGTCGTTGATGGGCTCGCCCAGATCGACGATGCGATCCTCGCCCAGCAGCTCGTAGCCGTCTTCGTAGGCCTCGGGGTCCTCGGGCTCGTTAAAGAGATAGAATTCCTCAATCTCACCGGCGATATCAAACGAAGCGGGCTCCAGGCAACGGTCGCACTCACCGGTTGCGTGCGCGCGGACCATGCCCGTAAGCAGAACACCGGTGCCGGCATTGGTAAAGACCACGTCGTAGTCAATGCCGTCCTGCAGCTGGTACTCCTTCTCGCCCACCGTATAGGCGGCGACATCGACCTTGCCGGTCAGCGGATACGAGTCTCCGGGAAACTCGAGCTGCTCGGAAAGATCGACGGTAACGTTCGGGAACTCAGCCATTACCACTGACCATTCTGCTGGGCGGCACCCTCGTTAAGCTGCTGGCGACAACGGGTGACGGTGCCGGTCAGGCTCTTGAGGTTCTCCTCGAGGTGCGTAAAGACCTGCTCGGCGTAATCCTCGGCGGCATAGCGCGTCTCGCGTTCATACTGCTGGGCACGGTCGCGGATATCGTCGGCCTGCTGCTGCGCCAAGCGGACGATCTCCTGCTCACCGGCAATGGTGAGGGCCTGCTGCTGAGCATCGGCGATGATGGAATCGGCCTGAGCGGCGGCGGAAGCCATAAGCTCCTCGCGCTCCTTGAGGATACGGCGGGACTTCTGCCATTCCTCGGGATAGCTCATGCGGATCTCGTCGAGGATGTTAAAGAAGACGTCGGCGTCGATAACCTTCATCTGGGCGTTCTTGCCGAACGGCGTCTTAGCCTCTTCGATGAGCCCCTCGAGCTCGTCGACAAGACTCACGATCCTGTCGCCAGGAAAATTCTCGCCCGGCATCCGGTCTCCTTTCATAGGTAACATATCATCGTGTTAGTTTACCACATGCCACCAGGCATTAAAAAACGTCACGAAAAGCGATGTTTGAGCGCCTTGACCACATTGGGCGGAACAAAATTAGAGACGTCACTACCGAGCGAGGCAATCTGGCGAACCACCGAGCTCGAGATATAGCCGTACTGCGGAGCACTCATGACAAAGATGGACTCCAGCTCGTTATCCAGGCGGTAGTTGAGGTCGGCCTGCTGCAACTCGTACTCAAAGTCGGTCATGGCACGCAGGCCCTTGACCACGGCTCCTGCTCCCTGTTCGCGGGCAAAATCGACCAAGAGCCCGGTGAAGGGCAGCACCTCGACGCCGTCAATATCACCGAGCGCCTCACGGGCCAGCGCCACGCGCTCATCGAGCATAAACGTGGTGCCGACGCCGTTTTTGCCCTGCGACTCGGCAACGGCCACGATCACGCTGGGAAAGATGCGGCGGGCGCGGCGGATGACGTCGATATGGCCAAACGTGATGGGATCGAAGGTGCCCGGGACAATCACGCGGTTGATGGTGTCATTCATGGGCGTCCTCCAAAGGCGCATCCTCGTCATTGTCGCTGTCGTCGGCGTTGTCGGCCTCGTTCGTGGCCGACCAGCGCAACAAGTCAACCGAAGTTATGCCGTAGCGCTTCTCGCGCACGGTCTCAAAGCCGGCCGGGTGAGCGCCCGTATCGGCCGCGGCGTGCTCAAAGAGCGCGTAGGCGCCCTGTGCCAGCAAGCCTTGCTGAGCTAGGTTCTGTAGCAGATCCTCGACCGGCTCGGCGCCAAAAGCATAAGGCGGGTCGAGCAGGACCAGGTCAAAGGGACCGCCCGGCACGCGGCCGCGCGAGGCGCTTGCCAGCACGTCACCCGTCACCACGCGCCAACGCGCACGGTCACGGCACAGCGACTCGATATTCTTGGTAATCAGACGAGCAGCGTTGCGATCGATCTCGAACGTGGTGAGCGAGCGGGCACCGCGCGAGAGCATCTCAATGCCCAAGGCGCCGGAGCCGCCAAAGGCATCCAGCACGCGGACCTCGTCCAGATCGAAGTCGAATGCCGACATGACCATAGATGCGCACGCCTCGCGCACGCGATCGGTCGTGGGGCGGGTGACATCGCGACCACGGGGCTCTTCGATCTTGCGACCGCGCCATTCGCCGCCG
Source organism: uncultured Collinsella sp. (assembly GCA_902494625.1). Classification (GTDB taxonomy): domain Bacteria; phylum Actinomycetota; class Coriobacteriia; order Coriobacteriales; family Coriobacteriaceae; genus Collinsella. Next base: position 55,221 of record CABUUB010000002.1, read on the forward strand.
ATGATTCTCATCCTCCGCTGACCTCCTTAAAGATGTGTCGATACCGCATGGCGACCGCATCGCGTAGAGGGCGCGTCGCCACAGAGTCAAGGTTGCAAGCATACCGCAAGAGCTCGACCGCGTCCAAATGGGCCCACTCGATCAATTCCTCGTCGGCATCGAGGTCAACAAAGCGCAAGGTCACGCCGCCATGCTGGCGGTAACCCAGGATTTCGCCCTCGTGGCGCAGACGCAGGTCCATCTGGGCGAGCGTAAAGCCGTCCGAGGTCTTCTCGAGTGACTGGAGGCGGTCTTGTGCCGCCGACGCGCCGCCGTTGCCCTTGGAGTGCGTCATGACCAGGCACGTACCCGACACGCTGCCGCGGCCTACGCGCCCGCGCAGCTGGTGCAAGGCCGCCAAACCAAAGCGCTCGCCGTTCTCGATGACCATGACGGTGGCGTTGGGCACGTCAACGCCCACCTCGACCACCGTGGTCGAGACGAGCACATCGATCTCGCCACGCTTGAAGGCATCGATGACCCGGTCCTTCTCCCCCGCCGACATGCGGCCGTGAAGACGCTCGATGGTAAGCCCCGGTAATGCCAGACGAAGGCGATCGAGCTCGGTCGCCGTGTCGTGCAACGGCACGGGCACGGTCACGCGGCCCTCGTCGTCGCGAGCGATGCCGGGTACGTCTTCGAGCTCATCGGCCGAATCGCTCGGCTCCACGAGCGGACAGATCACATAGGCTAGCTGCCCCTTTTCGTGCGCCTCGCGGATGGCGCCATAGGCCAGGTCGCGACTCGACTCGGTGAGGACGCGCGTCGTCACGCCGGCACCCGGAACGGGACGATGGCGGATGATGCTCGTGTCCAGGTCGCCGTACACCGAAAGCGCCAGCGTGCGCGGGATGGGCGTGGCGGTCATGACCAGCAAGTCGGCACCCGGGCCTTTTGCGCGCAGGGCGTTACGCTGCCCCACGCCAAAGCGGTGCTGCTCGTCGATCACCACAAGCGACAAATGCTTGAACGTGACGTTCTCCGAAAGCACCGCATGGGTACCAAAGAGCACGTCGAGCTCGCCAGACTGGAGCCGCGCATGAATCTGTTCACGCTCGGCCGCCGGCGTGGCTCCCGTCAGGAGCGCCCAGGTCATGCCAGCTTGCGAGAGCAAGGGGCCGGTCTTATCGGCATATTGACGCGCCAGCACGCCCGTAGGCGCCATAACGCAGGCCTGAGTGCCGCTATCGGCCGCAACCGCCAACGCGCAGGCGGCAACGGCGGTCTTACCGGTACCGACGTCGCCCAGCAGCAGACGGTTCATCACGCGACCGCCATCGCACATGTCATGCAGGATGTCTTGAAATGCAGCCTCCTGCTCATCGCCCAGAGAAAACGGCAGGGCCTGTTTGAGCGCAGCCAAATGCTCGCCCGCGTCATGCGCATAAGGCACCACGTCGACCATACCGCCATCGTTGCGCAGACGCAGCGCGAGCTGCAAGCAGAGACACTCCTCGTAGGCAAGACGCCGACGTGCGATGTCGCGCTCGGCCATGCTCGAGGGAAAGTGGATCGAGCGCAGCGCACGGGCATTGCTCATGAGCTTCCGCTTTGCGCGCAGCGGCGCGGGAATGGGATCGAACGGATTGGCGATCACTTCGAGCGCACCGCTCACGATACGGCGCATCCATGCCTGACTCACGCCGTCACTTACGTAGTGGACCGGCAAAATGGTACCCGCGGCGCGCCCGTCCTCGAGCTTTTCAAAGTGGGGCGAGGCCATCTGCTTAAAACCGTAGGCAAACTCGACCTTGCCCATCATGGCCAGGCGGTCGCCCTGCTTAAGCTGTTGGGCAATCCAAGGCTGACGGAAAAAGGCAACCTGCAGCACGCCCGTCTCGTCCACGAGCGAGACCTCAGTCACCTGCATACGCGGACGGGGCTGCTTTTGGACAATACGGTCGACCGTGGCGATGATGGTGCACACGGTACCGATGGGCGCCATCTCGATGGACCACGAGCGAGTGAAGTCCAGGTAGCGATGAGGAATATGGAGAAGGAGGTCCCCCACCGTCCGAATTCCCAGACGGCGAAGGGCCTCCTCACGTTTACCCGAAACATATTTGAGTCGCGCGATATCCTCGTCGAGCGCATTGCTCTGGGCAAAGCGCTCCGAGACGCGCGGCACGGAGCACAGCTCGGACATGGGCAGAGCCTACTCGATCGAGAAGATCACGGGATAGAGCGGCTGCTCGCCACGATGGGCGTCGATCTCCAGATCGGGCTGAGCCTCCTCGATGGCATCGACGATCTCCTGGAAGGCCTCATCGGACAAATCCTCGCCAGCCAGAATCGTCAGCGCGTCGCCCTCCTCTTCCTCCTGCATGCGGTTGATGCAGTCGAGGGTGACCTGTTTCACATCGGAGCCGACCACGTCGATGGAACCGGCGATGATACCCATGACGTCACCGGAGTGAATCGGAGAGCCGTCCGATGCACTGGAGTCGCGCACGGCACGGGTGACCTCGCCATCGCGGACCTCGCTGATGGCGTCGACCATAGCGGCAACGGCGTCCTCGAGCTCGGAATCGGGCAGGACCGCGAACAGCGCGGAGAAGGCCTGCGGGACGGTCTTGGTGGGAACGACAGCGACCTTCTTGTCGGCGCAGGCGGAGGCAGCGGCCTCGGCAGCCATGCGGATGTTGCCGTTGTTGGGCAGGATGATGACCGAGGTCGCGTTGACCTGGTCGACGGCGCCCAGTAGATCGGCGGTCGAGGGGTTCATGGTTTGGCCACCCGACACGATCACATCGACGCCGAGAGACTTGAGGATGTCAGCCTCACCAGAGCCAGCCGCAACGGCGACAAAGCCCAGGGCCTTGGCGGGCTCGGCGGCCTTTTCCTGATCCTCATGAATCTTAGCGGTGCGGTCGTGGGCCTCCATCTCCATGTTATGGATAAAGACCTCGTAGATCTGACCAAGCTGAAGCATGTGCTCGAGCACCAGGTTGGGGGTGTTGGAGTGCACGTGGATCTTGTAGTCGGGATAGGCACCAACGAGCAGCTCGCAGTCGCCCATGGAGCCCAGGAACTTCAGGCACTCGTCCTCGTCAAAGGGGGCGTCGGCCTTAAAGAGGAACTCGTTGCAGTAGCGGAACTCCGAGCCCTCCCAGTCGTCGTTGGCCTCGATCTCAACACGGCCAAGAGCGGCGTCGCGGGCAGAGCCGGCGGAATCAAACGTAGAGGAGAAATCCTCGACCACGGTGCTGCGGCCAAGAGCGGCGGCAACAAAGTTCTCCAAGAAGATGGCAAAGCCAAAGGCGCCGGAGTCGACCACGCCGTTCTCCTTGAGGACGGGCAGCAGGTCGGGCGTGCGGGCGACGGACTGGTAGGCCTCGACGACGATGGCGTCGAGCGCATCCTCGGCCGAGAACTTCTTCTTCTCGCACTCGTCTGCCTTCGTCGAAACATCACGCAGGACCGTGAGGATCGTGCCCTCGATGGGCTTACGAACAGCCTGGAAGGCAACCTTGACGGCGCGACGGAAGGCGAAGGCGATATTGGCGGACGTAATGGGCTCATCGGCAGAGACAAGGCCCTCGGCCACACCACGCAGAATCTGCGAGGTGATGACGCCGGAGTTGCCGCGGGCGCCCATCAGGGAGCCGTGGGTGATGGCGCCAGCAATGGCCTCCATGTCGGCATCGGCGGGAAGGGCGGAAAGCTCCTTGGTCACCGAGGCGAGCGTGAGCGACATGTTGGTGCCCGTGTCACCGTCGGGTACGGGGAAGACGTTGAGCTTGTTGATCTCCTCGGCCTTTTCGGAAACGGCAGCCGTAGCGATCGGAAAACAGGTGCGAATGGTCTTTGCAATCATGAGTGGTGAAATCTCCGTATTCGGATGCTAGTTCAGACGGCTCTTGAGCGCGTCGATGTGAATGCCGATCTTAAGGCTGGCGGGATCGATTTGAGCGATCTCCTGCAGGGTGAAGGCGACGGAGCTCGAAAGATTGTGGCAGACGGACTTCATGTTGACGCCGTTCTCGAGCACGACGTGAAGGTCGACCGTGAGGCCGTTCTCGTCGGCGGAAACAAGCACGCCCTTGCGGAGGCGCTGGCCGGCAAGCAGGCGCACGCTCTCGGCGCCCTGCAGCTGTTCGGCCATACCGACAACGCCATAGCACGTCATCGCGGCATAACCGGCAATATCGGCAATAACGTCGTTCGAGACGCTCAGGCTGCCGTTAATGGTCTCAGACACAAGAATCTCCTTTTCTGGTGCTCGCGGCACCATGTCGTGGGAGCAATCATTCTAATAGTTTACAACGAGCGCGCCATGTTGAGGTGGTGGGTCGCGGGATTACATCCTCGACACGAAATGTTGATACGGTAACGTTCGCCACCGGCGATCGCGCCATGAAAAAAACCCGCCGCATAAGCGACGGGTTTTAAAACCTGGCTCCCCGGGTAGGACTCGAACCTACAACAGCGCGGTTAACAGCCGCGTGCTCTACCATTGAGCTACCGAGGAATTTAAAAGCCCAGCGAAATGGGCTGAGAAATTCTGGCTCCCCGGGTAGGACTCGAACCTACAACAGCGCGGTTAACAGCCGCGTGCTCTACCATTGAGCTACCGAGGAATAGGTGCGTGCTCTCAAGCAACGAAGTTAATTATACGGACGATTGGACGAAGGGCAAGAACTTTTTTTAGAAATTTTCCGACCTAGTCATTGGAGACGTTCTTAAACGACTAGTCATTCAAGAACGTCCCCAACGACTACATGAAAGCGCCCCCAGGCAGATGTGCTTGAGGGCGCTTCTTGCTTGACTAGCTCTCGATATAGTCTTTCAACTTGCTCGAGCGGCTCGGGTGGCGGAGCTTGGCCAGGGTCTTGGACTCGATCTGGCGAATACGCTCGCGCGTGACGCCAAACTCGCGACCGACTTCCTCGAGCGTACGGGGATGTCCGTCGACGAGACCAAAGCGCAGCTCGACAACCTTGCGCTCGCGATCGGCAAGCGAATCGAGCACCTGGGTGAGCTGCTCCTGGAGCATGGAGAAACTGGCGGCATCGGGCGGAACGATAGCCTGGGAGTCCTCGATGAAGTCGCCCAGCTGGGAATCCTCTTCCTCACCGATCGGGGTCTCGAGCGACACAGGCTCCTGCGAAATCTTCTGGATCTCGCGGACGCGGTCGGCGCTCATGTCCATCTCAGCACCGATCTCCTCAGGGGTCGGGTCGCGACCCAGATCCTGGAGGAGCTGGCGTTGCACGCGGACGAGCTTGTTGATGGTCTCGACCATGTGCACGGGAATACGGATGGTACGGGCCTGGTCGGCAATAGCGCGCGTAATGGCCTGACGGATCCACCACGTGGCGTACGTGGAGAACTTAAAGCCCTTCTGGTAGTCGAACTTCTCGACGGCGCGGATCAGACCGAGGTTGCCCTCCTGGATCAGATCCAGGAACAGCATGCCACGGCCGACATAGCGCTTGGCGATGGAGACGACCAGACGCAGGTTTGCGCTGATGAGCGCCTGCTTGGCCTCAAGACCAACATTCTCAATACGCGTAAGTCGACGCATCTCGGCGCGGGTGAGTTCAATCTCGCCTGCATCGGCAGTCTCGAGCTTCTCGGTAGCCTCGAGACCGGCCTCAATCTTCATGGCCAGATCGACCTCTTCAGATGCGGTCAGCAGGTCGACCTTACCGATCTCCTTGAGGTACATACGAACCGGGTCGCCGGTCAGCATCACCGTGGAGGCATCGATACCGCGCACGCGCGAACGCGAACGAGACGTGCGCACGGTGCGCTTCTTCTTGCTCTTAGAAGAGCCCATCTCGGCATCGGCCTGACGGGCCATCTTAAGCTCGTGATCGTCAAGCGAGCCGGAATCGTGCTCGTCATCATCGAAATCGTCGGTATCGTTATCGTCATCGTCGACGGCCATCGGGGCGTCGTCGTTTCCGCTCGCGGAGATAATCTGGATGCCGCTGTTGCGCAGCGCGGAATACACCGCGTTGAGCTGCTCATCAGTAACATCGATATCCTTCAGGGCGACCTGAATCTCGTCCTCGGTTACCGAAGTCCTGTTTGAGCCGTTGCCCATGAGCTTTGCAACGTAGGATTCCAGCCCAGTACCCGTGCTCTCAGTCTTTTTTGGCACAGATTCTCCCTTCGTAGTCCACAGGACTCAATACTTTAGCACACACATGGACGTCTATACCCAAAATAAAGACAGGATATAGGCGAGAATACGCTGGTTGACCACAACATCTAGGCCTGATCGGCACCCGCGGTCTCCAAACCGATCAAACGGAACGGGTCGGCCACGCCACCGATCGACTTTTGGAGCTCGCGCTGGCGCTGTGAATCTTGCACCGCCTGCATCGTCAGCACGCGACGGGCCTCATCGTCGAGAGAACGGTCCTGGCGCAACTTGGCCTGCGCGGCTCGCATGCGACGTTTGATGGTGTAGAGCTCGAGCGTATCGAGCATAAAGACGATATTCGTCTCGGTCGGGTGCTTACTCGTTGCCGAGATGCGCCCGGCGCTGACAAGCGACGCCGCCTCGGGACACACCGCACGCGCCGCATCCATGCAGGCCGCAGGATCGGTTCCCGGTGGTGTCGCGAGCACGGCCCACGCAATGGACTCGTGACGCGGGTCGACCCACTCGATAGAACAAATGCGATCGGCATAGGTGCGGAACAGATCGGGGTAGCTCGTGAGCATCGTCAGCAGCTCGCGCTCCCCCGCCAGGGATTTCCGCTCCAGATCGGTCAAAACAATCGGCATCGGCGGAGCTGCCGCCGCGCTTGAGCTATCGGCAACGGGTGCCGCGCTTTCCATCCCCGCCGGCACATCGATTGGCGGCAGATCCTCGTCGGCGTCCACCGGTGCGGCCCCATAGGCATCAAGCGGAACGTAGTCGTACGGGTCCTCCTCGACCGGTGCGGACACCGGCGGCGTTGCACCCGCGGCCCAGGCACCGCGACCGGTACTGCGTGCACCAGCCGCACCGCCGCCCGAGCTTCGTCCCTGCGAACCGCCCGCGCGCTCAGCTTGCGCGCGTTGACGCTCGTAGCTCTGCTCACGACGTCGTTCCGCATCCTCGCGATTGGCGACATCGCGAAACACACGACCCGAACTCGCGCGCACGGTCTCCAGGTCCAAACCCAACAGGTCGGCAATCTGGATAAAGTACGTGTCGATCATATAGCTGTCACGTAGCGGATAGATGAGCGTCAGCGCGTCCTCGAGCGCTTTGGCGCGACCGCCCGGCGTGGTAATGTCGCTCGACTCCTGTAGCGAGCGGTACACAAAATCCATGAGGGGCTCGGCCGCGTCAATGCGCGCCTGAAGCTCCTGACCGCCATGCGCCGTGATGAACTCCATGGGGTCGTTACCGTCGGGCAGCACCACGCAGCGCAGGTCCATCGAATCCTGCTCGATAAACTGAATCGCGCGGCGAGCAGCCTTTTGACCGGCGGCGTCGCCGTCAAACATATAGACAATGCGCTTGGCAAAGCGGGTAAGCGTCTTTACGTGATGCTCCGTGAGCGCCGTGCCCAGCGTGGCGACGACGTTTTTGATCCCTGCCTCCCAGCAGGCGATGCAGTCGGTATAGCCCTCCACCACGATGGCGGTATCCTGCGCGACGATAAACTCCTTGGCCCAGTTAAAGCCGTAGAGGTTTCGCTTTTTATGAAACACGCTCGTCTCGGCGGTGTTGAGGTACTTAGGCTGACCATCGCCCATGATGCGCCCGCCAAAAGCGATGTTATGACCCTGCTCGTCAAAAATGGGAAACATCACACGGTCGTAAAAACGGTCGGCGAGCTGTCCGCGCCCACGGCTCACGGCCACGTTGGCGTCAATCATCTCCTGCGGGGTAAAGCCCGCTTGAGACAGATGAGAAACCAACGCGTTGCGACCCGGCGCAAAACCCAGGCAGTAGCGTCGACAGACATCGCCACCCATACCGCGGCTGGCAAAGTACTCGCGCGGACGGCTGTCCTTACCGCGCATAAGCATGGTGTGGTAGAACTGAGCCGTCTCGGCGCACAGGTCATAGATGCGAGCGCGCTTGGTGCCGCGATCGCGCTGCGCACCGGTATCGTGCAGTTCAATGCCCGCACGATCAGCCAAATAGCGGATCGAATCGGGAAAACTCAGGTTCTCGCGCTTCATGATATAGGTAAAGACGTCGCCGCCCTCGCCGCAGCCAAAGCAGTGCCACACCTGCGTAGCAGGGATAATGTGAAACGATGGGGTCTTTTCGCCATGAAACGGGCAGCAGCCCCAAAACTCATGGCCGCGGGGCTTGAGCTCAACCGTTTCCTGCACGATGGCAACCAAGTCCGACGCCGCGCGTACCTGATCTTTTTCCTCATCACTAATCACGGATACTCACCCCCTGCTCACCCAAGTTATGACGGATATCGTCGATATTACCCTCGACGGTCGCGATAAGCTCGTCCAGGGAATCGAACACGCGAGACGGACGCAGCCAGCGCGTAAACGCCAGCGACACGGAAGCGCCATACAGGTCGCCCGCATAGCCGATCAAGTTGGCCTCGAGATGCGCCGAGGCGGCATCATCGGCATAGGTCGGCGGCAGGCCGACGTTAACGGCAGCAGGCCATACGGTATCGTCGACCAGCACCAGACCCTCATAGACGCCATCGGCAGGCACTTGGATGCCGTCGGGAACCTGGATGTTTGCTGTGGGAAAGCCCATGTCGGAGCCCTCGTGACGGCCAGCCGCCACAACGCCGCGCAGCATATAGGGACGGCCGAGAAGCTCGGCAGCCAGCTCCACATGACCCTGGCCCAGCTCATGGCGGATGCGCGTGGCGCAGATGGTCTGCCCGTTAACGCAGAGCAGGTCGTGACCGTAAACGTCAACCCCACGTTCAGTGCCCCAGGCGCGCATCTCGGCAACGCCCGAAGCGCCGCCGCGGCCGAGCCTAAAATCGCTACCTACACGAATGGAGCGAATGTCGACAACGCGCGACAACAGCGCCAGAAACCCGACATGGTCGAGTGCCGCCACGGCGGACGTAAAGGGAACGGCCACCACCGCATCGACCCCGGTTTGAGCCAGGGCATGCAGGCGGTCGGCCGTCGTCATCAATTTTTGGGCGGGCGACGGACTCACCACGACGTCCGGATCAGGATCGAAGGTGATCACGACCGCTTTGCTGCCGTGATCATGTGCATCGCGAATAACCGCTTCGATCAGCTCTTGGTGCCCACGATGCACGCCATCAAACACGCCAATGGCGATCGACGCGGCACCCAAGAACTCGCACCAATCAAATGCATCGGCAGAAACGATACGGGCCTCATCCAACTCACCCGCGAAAAAGATACGCGCGAGCTCGCGGGGCGCCAGCATCATCGAACACCGCCGATCGCCTGCGGAAAGACGTGCTCCATAACAAAGCGGCCGCCCTCGATACGAGCAAGCGCCTTCAATCCCCCATCGAGCACGAGCGCGAACGGCGCCTTCGCCGTATCGAAGTCCGCAAGCGCGCGTTCAACGGGAACGCGGCGGCCACAAAGCAGGTCGTCTGCAAGATTACCCGGCAAATCGACACGCGTGGCACCTAGGGCGGCGATGGGATCCAGAGCGAAACCGGCAGCGGTCTCGGCAGAGAGCTCCTCTACCGCATGACAGGCGCCAATGGAAACCACGCCGGAGGCCGTACGGCGCAGCGCGGAAATATGTGCAGCGCTATCGCAGGCACGACCCAGATCGCGAGCGAGCGCGCGAATGTAGGTGCCTTTGCTTACCGAAAACGCCACGGTCCAGACGCACGTATCGCCCTCGCCGCCCACGGCGATCAGGTCGGCGGCATAGACCTCGACGGGGCGCGGGGGCAACTCAACCGCATTGCCCTCGCGAGCACTCTTATAGGCGCGAACGCCATTAACCGAGATGGCCGAAAACGCTGGCGGCACCTGCATCTGCGGGCCAAGCATAGCGGCCAGCTGCTCACGGGCGTAAGCGAGATCGCGCAGCTCGGGGGCAACGGGCACCGCGCGGACGGCCTCGCCCTCCGCGTCATCGGTATTGGTCTCGACACCAAACGAGATGTCGGCAACATAACTTTTGGTATCGAGGGTTAGCATGCCCAGCAGACGGGTCGCCTGGCCCACGCCCACCACCATGACACCCGAGGCCATGGGGTCGAGCGTACCGGCATGGCCGACGCGTCGCTCATGGAGGGCGCGCCGGCACTGCGATACCACGTCATGGGACGTGCAGCCCACCGGCTTATCGACGGCGAGCAGCATATTCAATTGAGAAGGCGTACGACGAGCCATGTACCATCCAAAAAGTTAGAGCTCGACGGTCACCGAAGCGGGATCCTCCCCCACCAGCTCGGCCAGCATGGGAAGTGCCACGGCGAGCGTCTCGCGAATCGTTCCGTTGTTGGAAAAGCCGGCGGCGGCATGATGCCCGCCACCGCCAAAGTTGGCAGCGATCTCGGACACATCGAGGTCACCTTTGGAGCGCAGGTTGCCGCGCACCTTGGTATCGCCGTCGATGCCCTTTAGGAACAGACAGACCTCAACGCCCATTACCGAACGCACCACATCGACCAGGCCATCGCACTCGTCCGAAGTGACGCCGCAGGCCTCGAGGTCGCTCTGATACGCATAACTATATGCCACGCGACCGTGCGCCACTGTCTTGATGCGGCCCATAACGATGGACTTAAGATGCAAGAACTCTACGCGCATGCTCTGGTAGACCTCGAGCGCAACGCGCGCGGGATCGGCACCGTGCGCGACCAGGCGCGAGGCGGCATGGAACGCAGCGGCATCGGCGTTTTGGTACTGAAAACGACCGGTATCGGTCACCAGGCCGCACAGCAGGCAGGTCGCAACGCCATCGCGAGCCACAATGCCGCAATTGTCCAAAAAGCGGTCGATGATCATGGCGCAGGCTGCGGCGCCGACGCACCTCAGGCTCAGCTCGGCAAATTCCTCACGCGCCGGATGATGATCGAAGCACACCACATGCGACGAGCGGCGGAGTACCTCGGCGGAGTTGTTCAGACGCTCGACGACCGGCACGTCCACCGAGATGAACAGGTCCGGATTGCCGGTATACGCAGATGCCGGCACCAGACGGTCGGCGCCCTCCATAAAGCGGTAAATGCGCGGAACCGGGTCATCGTCTGCCAGCAGCAGGGCAATATCCTTGTTGGGAAAAAACTTCATAAGCGAGAGGCCCAGACCCAGCACGGAGCCCAGGGCATCACCATCGGGAGACGTATGTCCCGAAATCGCAATGGAGGACGCACCCTCGATGAGCTCGAGGATGCGTCGCTGAATATCTGCAGACTCGCACGATGCGAGGTCGGCGGAATTACTCATCTAAAGCTGCCTCCTGGGCGGCATCCGCTATGGGATAGCCGTCCTCGTCCTTTTCGATCGCAAGCGTGGCGGGAACGTTTTCCAGCGCGCGCGTGATGCGCTCGGCCTCATCGGTCGAGCGATCGATGCGAAAATCGAGCTCGGGCGTGACGCGCCAATCGAGCGAGCGGGCCAACAGGCTACGAATGCGGCCCTTGGCGCTGGCGAGCGCCTCCATGACCTCGTCGTAGCGGCTCGCGTCGCACGACACGTACACGCGCGCGAACGAACGGTCCACCGCGACCTCGACCGCGGTCAGGGTGACCAGGTCGAGACGCGGATCGGAAACCTCAAAGAGCAGGATATAACCGAGCTTCTCGCGAAGCTGCTCGCCCAGACGGCGGGTTGCCTGCGTTTGCTTCATAGCGCTACCCCCTACTCGGTACGGGCAACCTGGTCGATGCGGTAGCCCTCAATGGTGTCGCCAGGCTTGATGTCCTGGAAGTTCTCCAGGCCAATACCGCCCTCGGAGCCGCTCTTGAGGCTCTTGGCCTCGTCCTTGTAGTGGCGCATCGAGGCGATTTTACCGTTGAAGACCACGATGCCGTCGCGCACCAGGCGCACGGAATCGGTCGCGGCGATCTCGCCCTCTTCGACGCGGACACCGGCGGCGATGCCGACTTTGGGCACCTTGAAGGTGTCCAGGACGGTCGCAGTGCCCGTGGAGACCTCAACCTCGGTGGGCTTGAGCATGCCGATACGGGCAGCGTCGAGGTCCTCGAGGCACTTGTAGATGACGTCGTAGCAACGGATCTCGACGCCCTCGCGCTCGGCGGCGGAGCGGGCCTTGCCGTCGGGACGAACGCCAAAGCCGATGATGATGGCGTTGGAGGCGTCGGCCAGGACGACGTCGGTCTCGTTGATGGCGCCAACGGCGGAGTGGATCGTGTTGATGCGCACCTCGGACTGGTCCATCTTGTCGAGCGAGTCCTGAAGGGCCTCGATGGAGCCCTGGACGTCGGCCTTGATGATCAGGTTGAGCTCCTTGACCTCGGCGTCGGCGATGGTCTCGAAGAGGTTCTCGAGCGTCACGTGCTTCACGCGGCTCTGCTCCTCGATACGGGCCTTGAGCGAACGCTCGTCGGCCAGTGCACGAGCCTCGCGCTCGTCCTCGAACACACGGAACTCGTCGCCGGCGTTGGGGACGGACTGCAGGCCCAGGATCTCGACGGCGTCGGAGGGACCGGCCTCGGTGACGGCGTTGCCCTTGGGGTCGAGCATGGCGCGGACGCGGCCATAGGTGAGGCCGGCGACCAGCGTGTCGCCCACGTGCAGGGTACCGCGGGTCACGAGCACGGTGGCAACCGAGCCGCGGCCCTTGTCGAGCTTAGCCTCGAGGACGTTGCCCGAAGCGAAGGTGTCAGGGTTGGCCTTGAGCTCGAGCACGTCGGCCTGGAGCAGGACGGTCTCGAGCAGGTCATCGATACCGATCTTCTGCTTGGCCGAGATGTTGACGAACATGTTCTGTCCGCCCCACTCCTCGGGGATGATGCCGTACTCGGTGAGCTCCTGGCGCACGCGATCGGGGTTGGCGCCCGGCTTATCAATCTTGTTGACGGCGACGACGATGGGTACGCCGGCGGCCTTGGCGTGATTGATCGACTCGATGGTCTGGGGCATGACGCCGTCGTCGGCAGCCACGATCAGGATGACGATGTCGGTCACCTTGGCGCCGCGGGCACGCATGGCCGTAAAGGTGGCGTGACCGGGGGTATCGATGAAGGTGATCTTGCGGTCGTTGATCATGACCTGCGAAGCGCCGATGGCCTGCGTAATGCCGCCCGCCTCGCCGGCAGCGACGCCGGTGTGACGGATGGCGTCGAGCAGCGAAGTCTTGCCGTGGTCGACGTGGCCCATGACGGTGACGACCGGGGCACGCGGCTTAAGGTCGGCGGGATCGTCGTAGAACGAGAAGGTGTTCTCCTCCTCGGGGGTGATGATCTTGATCTGACGGCCCAGATCGTCGGCAACGAGCTCGACGAGGTCGTCGGACATGGACTGCGTCATGGTAAGCGGCGTGCCCAGCAGGAACAGGCGCTTGATGATGTCGTTGGCCGGAACGTCGAGCGCCTCGGCGAGCTCCTGGACGGTGACGCCCTGGGAGACCTTGATGGCATCGAGCTCCTCGGGGTTCACGCCCTGGGCCAGCGCCTCCTCTATCTTGCGCTCTTCCTGAGCCTTTGCGGCCTCGCGCTCGCGCTTCTCCTTGCGCTTTTTGCGGCGACCGGTGGACTCGCGAGAGGCCTCCTCGACGGCGGCACGAGCCTCCTCGAGCACCTTCTCGCGGCTGTACTCCTCGGCCTCGCGAGCCATGCGGCTGTAGTGGTCCTCTTCGTTGTTGTGACCGCCCTTGCGCTTCTTGCCCTTGCCCTGCTTGTCGGGGTTGGGGAAGTCCATGCCGGCAGCGACGTTGTTGCTGGCGTTGGTGCGATGGCTGTGCGGGCGGTTCTCGGAGGCGTTGCGCTCGGAGTTGTTGTCGGAGGCGTTGCGATCATTACGACGGCCACCGCGACGGTCGTTGTTGCCGCCACGACGGTTGCCGCGCTCGGCGGCGCGCTCGGCCTTGGCCTTCTCCTCGGCGTCCTTCTTCTCCTTGAGCACGGTCTCCTGTGCGGCGATCTGGTCGAGCAGCGAACGGAAGCGCGAACCGGAGTCGGAAGCGGGAACGGCGCGGCGCTGGGCCTCGCGAGCAGCCTCCTCCTTCTCGCGGGCAAGGCGCTCCTGCTCGGCCTTCTTCTTAGCCTCGGCCTCGGCGCGGGCGGCCTCCTCGGCAGCCTGGGCGGCTGCGAACTGACGGCGCTCCTCCTCGCGAGCCTTCTCGGCAGCGATGCGCTCGCGCTCTGCCTCGGCAGCGCGTGCTGCCTCCTCGGCGGCAGCGGCCTGCTCCTCGGCCTGCTTGGCGGCCTCGACTTCCTGGGCGCGGGCCTCGATCACCGAGGCGAGCTGCTTGCGGACCATGGCGACGTATGCGTCCTCCAGAGCGGAGGAAGCGGACTTAGCGGGAATCTTCATTTCGGCGAGATGACCCATCAGTTCCTTGGAGGTCATGCCGAACTCTTTGGCCAGGGTGGACACACGGACTTTTGCCATATGACTTCACCTACCCTTTCTGGCACCTTGGGTGCCTAGAGACTGAACGAGCGTGGGGGATGCGCTGGGACCTGCCCGGCGCGACCGCGCGCTAGATCAGGTCCTCCGCATCATCGAAGGCGTCGGTGTCGTGGACACCGCAGAAACGGGAGCCGGGACGGGCCTGGTTGCGGCACTGGATGCCGTCCTCGGACACGAACTCGCAGCGACGGACGTCCTCGTCCTCCTCGTCACCGATCAGGTCGACGGCGGGCTCCTCGTGTACGGGAACGTTCTTGAGGATGTCGGCGGCAAGGGTCTCGGACTTGATGTCGATGTGCCAACCAGTCAGGCGCGCGGCGAGGCGGGCGTTCTGGCCCTCCTTGCCGATGGCGAGGGACAGCTGGTCGTCGGGCACGATGACGCCGGCGTAGGCCTTCTCCTCGTCGATAAGGACGCGGGTGACCTTGGCGGGCGACAGGGCGTTTGCGACGTAGACGGCCGGATCGGCATCCCACAGGATGACGTCGACGCGCTCGCCACGAAGCTCGCCCACGACGGCGCGAACACGGCTGCCCTTGGGGCCGACGCAGGCGCCCACGGGATCCAGGCGATCGTCGAGCGAATGGACGGCGACCTTGGAGCGCTGGCCGGGCTCGCGGGCGATCGACTTGATCTGGACGGTGCCCTCATAGATCTCGGGCACCTCCTGCTCAAACAGACGACGCATGAGCTCGGGGTGGGTACGGGAGATGACAATCGGCGGACGGCTGTGCTCGCCACGAACCGGCTGCAGGTTGGAGTTGGGGTCGCGAACGTCGATGATCACGGCCTTGATGTGCTGGTTGTGCAGGTAGCGCTCGCCCATCGGACGCTCGTTGCGCTCGTTCTCGTAACGGCGCTGGTCGAAGTGCGGCAGCTCGGCCTCAACGCCCTCGCGAATCTTAACGATCGTGAAGTCGGGTGTGGACTGCAGCACGGTACCGCTGATGAGGTCACCGATGCGGCCGGAGAACTCCTCGTAGATCTGCTCGCGGGCGGAGTTGCGCACGATGGCGTTGATCTCGGCCTTGGCGTGCTGGGCGGCGATGCGGCTCGTGTTCTTGGGAGTGACGTCGATCTCCTCGAACTCGGTGAAGTTGCCCTCCTCGTCCATGGAATCGTCGATCGGCTCCAGACGGTAGACGTAGATCTTGCCGGTGGTGCGGTCGATGGTCACCTTGGCGCCCCACTCAAGATGCAGGATCTCGGCATAGCTCTTGGCGAGCGACTGCTCCAGGCGGTCGATCAGGTAGAGCTGGTCGATGTGCTTCTCCTGGCAAAGCTCCATCAGGGCGGACATCATGTCGGATGCTGCCATCTTACTTTCCTTCCTTCGCGGGCTTGAAGTCGTAGGTGGGCTTCAACTTGCACTTTTTAACATCGGAAAAATCGAGGGTAACGGACTCGCCGTCCTCGAGCTCGAGGGTCACGTTCGTCTCGGTGGCGGCGGCAATCTTGCCGGCGTACTTGCGACGGCCCTCGGTGGCTGTGGAGGTGAGCTCGCAGTTCTCGCCCACAAAGCGGGCAAAGTCACGCGGGCGGCGCAGCGGGCGCGCCATACCCGGGCTCGACACCTCGAGCGTATAGCTCGAAGAAATGGGGTCGAGCTCCTCAATCACATCGCCGACCCATTTGGTATTGGCCGTGACGTCATTGAGCGACAGGCTCTGACCCTCGGCACCCTCGATACGCACACGCACGCAGGGGGCCTTGGTGGCACCCACGAGCTCAACATCGACGATGTCGACATCGTGCTGGGGAGCAACGGCCTCGAGCGCGTCGATGATCGCCTGCTCGGTCTTGGTCTTGACCATTGCGGCACCTCCGTCCATACAAAAAAGAAGCGGGGCCGAAACCCCACTTCTTTCAATTACAACTTCATTTGCAAGCAAACTATACCAATACCTGCGCAAACGTGCAACCACAACACAAACCCGCAGGTCAGCGTGAGCACAGGTTCTCCACAAGAAATGGATAATTGGGTGTTGTCGCAAGTATCCATAACCAAAAAGAGGGGCGACTCCCTGTGGAATCGTCCCTCGCTTTTTATGTCAACTATGCGCGCAGCGCTTACTTGACCACCAGGTTAACCAGCTTGCCGGGCACACAGATGGCCTTGACGACCGTCTTGCCCTCAAGCCACTTGGCGACGGCGGCCTCGGCGGCAGCCTGCATATCCTCATTGGAGGCATCGCGGGCAACGTCGACGCGGCCGCGGACCTTGCCGAGCACCTGCACGACGATCTGCACCGTGTCCTCGATGGACTCGGCCAGGTCGAACTCGGGCCAGGCGGCGGTGTAGGCGTTGCCCTCGCAGCCGAGCGCCTCGTGCCACAACTCGTCGGCCCAGAACGGGCAGATGGGGGCAAGGACGCTCACGATGTCCTTGGCCACGCCGTAGCACAGAGCCTTGTCACGGGAAGCGCCCTCGGTGGCGTTGAGGTAGGCGCTCGCCGCGTTGACGAGCTCCATGACGGCCGAGATCGCGGTGTTGAACTGACCGCGGTCAAAGTCCTCGGTGCACTTGGCGATGGTGCGGTGACGCTCGCGATAGAGCTTCATCGCGACCTCGTCGAGCGCGGACTTGTCAAAGGCCACGTTGGCGTCACCCGACTGGACGAGCTGCCACACGATACGCCAGGCGCGCTTAATGAAGCGGTTAGCGCCCTCGACGGCCTTGGGATCCCAGTCGAAGTCCTTCTCGGGCGGGGCGATAAACAGGATCGCCAGACGCATGGTGTCGGCGCCGTAGGGCTCGATGACCGAGCTCGGGGGCACGACGTTGCCCTTGGACTTGGACATGGTGTCGCCGTTCTCGTCCTTGACCATGCCCTGGCACAGCAGGTTGGTGAAGGGCTCGTCAACGCTCAGCAGGCCCAGGTCGCGCAGCGCCTTGGTAAAGAAGCGGCTGTAAAGCAGGTGCAAAATGGCGTGCTCGATGCCGCCGATGTAGTTATCGACGGGCATCCAACGGTCGGCAGCCTCGCGGGAGAAGGGCAGCTCGGTGTTGTGCGGGTCGGTATAGCGCAGGTAATACCAGCTGGAGCAGGTGAAGGTGTCCATGGTATCGGTCTCACGCTTGGCCGGGCGACCGCAAACCGGGCAGGTGGTCTCGTAGAACTCCTTGCACTCGGCGAGGGTCTCGCCGGCACCCAGGTCCAGGTTCTCGGGCAGCGTCACCGGCAGCTGGTCCTCGGGCACGGGCACGATGCCGCAGTGCTCGCAGTGGATGGCCGGGATGGGGTTGCCCCAATAACGCTGACGGCTGATGAGCCAGTCGCGCAGACGGAACTCGACCTTACGGCGACCGCAGCCCATAGCCTCGAGGTCGGCCACGATGGCAGCCTCGCCCTCGGAGTGCTTGCCGCCGCGCATGCCGGTGTACTTGCCGGACTGGACGAGCGTGCCCTCGGCAGCGTGGGCGCAATCCCAGTCGACGGTCTCGGCATGGAAGGTATCGATGGTCTCGCCGCTGGCCTCGACGGCAGCACGGTCGTCATCGTCCAGGATGATTGGCACAATAGGCAGGTCATACTTGCGAGCGAACTCAAAGTCGCGCTGGTCGCCGCAGGGAACGGCCATGACGGCGCCGGTGCCGTAGTCGGCCACGACATAATCGGCAACCCACACGGGGACCTTCTCGCCGTTGACGGGGTTCACCACATAGCGGCCGGTAAAGGCGCCGTGCTTCTCGAGGGTGCCCTGGGCACGCTCGACGGCAGAGATGTGTTTGGAGTCCTCGACGATCTTGGTGACGGCCTCCTCGTACTCCGTGCCCTCGACGAGCTCGTGCAGGCGCGCGTACTCGGGAGCCAGGACAAAGAAGGAGACACCAAAGAGCGTGTCGGCACGCGTGGTGAAGACGGTGATCTTACCCTCGTCGCCCTCGATAGGCTCGCCATCCTTGTCGCACAGAGTAAAGTCGACCTCGGCGCCCTCGGAGCGGCCGATCCAGTTGGCCTGCATCTGCTTGACGCGCTCGGGCCAGCCGGGGAGCTTCTCCAGGTCGTCGAGCAGCTCCTGGGAGTACTCGGTGATCTTGAAGTACCACTGCTCAAGGTCGCGCTTCTCGGGCTCGGTGCCGCAACGCCAGCACTTACCCTCGGTGACCTGCTCGTTGGCCAGAACGGTCTTGCAGGTGGGGCACCAGTTGACCGGGTTCTTCTTGCGGTAGACCAGGCCCTTTTCCCACATCTTCTCAAAAATCCACTGGCCCCAGCGGTAATAGTCGGGGCTGCAGGTCTTAACCATGCGATCCAGATCGTAGGAGAAGCCCATGCGCTTCATCGTGGAAAGCGCCTGATCCATGTTCTTATACGTCCAGGCGGCAGCCTGCGTGTTGTGCTTGATGGCGGCGTTCTCGGCGGGCAGGCCAAAGGCATCGAAGCCGATGGGGTGCAGCACGTCAAAGCCGCGCATGCGGGCCTGACGGGCCATGGCATCGCCGATGGTGTAGTTGCGCGCGTGGCCCATGTGCAGGTCGCCCGACGGATACGGGAACATCTCGAGCACGTACTTCTTGGGCTTACTGTCGTCGGTGTCGACGGCAAAGAGGTTAGAGTCCTCCCAGGCCTTCATCCACTTGGACTCAATGGCCTGCGCGTCGTAGACAGGGATCTCGTCCTTATGATCTGTGCAATCGCACATATCAGCTCCTTTAATCTTAGCTGGGGTCGGTCGGCTTGGCTTTATTCGCTACTGCGGACAGTCCTGCGCAAGACGAAGAGCACATTAAGTGCTCTTCTTTGCGTGCGGAACTTGTAGCGAACAAAGCCAAGCCGACCGACCCTAAGGTTAACTTGACTGATGATAACAAATACGACAAGCGAGATGCCTGCGACTTGCAGGCATCTCGCTTTATCTAAATAACGTGGTTGTGAATCAACCGCTATTTGTTACCCGTCCAAGCATGGCCGGGTTTTCCAAGTGCCGCAGATTGCCGTGAAAGAGGAGCGACGCGTACTTTGGTACGCGAGCGACGGTTTGAACGGCAAGGTGCGGTGCTTGGAAAAGCCGCCTAGCGGTAGCTGACGCTTTGCTGGGAGTCCTTGACGACTACATCGTGGGCGCCGCCTTCGACGATGGAGGTCGAGCTGACCAGGGTCAGGCGTGCCTTTTCCTGGAGCTCGGGGATCGAGAGGGCACCGCAGTTGCACATCGTGGACTTGACCTTGTAGAGCGTGCCGCCCACGCCGTCCTTGAGGGAGCCGGCGTACGGGACGTAGGAGTCGACGCCCTCGACGAAGCTGAGCTTCGCGGCGCCGCCCAGGTCGTAGCGCTGCCAGTTGCGGGCACGCGCGGAACCCTCGCCCCAGTACTCCTTCATGTACTGGCCGTTGACGTTGACGCGCTCGGTCGGGCTCTCGTCAAAGCGGGCGAAGTAGCGGCCCAGCATCATAAAGTCGGCACCCATGGCAAGGGCGAGCGTCATGTGGTAGTCGTAGACGATACCGCCATCGGAGCACACGGGCACGTAGACGCCGGTCTCCTCGTAGTACTCGTCGCGAGCGCGGCAGACGTCGATCAGCGCGGTGGCCTGACCGCGGCCGATGCCCTTGGTCTCGCGGGTAATGCAGATAGAACCGCCGCCGATACCGACCTTGATGAAGTCGGCACCGCAGTCGGCTAGGAAGCGGAAGCCCTCGGCATCGACGACGTTACCGGCACCGACCTTGACGTCCTCGCCGTAGTTGGCGCGGATCCACTCAATGGTGCGCTTCTGCCACTCGCTGAAGCCCTCGGAAGAGTCGATGCACAGGACATCGGCACCGGCCTCGATGAGCAGCGGCACGCGCTCGGCATAGTCGCGGGTGTTGATGCCGGCGCCGACCATGTAGCGCTTATCGCCGTCGAGCAGCTCGTTGGGGTTGGTCTTGTGGCTGTCGTAGTCCTTGCGGAAGACGATGCCCATAAGGTGATCGTTGTCGTCGACGATGGGCAGGGCGTTGAGCTTATTGTCCCAGATGACGTCATTGGCAACCTTGAGGCTGATGTTCTTGTCGCCCACGATGAGCTGCTCACGCGGGGTCATGAACTCGGAGACCTTCGTCTGGTGGTCATCGCGGCTGGGGCGATAGTCACGGCTGGTGACGATGCCCAGGAGCTTGCCCTTGGGGGTGCCGTCGTCGGTGACCGGCATGGTGGAGTGACCGGTCTTATCCTTGAGCTCGATGACCTGCTCCATGGTCATGTCGGGGGTGAGCGTGGAATCGGACTGAACGAAGCCGGCCTTGTGATCCTTGACGGCCTTGACCATGGCGGCCTCGGACTCGGCGCTCTGGGAACCGTAGATGAAGGACAGGCCGCCCTCGGTAGCGAGCGCGACACCCATGTCGACGCCCGAGACGGACTGCATGATGGCGGAAACCATGGGGATGTTCAGGGTGATTGCCGGCTTCTCACCGCGCTTGAAGCGGGTTAGCGGCGTCTTGAGAGAGACGTTGTTGGGGATGCACTGCGAGGACGAGTAACCAGGAACCAGCAGATACTCCGAAAACGTGTGGGACTCACCGGGAAAGAACGTAGCCATGTTTCTCCTTTTTCCATGCGACCGGTCGGCTGCAGGCCTCGTAGGACCCAGCCCAACCTTGGGCGCCCAATACTGGGGAAGTATCTTAACGCACTTTGACTGCTACAATGCATGATTTAAGAAGAGCACACGAGGGCTTGACGCAGGCTTTGCGTTTGCCCAGCAAACACTTTAGCGGGGAGACGTGGAGCGTATGAAGTACAAGACGACGGCAAAGCTGGTCATTCAAGCGTGCGACAAGGATCTGCCGGGCGTGTTTGGTCACGGCTGCGTCTTGCTGCTGCAGGGTATTGCCCGCGAGCACTCGCTGAACCGCGCCGCCAAGAGCATGGGCATGGCGTATTCCAAGGCCTGGCGCATTGTGAATGAGGCTGAAGGACAGCTGGGCTGCAAGCTCATCGAGCGCGACGGAGCCCGCGGATCCACCCTCACCCCC
>CABUUB010000003.1 GCA_902494625.1 uncultured Collinsella sp.
AATGTGGGGTCACCGCGCGGTCCGCATCTGATGGTGTCGACGTCAATGGTATACGGGTGCACCATCGACGTCTTCAATACAGAAGATATCAGTGCGGAATGTTCCGGAGAGAAACCCCCGTCACGCCCCCGGATTCCCTGCGTTTACGGCCTTGAGGTCGGCGGGCGGAGAACGTGGTTGTCGCGTTAACTTGTCCCGGCCGCATTTCTAGAGCGTTTCCCCCGCCATAAATTACCCTTGGCATACTTGCGTGAACGATTGCTCGTGCTACACTTGCAATTGCTGTTTCAGGGCGGGGTGAAATTCCCCACTGGCGGTAAATCGGGCGGTGTCAAAGGGACGCCGTGGCGCAGACGAGGTGTCTGCGACCGAGCCGATGAGTCCGCGACCCGTGCGTGTGTTGGTTCGCATGCCGGCTGAACTGGTGAGACCCCAGTACCAACGGTTAGAGTCCGGATGAAAGAGGCAGGTGATCTTAATGTCTGAACAGTCGCAGCATATCCATTTTGAGAACACGAATAGGTGGAGCACCAAACAGCTCGTTACCATGGCGTTGATGTGCGCCTTGGGCGCCCTGTTTATGTACGTGCAGCTGCCTATCCTTCCTTCGGCGCCGTTTTTGACGTATGACCCGTCGCTGGTGCCGGCGATGGTGTGCGGTTTTGCGTATGGTCCTGGTGCCGGCACTGCTGTTGCCGCCATGGCGATCGTTATCCATGCGCTCACCACGGGTGACTGGGTCGGCGCGCTTATGAACCTGGTTGCCACGCTGGGCTACATTCTGCCCGCGGCTATCGTCTACCAGAAGATGCATACCTATAAGGGTGCCGTGATTGGCCTGGTGCTCGGCGTCATTGCCGCTACGGCGCTGTCTATGGTCGCAAACCTTACTATTGGCGTTTGGTTCTGGTATGGCTCGGTCGATGTGATCGCCCCGCTCATGATTCCTGCCGTACTGCCGTTCAACCTTATCAAGACCGTGCTTAACTCGGTGTTGACGCTGGCGGTGTATAAAGCAGTCTCCAACCTCATCACGCCTAAAAAGGACCAGGTCAAAGGCCGCGCATGATTGAGTGTCGGGGCGTTTCCTTTAGCTATGACGGTGCCGTCCAGACGCTTGACGGCATCGATCTGAGCATTAAGGACGGCGAGTTTTTCTGCATCCTCGGTGGCAATGGGTCGGGTAAGTCGACGTTTGCCAAGCATCTGAATGCGTTGTTGCAACCCGATGCGGGCACGGTACGCATCAACGGCATGGATGCGTCCGACCCCGAGTTGGTCTACGACATTCGTTCGACCGCGGGCATGGTATTCCAGAATCCCGACGACCAGCTGGTGGCAACGCTTGTCGAAGATGACGTTGCGTTCGGTCCCGAAAACCTTGGCGTGCCATCGGCGCAAATTGCGCAGCGCGTGCGCGAGGCGCTGAAGGGCGTGGGCCTGGTGGGCTTTGAGCGCCATGAGACCCACGCGCTTTCGGGCGGCCAAAAGCAGCGCGTGGCGCTTGCCGGCGTGCTCGCCATGGAACCGCGCGTGCTCATATTGGACGAGGCTTCCTCGATGCTCGATCCGCGCGGACGCAAGGGCCTTATGAAAGCGTGCCGCGCACTCCACGATCGCGGCATGACCATCGTGATGATTACGCACTTTATGGAGGAGGCCGCCGAGGCCGATCGTGTCGCGGTGTTTCGGGCGGGACGAGTTGCCATGCTCGGTACGCCCGAGGAAATCTTGACGCGGGCGGACGAACTTGCGCAGCTCAACTTGGATATGCCGGCGTCGTGCTGTCTGGGCATGGCACTTCGTGCGAAGGACGTGCCCGTTCACGCGCAGGTGCGCGAGGCGGATATGGTCGCCGAGATTGCGCAGGCTTATGCCGAGCGAAGTGGGGCAGGCACCGCGGGGCAGTCTTCCGCATCCCAGTTGGAAATCGCTGACGGCACTGTTCCGGTAGACAACGAGGGCAACGCGTCGGAGCCCGTCATCGAGCTATCCCATGTTTCGTACAGTTATTCGCTCAGTCCGCGCGAGCGCCGCCGCTGGCATAAGCGCTCGGCCACTACGGGCAAATCGAGCAAACAGGCTCTCTGGGGAAACGACCCAAGCAGCCCGTGGGCGCTGCGCGATGTATCGCTGACGGTGCGTCGCGGCGAGTTCCTGGGGCTAGCAGGCCATACCGGCTCGGGTAAATCGACGCTGGTCCAGCATCTCAACGGGCTGATCCGTCCGCAGGAGGGAAGCATTTGCGCGCTGGGGCTCGACCTGTCAAACAAGAAAGACGCCTCTGCGGTTAAGGCCAAGGTCGGCGTGGTGTTTCAGTATCCTGAGCGTCAGCTGTTTGCCGAAACCGTGGCGCAGGACGTGGCGTTTGGTCCGCACAATCTTGGCTTGCCGCAAAATGAAGTCGACCGTCGTGTCGAGTCATCGCTCTCGCGCGTGGGCCTCGATCTTTCCACGGTCGGCGACAAGAGTCCCTTTGAGCTTTCGGGCGGTCAGCAACGGCGTGTGGCATTCGCCGGCGTGCTCGCCATGGAGCCCGAAGTCCTGGTGCTCGATGAACCCATGGCGGGGCTCGATCCGGCTGCGCGCAGGGATTTCCTAGGGCTCATCGACCGACTTCACCGCGATGGCCTGACCGTTGTCATGGTTTCGCACAGCATGGATGACCTGGCCAATTGCTGCGACCGTATTGTCGTGATGAACGAGGGCGCGGTGTTTGCCGAGGGCACGCCCGCTCAGGTTTTTGCGCATGCGGATGAGCTTAAATCAATCGGCTTGGGCGTTCCCGCTGCCCAGCGTATGGCGCTGGCGCTTGCGAAGGCAGGCGTGCCGCTGCGCTTTGATGGCCTCTATACGGTTGAGTCGCTGGCAGACGAGTTGGTGGACCTGCTAATCGGTCGCTCGGACGGTCCTTTTAGCGTCGTGGACGTTGCTAAATTCAAGACGGTCGCGCGAGAGGAGGGCTGCTGATGGAGGCGTTTTCGTTTGGCAGTTACTATCCCGGCGATAGTGCAATCCACCGTCTGGACCCGCGAACCAAGTTGCTCTTGGGCTTTGTGTTTCTGATCACGACGCTCACAGTCAGCAGCTTCCGCGGACTGGCCCCGGTCGCAATCTTCGTTGTCCTGATCTATGCCGTGTCCCGGGTGCCGTTGCGCCGGGTCCTATCATCGATGGCACCATTGCTGGCGATTGTCGTGGTGGTCGCAGTGCTCAACCTGTTTTCCGACCAGAGCGGGCGCATTCTGTGGCAGCTTGGCTTTTTGCAGATAAGCGAGGGCTCGCTGCGTTCTGCCGCCTTTATGGCGTGCCGCCTGACTCTGATGATGGCCGGCATGAGCGCCATTACGCTCACCACGCCCACGCTCGACCTCACCGCGGGCTTTGAGCGTCTGCTCGCACCGTTTGCGCGCGTGGGGCTCCCTGCGCATGAGCTCGGCATGATCATGGGTATCGCGTTGCGCTTTATGCCGCAGTTCGCCACCGAGATGAAGCAGACGGCGGACGCGCAGGCAAGCCGCGGCGCGCGCGTGACGTGCGGTCCGCTCGGCGGTGTGCGCATGCTCGGCAGTGTGGCGATTCCGCTGTTCACCGGCGTGTTCCGTCATGCCGAGACGCTTTCGGCCGCCATGGATGCGCGCTGCTATCACGGCGAACAGGGACGCACGCGTCTGCATGCACTTACGTCTGGCCGCGGGGATGCACTGGCCGCGGTGGTGACGGTGCTGCTGCTCGTGTGTGTCATCGTCATCAACCTTCAACTTGTTTAGGCGCGATTCGAGCGCAAGAAAGGGGTCCCTATGACCGACAACGACCGCACGGCTCAGCTTGAGCGCGCCTGTTCGTATCTCAGGCGCATTCCGGCGTGGTATCTGGCCACGACCGATGCAAGCGACGGGCATCAGCCTCGCGTGAGGCCGTTTTCGTTTGCCATGGTCGATGACGGTAAGTTGTGGTTTTGCACGTCGCGCGACAAGGATGTGTGGGCGGAGCTGAGTGCGAATCCCAAGTTTGAGGTATCGGGCTGGAAGCCGGGGGAGTGCTGGATCGTGTTGACCGGCGAGGCCGCACTTGAGGACGACGCAGTTGCGAGCGACAAGGTGCGTCAAGCGGGTTTTAAGCACATGGTGGGCATCGGTGAGGAGCACGAGAGCGTCAACGACGGCCGCCTTGCTTTCTTTTCGGTCCGCAACATTGCCGCGCGCTTTTGTGATATCGACGGCAGCGAGGAGCGCCTGGAGCTCTAGCTCACACAAACCAGGCTCTCAAACTGGCTAGTACAGGAGGAAACGTGGACGGATTGAATACGGTTTTGGAGTATCTGACGTCGGTGCCGGCGTGGTACTTGGCGACGAGCGTGGACGGGCAGCCACATGTGCGTCCGTTCTCGTTTGCACAGATTCAGGACGGCAAGCTGTGGTTTGTGACGGCGCGCACCAAAGACGTCTGGCAAGAGCTGCTGCAAAATCAGCGCTTTGAGGCCACGAGTTGGTGGCCGGGCCATGGCTGGCTCATCTTGCGCGGGCATGCCGGCTTGGATGACCGGGCTTTAGACGAAATGCGCGAAGCCGGGTGGAAGCATCTAGAGCGCCTGGGCGAGCACTATGAGGGGCCTAACGACCCCACGCTCGTCTTCTTTAGCGTCGAGGATCCCGAGGCATTTATCTGCAATCACGACGAATGGGTGCCGGTCGAGCTCTAGCCAGCTGGCTCATCCTAACAATTTAGTTTTCGCATGGGCGGACCCCGTATTGCCCGGCACCGTAAGGAGTGCCGGTCAATACGGGGCCCGCTCTATTTGTCAATTCCTTCAAGCGAATGTGTCGGGAATGTTTCAATGCATGAATATGCAAGCCATTTACGTGTTAATGCATCTTTTGGTGCTAAAGTTTCAACCCACTTCATAACGACCGCTGCGAAATGCGCATCGGTGCATAAATCGCAGACAAGGAGTCTGATATGTCTTTGAAGGTTGGAATCGTCGGCGCGGCTGGATATGCCGGAGTCGAGCTCATTCGCCTCGTGCTCGGTCATCCCGAGTTTGAACTTCTCGCCATTACGTCCAACGCCGATGCCGGCCAGCCGCTGTCCGCGGTGTATCCGAGCTTTGCTGGCGTAAGCGATCTTGTCTTCACGATGCATGATGCCCCCGAGCTCAAGAACTGCGACGCGGTATTTTTGGCCGTGCCGCACACGGCTGCCATGGCTCAGGTGCCCACCCTGCTTGCCGCGGGAGTCTCCTGCATTGACCTCTCGGCCGACTATCGCCTGAGCGATCCGGCCACCTTTGAGGCCTGGTATGCCGCCGAGCACACGAGCCCCGAGTTGCTCAAGACCCGCGCCTTCGGTCTGCCCGAGCTGTTCTCCCAGGATTTGGAGACCGCTGCATCCGACCACGCCGACGGCAAACCCGTGCTGGTCGCCTGCGCCGGTTGCTATCCCACCGCAACGAGCCTTGCTGCCGCTCCTGCCGTGCGTGCGGGCTGGGTGGCCGAGAACGGTCCCGTGATTGTCGATGCCATCAGCGGTGTGACGGGTGCCGGCAAGTCCTGCAACGCTCGTACGCATTTTTGCAGCGCCGACGAGAATTTGGAGGCCTACGGCGTGGGCAAGCATCGTCACACGCCCGAGATTGAGCAAATCCTTGGCCTGACCGATCGCGTCGTCTTTACCCCGCACCTGGCACCGCTCAAGCGTGGTCTGCTCTCCACGGTGACGATGCCGCTCACGCCGCAGGCCATCGACTCCTTGGCTCTTGAGGACGTTGTCGACTATTACAAGCAGTTCTACGCTGGGCGCACCTTTGTGCGTGTGCTCGACGCCGGCCAGCAGCCCAAGACGGCTTCGGTCGTCGGCACCAACGCCGCCCAGATTGGCCTCGCGCTCAACAAGCGCGCGGGCGTGCTGGTGGCGACGGGCGCCATCGACAATCTGTGCAAGGGCGCTGCGGGCCAAGCAGTCCAGTGCGCCAATATCGTCTTTGGCTTTGACGAGCGACGAGGCTTGCCCACAGTGGCGTGCCCGGTGTAGCACATTCGATTGTTAACGATTTGGTAGTCGGGCATCGAGTGGGGCGCCACTCTTAAGCTGGTCTCATGATCACGACTGGCATGGCGCACCAACCGATGTCCGTTTTTTGTTTGACATAAGGAGTCATAAAGACGATGAATACCGAGCTGTTTGATATCAAGATTCGCGCCGTCGAGGGTGGCGTCACGGCTGCGGCTGGTTTTAAGGCTGCAGGCATCCACGCTGGGTTCCGCAAGAACCCCGAGCGTCTGGATTACGCGCTCGTCGTGCCTGATAAACCCTGTCCCGGTGCCGGCGTGTTTACCACCAATCGCTTTTGCGCGGCGCCCGTGCAGGTGAGCCGTGCCAACCTGGGCGGTGCCGACAAGGGCTACGGTATCATCGCCGGCGTTTCGGTCAACTCTGGCAATGCCAACGCCGCCACGGGTGAGACCGGCCTTGCATGCGCGCACGAGACGTGCAGCATCGCATCGCAGGTCATCGGCTGCGAGCCCCAGCAGATTCTGGTTGCCTCCACGGGTGTGATTGGCCAGATTCTGCCGATCGACACGTTTGAGACCGCCATTCCGGCTGCCTACAAGGCGCTCTCCGCTCACGGTGGCGCCGATGCCGCTCGCGCCATCATGACGACCGACACGCACTCCAAGGAGTACGCCGTGTCCTACGTCAGCGAGGCGGCGGGTCATGCGGGCAATGTCTATACGGTAGGCGGCATGTGCAAGGGCTCGGGCATGATCATGCCCAACATGGCCACCATGATCGCAGTTATCACCACCGATGCCCCCGTCGAGCCTGCGGCACTTCATGCCCTGCTGCTCTCGACCGTTAAGCAGACCTTTAACAAGGTAACGGTCGATTCCGACACCTCGACTAACGACACCTGCATCATGCTTGCCTCCGGCGCTGCTGCCGCAGATGCCGAGGCCATCGTCGAGGGCTCCGACGCCTTTGACGAGTTGGCATTTGCCGTGCACGAGGTGTGCGAGAGCCTGGCGCGCAATATCGCCGCCGATGGCGAGGGCGCATCCAAGCTTGTTACGGTCAACGTTACCGGCGCCGTGAACGACGAGGAAGCTGATATCGCCGCCCGCGCCGTTGCCAACTCGCCGCTCGTTAAGACTTGCATCGCCGGCCACGACTGCAACTGGGGCCGCGTTGCTATGGCGCTTGGCAAGTGCGGCGTGAAGTTTAATCAGGAAGACGTTTCCATCGACATGATGGGCATGCCTGTCTGTCGCGACGGTCTGACTGTTCCCTTTGACGAGGACGAGGCTCTACGGCGTTTCGAGGCGCCCGAGATCGTGATCTCGGCCGACCTGGGCGCAGGCGACGCGGCAACGACCGTGTGGACCTGCGACCTCACGCATGAGTACATCTCCATCAACGGCGACTACCGTTCCTAGATTCCAGGCACGCTGCGCATCTTGCCGCGATTGCGGACAGCGGGGCACGGCGCGATAACGATACGAAAGACGAGGCAGATTATGAAATTCGCACGCGATTGTCGTTCGAGCGAATCCAACGAAGCAACCGCGCAGCTGCTGTTCGAAGCGCTGCCGTGGATTAAGAACCTGACCGGCAAGACGGTTGTTATCAAATATGGCGGAGCCGCCATGGTTGATGAGCAGCTGCGCCGCGACGTGATGAGCGACATCGTTTTGCTCAAGATCATCGGTATGCGCCCCGTCATCGTGCATGGCGGCGGCAAGGCTATCAACGAGGCGCTGAGCCATTACGATATTCCCGTCGAGTTTAAGAACGGCCAGCGTGTGACCACGCCGGCGACCATGGATATCGTGCGCGAGGTGCTGGGCGGCAAGGTTAACCAGGAGCTGGTTGCTGCCATCAACCACCACGGCAACCTGGCCGTGGGCGTGTCGGGCAGCGATGCCGGCACGCTCATCGCCGAGCCGCTCGACCCCGAGCTCGGTCGCGTGGGCAAAGTGACGCACGTCAACACCGACTATATCGAGCGCTTACTCGATAGCGAGTACATCCCCGTCATCGCTACCGTCGCGGCGGGGGAGGACGGCGGTTTCTTCAACATCAACGCCGACACCGCCGCCGGTGCCGTTGCCGCGGCGCTCCACGCGCATAAGGCGATCTTTTTGACCGATGTCGATGGCCTGTACAAGGACTTTAGCGACAAGGACTCGCTTATCTCCAACCTAACGCTCGACGAGGTTAACGAGATGCTCTACGGCGGCGAGGTCGATAAGGGCATGATTCCCAAGCTGCGTGCGGCCGTCGATGCGCTTACCGGCGGCGTATTTCGTGCCCACATCATTAACGGTACTACGCCGCATTCGCTGCTCCTGGAGCTGCTGACCGATGCCGGCGTCGGCACCGTGATCCATTCCACCGAGACGGCTTACGAGTTCGATACGCATCCGCATCCGCTTTCGACGTTTGCTGCGCGTCTGACCGAGAACCTTGACGAGGTCGAGAAGCTTCAGACAGTCTAGCTGACCCGTAGCCGCCCCATTCCTGCACCCATAGGTCTGCGCCGTCCGGCGCTCAACGAAAGGCATCCCATGTCACTTGCAGCTCAGCAATCGCTTGAATCCCATTACGTTATGCATACCTTTGGCCGCTCTCCGGTCGAGTTTGTCGAGGGTCACGGCATGAAGCTCACCGGCGACGATGGCCGTGAGTACCTCGACTTTCTTGCCGGCATCGGCGTGTGCAGCCTAGGTCATGGCAACCTGGCTGTGCTCTCGGCGCTTGAGGCACAGACCAAAAAGCTCATGCATGTCTCCAATTACTTCTACATTGAGCAGCGCGGACAGGTCGCGGCGCTGCTGTCCAAGCTTGCTAACGACGACGTAGATGGTGCGCGCGTGCTTGCCGATGCCATTGCCGCCGGCGATGAGACCACGGCAGCTGCTCTTGGTGCCCCGGCTGCGGATGAGCAGGTTTGGGAGACCTTCTTTGCCAACTCTGGTGCCGAGGCCAACGAGGGCTCGATGAAGCTCGCGCGCCTGTACGCCAAGCGTGCCGGTAATGGCGGCAACACCATCGTGTGCATGCGCGGCGGCTTCCACGGCCGTACGCTCGAGACCATTGCCGCCACCATGCAGGATTGGCTGCAGGACAGCTTCCGTCCGCTGCCGGGTGGCTTTGTGGCCTGCACGCCCAACGATGTGGACGAGCTGCGTGCGATCTTTAAGCAGCTGGGGAGCGAGATTTGTGCCGTGATGCTCGAGCCGATCCAGGGTGAGAGTGGCGTGCACCCCATGACCGAGGAGTTTATGGCGGCAGCGCGCGACCTGGCACACGAAGTGGGCGCCGTGCTTATCGCCGACGAGGTCCAGTGCGGCATCTTCCGTTCCGGCAAGCCGTTTGCATTCCAAACCTATGGCGTGGAGCCCGACATCATGAGCCTTGCCAAGGGCATTGCTGATGGCGTGCCCATGGGTGCCGTCGTGGCAAAGAAGGAGGTTGCCGACGTGTTTAAGCCGGGCGACCACGGCTCGACCTTTGGCGGTAGCTGCTTGGCCATCGCGGCGTGTGCCGCGACGCTCTCCGCGCTTGTGCGCGGCGACTACGCTGAGCATGCCGCCAAGGTGGGCGCCTATATGGAGCAGGCGCTGGCCAAGCTCCCGCACGTGGTTGAGGTTCGTGGCCGCGGCCTGATGCTCGGATGCGACTTGGATGACGCTGCGGGCGATGCGCATGATATTGTTGCCCGCGCGCTGGCCGCCGGTGTCGTGATTAACGCTACGGGTGCCCATACGCTGCGTTTCCTGCCGCCACTCGTCTGCGAGGAAGCTGACGTGGACAGTCTGATCGAGATCCTGTCGGGTGTCTTGGTCTAACGCGGCGCAATAACTCAATTTGGACCGGGTTCCGGACTGCGGGCGTGCCCTATGCGGCATGATTCAGCGGTCTGGAGCCCGTTTTGCCTTAGATTTGCTAAGGCAGGGAGACCTGCTGGTCAAAAAACATCAAATATGAGTACTGTTACCGATTTTGTAGCAGCAATTTTGGACTAATAAGGCCAGATGGCAAGTCGAAATGGCGATGAATGCACGATTTTGATCTAACTGTTAGTCCTTATAATGGACATATGTTGCGTAACTTAAGCAAATACTATCTTTTTATATGTTGCAAACAAAGCAGCAGTACTCATTTTTGCCATTATTTGGCCACGGCCTTTGTGACAGACGTGCTGGCGGGTTCGAATCCCTCTGCGATGGGCACAAACAAAAACGGTCCCCTTGCGAGGACCGTTTCCAATATCAGTGGTGGGCGATGAGGGATGTCCGCGTGCGGCTGACGCCGCCCGCTTTCGCTTCGGGCCTGCGGCCCTCGCGTGCTGCGCTGGAAAACGCTTCGCGTTTCCTCAGCTCCGCACCCTGTCGGGTTCGAATCCCTCTGCGATGGGCCTGAAAAAAAGAAAGGCCTCCATCGCTGGAGGCCTAACAATTCAGTGGTGGGCGATGAGGGATTCGAACCCCCAGCCTTGTGCGTGTAAAGCACCTGCGCTAACCGTTGCGCCAATCGCCCGTGCGGAGAGAGTATAGCAAAACAATCGCCTCATTCACCTCATATCCATTAAAGGTAACTCGCGCGTGTCACAGCGGAGCTGATTCAGTTGAGATTGCCTGAACATTTCGCCCCTCTTTACGCCCTCGGGTATACTCAAAAGCTACTGATTCGATTTGACGCCCAGCAACAGCAGAGGGGATAGTATATGTGCGGTTTTGTCGGTTTTGTCGGTGGGACGGATAACCAATCCGAGGTGCTCACCAAGATGATGGACCGCATCGTCCATCGCGGTCCCGACATGGGCGGTCAGTTTATCGACGGCCGCGTTGCCCTCGGCTTCCGCCGCCTGTCGATCCTCGACCTGACCGAGGCTGGCGCCCAACCCATGGCCAACGAGGACGGTAGCGTCGTCATTGTCTTTAACGGCGAGATCTACAACTTCCAAGAACTCCGTTCCGAGCTTGAGGCCAAGGGCTACAAGTTCCACTGCGGCGCCGACACCGAGAGCCTCCTACACGGCTACGAGGAGTGGGGCGAGGCCGTCCTCGATCGCCTGCGCGGTATGTACGCCTTCGTCATCTGGGACAAAAAGAAGAACAAGCTTTTTGGCGCCCGCGACATCTTTGGCATCAAGCCGCTTTACTACTATCCCATGGCCGATGCGGGCGACGGCGCTCCGGGCGTGCTCTTTGGTTCCGAGATCAAGAGCTTCCTGGACTACCCGCACTTCCACAAGGCGGTCAACAAAAAGGCCCTGCGTCCGTACATGACGCTGCAGTATTCGGCAACCGAGGAGACCTTCTTCGAGGGTGTCTACAAGCTGCCTCCGGCGCACTACTTTACCGTCGATATCCCGACCGGCAAGATGAACATCGAGCGCTACTGGGATTGCGATTACTCTGCTGTCGAGAAGCCGTTCGAAGAGTATGTCGATGAGCTGGACGAGGTCGTGCACGAGAGCGTCGAGGCCCATCGCATCGCCGACGTCAAGGTCGCGTCGTTCCTCTCCGGTGGCGTCGACTCCAGCTACATCGCCGCTTGCCTCATGCCCGACAAGACCTTCTCGGTGGGCTTTGACTACAAGAACTTTAACGAGACCAACTACGCCAAGGAGCTTTCCGATAAGCTCGGCGTCGAGAACGTTCGCAAGATGATTACCGCCGACGAGTTCTTCGGTGCGCTCGAGGACATCCAGTATCACATGGACGAGCCGCAGTCCAACCTGTCTTCCGTGCCGCTGTGGTTCTTGGCCGAGATGGCCCGCAAGGACGTCACCGTCGTGCTTTCGGGCGAAGGTGCCGACGAGCTCTTTGGCGGCTACGCCTACTACGAGGACACAGTCCCGGTGCGCAAGTACAAAAAGATGGTGCCGCTGCCCATCCGTCGCGCGCTCGGTAACCTGGCGCTGCATATGCCGTACTTCAAGGGACATAACTTCCTGGTCAAGGGTGCCGAGATCCCCGAGAAGTCGTTCCTGGGACAGGCTCTGGTATGGCCGGAGCGTGAGGTCGACGGCGTGCTCAAGCCCGAGTACAACACCGGCGATGGCGCCTTCGAGCTTGCCGCTCCCATCTATGCGCGCGTGAAGGGTCAGCCCGAGCTGGTCAAGAAGCAGTACCTGGACATGAACATGTGGCTCCCGGGCGACATTCTGCTCAAGGCAGACAAGATGTGCATGGCGCACTCGCTGGAGCTGCGCGTGCCCTTCCTGGACCGCAAAGTCATGGAGTTCGCCGAGCACATTCCCGACCGCTACCGCATCAACGAGAACGGCAACAAACAGGTACTCCGCCACGCTGCCAACAAGTCGCTGCCCGATGAGTGGGCCACCCGTCCTAAGGTGGGCTTCCCGGTGCCGATTGTCTACTGGCTGCGCGAGCAAAAGTGGTACGACTATGTCAAGGAGTACTTCACCGCGCCGTGGGCAAGCGAGTTCTTCGATACCGACGAGCTCATGCACCTGCTCGATTTGCACTTTGCGGGCAAGGGCGATTTCCAGCGCAAGATCTATACGCCGCTCGTGTTCCTGGTGTGGTACAAGCGCTTCTTTATCGACGAGGACCAGCCCGCTGTTCAGGCTGCCTAGCCTCGGCTTACGAACGCCTTCGCGTAACGGCTCCTCCGGGAGCCGTTTTTGCGTGGGTGCGTTTCAGTTACTATAAAAACCGTCCCTGCCAAATGGCTGAGAAAGGTGAAAGATGCACCATTCGGATTCCGCGACCGTGACCACGGTCGATACGCTTGCCAAGCTTCTCGATGTGTGCGGCGAGCTGCGCGCATCAGAGCAGGTTGACGAGCGTGCCGTGACCGGCTGCTCGTTTGATTCGCGCGCGGTCTTGGCGGGTGACGTGTTCTTTTGCAAAGGTGCTGCCTTTAAGCCCGCGTTTTTGAGCATGGCGCTCGATGCGGGTGCCGTCGCATTTGTGTGCGAGGAGTCGCTGGTCGAGTCTCTGGAGCCGCTGGCGCAGGAGAGCGGCGCTGCGATGCTGGTTGTTGATAGCGTTCGCACGGCCATGGCCCTGTTGCCGCCGGAGGTCTACGACCGTCCCGACCACGACGTCAAGATCGTGGGCATCACCGGCACCAAGGGAAAGACCACGGCCGCTTTTATGCTCCAGTCGATTATCAAAGCGGCGGGCGAGTCCTGCGGCATGATCGGCTCGGTGAGTACCGACGATGGCATCGAGTGCTACGAGAGCACCAACACCACGCCCGAGGCCCCCGAGGTTTGGCGCCATATCGCCAACTGCCGCACGTCCGGTCGCCAGTCCATGGTCATGGAGGTCTCGAGCCAGGCGCTCAAGTACCAACGCGTCGAGAATCTGCCGTTTGACGTGGCGTGCTTCCTTAACATCGGCCGCGACCACATCTCGCCGATCGAACACCCCACGTTTGAGGATTATTTTGAGAGCAAACTCAGGATCTTTGACCAGGCAAAGACCGCCGTGGTGAATTTGGGCACCGAAGAGGTCGATCGTGTGCTGGAGGCAGCGTCGACGGCCGAGCGCTTGGTGACCGTTGGCGTCGAGCATCCCGAGGCAAGCCTGTGGGCGAGCGACGTACGCATGGTCGGCTTTAGCATCGAGTTCAACTTGCATGGCCTGTGTGCCGACGAGTCCGAGGCGGGGGAGAAGGTCCTGCTGGGCATCGCGGGCGACTTTAACGTGGAAAACGCACTGGTCGCAATCGCCGCCGCACGCGAGATCGGTATCGGTATCGAGGCTATCAAGAAGGGCCTCTCCAAACTGCGTGTGCCGGGCCGCATGGAGGTCGTGGAGTCGAAGGACGGCCGCGTGATTTGCGTTGTCGACTACGCGCACAACCAGCTTTCGTTCCGCTCGCTTTTCTCGTCGGTCAAGCGCGCGTTTCCCGCCAGCCCGGTCATCGCAGTGTTTGGCGCTGCCGGCGGCAAGGCGCAGGAGCGCCGCGAGCAGCTTCCGCGCGAGGCCGCACCATATTCCGACCTGATGATCTTTGCCAATGAGGACCCGGCTCACGAGGACCCGATGAAGGTCTGTCGCGAGCTTGCCGAACATGTTCCCGACGATACGCCGAACAAGATCATCCTCGATCGCGAAGCCGCTGTGCATGCAGCGTTCAAGGCGGCGCGCGAGGAGTACGTTAACCCCGATGCTCCCACCATTGTCTTGCTGCTGGCAAAGGGTGACGAGGAGCTCATGCACGTGGGCGACGAGTTCGTGCCCATCGAGAGCGACCTTTCGCTGGCCAATCGCCTGATCGATGTTACCCAGTTTGACTAATGAACCATGATGGCGGCGGCGCCCTGAGTGTGCTGTCGCCATAAGCGTGTTTCCTTAATCAAAACATGCCGTCCAAGTCCAAACCCTTCTACGTAAACGGAGTAACCATGTCCCACAACACCCTGCCGACCGTTGCCGAGCTTTCGGGCGAGATGCGCGAGCGCTTGGCCAAGGTCAAGTACGTCTTTACCGACCTGGATGCCACGATGCTCGCACCCGGCTCGTGCGTGCTGCGCGACAACGACGGCAACCCCTCGACCAAACTCGTCGAGGCCGTCGTGGCACTCGCTCGCGCTGGTATTCAGGTGGTTCCCACCTCGGGCCGCAACCGTACCATGATCCACGAGGACGCGCGCGTGCTCGGCCTCAACTCCTACATTGGTGAGATGGGCGGCCTGGTTATGTACGACCTCAAAGCCAACGATTGGGAGTATCTGACCGGCGACATGCCCTACGACCCCTCTTGCGGCCTTACTCCGCATCAGGTGATCGAGCAGGCCGGCGTGTGCGAGAAGATCCTTGCCCGCTGGCCGCACAAGATCGAGTACCACAACGACATGTCGACCGGCTACAAATACCGTGAGGTCACCGTTGGCATGCGCGGCGATGTGCCCGACGATGAGGTCCAGGCCATCCTGGACGAGGCCGGCTGCGGCCTGGTGTGGGCCTGCAACGGTCACCTGACGCATCTGTCCAAGCCGACGACGCTCGAGCTCGATCGCGTCGAGGACGGTCGCGCATTCAACATCAATCCGGCGGGTCTCAACAAGGGCGTCGCCATTGCGCGCTTCTGCGAGCACCTGGGGATCGAGCGCGAGGAGACACTCGCGCTCGGCGACTCCGAGTCCGACTTCTACATGGCCGATCACGTGGGCACGTTCTGCCTGGTCGAGAATGGCCTGACGAGCGCCGGCGCGCCCGAGTTCCTGGCTGCTTGCGAGAACGCTTTCGTTACGCGCGGCAAAATTGTCGACGGTTGGGCGGCGACGGCAGAGCTGCTGGTCGCGGCGCGTTCGTAGCGCGGCGTCGCCGCACTTGGACATGTCTTTTCGAGAGAGACTGGTGAGGTAATGTCCGATATCGAGAATTCGGCAGGCGACACGCGCCCGATTGGCGTGTTCGATTCTGGTTTGGGCGGTCTGACGGTTGCGCGCGCCATCGCGACGGCGCTGCCGCACGAGTCCGTCTACTACTTCGGCGACACCAAACGCTGCCCCTACGGCACGCGCACCGAGGATGAGGTGCGCTCGTTTGCGTTGCAGGCGGGTCGTTGGCTTTCGAAGCACGACGTCAAGATTATGGTCATCGCCTGCAATACGGCGACCGCTGCGGCCTTGCGTCTGGCCCAGCAGGTGCTCGACGTTCCCGTGATCGGCGTGATTGCGCCGGGTGCCCGTGCGGCAATCAACAGCACGCGTACGCGTCGCGTGGGCGTGCTCGCCACCAACCTCACCATTCGCTCGGGCGCCTACACGCGCGCCATTCAGGATCTAGATGCCGGCGTCGATGTATACGGCTGTCCTGCCTCGAGCTTTGTCGAGGTTGTCGAACACGAGCTCGCCTCGGGTGCACATCTGCAGGAACAGTGGCTTGAGAACGAGGACGTCTTCGATACGCCTGCCGTGCGTGCGCTGGTGGGTGCCACGGTTGAGCCGCTGCGCGACCACGGTATCGATACCGTGGTGCTCGGCTGTACGCATTTTCCGCTGTTGGTGGGACCTATCCGCCATGCGCTGGGGCCTGGGGTGCGCGTCGTGAGTTCCGCCGAGGAGACCACGCGCGAGCTGACCGATATCCTCACGCGCCGCGAGCAGCTGGCGGGCGACGCCGCCGAGCCGCAGCATCGTTTTGCCACGACGGCCGATAACATTGCCGAGTTTGCGGTGGCGGGCAGCTTTATCTTTGGTCAGCCGCTCAAGAGCATTGAGCATATCGATATCGATGAGCTGAAATAGATGTAAGGCAGCCGCCAAAGCCTTCGCCACATCATTTGCCGAAAGGATATTTCTATGGAGTACATGCAGGTCAACCGCGCCAACGGCCGCGCCGCCAACGAGTTGCGCCCCGTTAAGCTCACCCGTGGCGTCATGAAGCACGCCCACGGCTCGTGTTTGGCCGAGTTCGGCGACACGCGCGTGCTGTGCGCCGCCACTATCGAGGAGGGCGTGCCGGGCTGGCGAAAAGGAGCTAAGGCCGGCTGGGTGACCGCGGAATACGCCATGCTGCCGGCGTCGACCGGCAAGCGCTGCAAGCGCGAGCACGCCAACCGCAAGGGTCGCTCCATGGAGATCGAGCGCCTCATTGGCCGCAGCCTGCGTACCGTCGTCAACATGAAGGCGCTCGGCGAGTGCACCGTCACCGTCGACTGCGATGTGATTCAGGCCGATGGCGGCACGCGTACAGCGAGCATCACCGGCGCCTGGGTGGCGCTGCACGACGCCCTCGCCATGTGGGTCGAGGCGGGCAAGATCGAGCGCATCCCGCTTATCGGCCAGGTGGCTGCCATCTCCATGGGCGTTGTCGACGGCAATACGCTGCTTGACCTCGATTATTCCGAGGACAGCCATGCCGAGGTCGACATGAACCTCGTCGCCACCGACACCGGTGAGATGATCGAGCTCCAGGGCACCGGCGAGCAGGCGCCCTTTGACCGTAAGCGCCTCAACGCCCTGCTCGACCTGGGCGACAAGGGTATCGTCGAGCTCATCGAGCTTCAGCGCCAAGCCATCGCCTAACCTGCCAAAAAGGGACAGGTTTATTTTGGTAGGTTTTATCTGCGGAGACGTCTAGACACAAGACTGCCGTTGATTGAGAGGGGAGAGGCAGAGGCCCTCGTCGCCCTCGGCGCGGCATTGCTATAGAGACAAGGAGGCCAGTTATGGCACTTGAGAGGATCGACATCGACACCCTCGACCCGGCGGCGACCATCGTCGTGGCAACGGGCAACGCCCATAAGCTCACCGAGATCGAAGCCATTTTGGGCAAGGTCATGCCCGAGGTTCGCTTTGTGGCGCTCGGCCAGCTGGGCGATTTTGAGGACCCCGAGGAAAACGGCACGACGTTTTTGGAGAACGCCATCATCAAGGCGCAGGCTGCGGTCGAGGAGACGGGCCTTATGGCCATCGCCGACGATTCTGGCTTGGTCGTCGACGCGCTGGGCGGCGAGCCGGGCGTGTATAGCGCGCGCTATGCGGGCGTGCACGGCGACGATGCCGCCAACAACGCCAAGCTTCTCGTTAACCTGGAAGGTGTGGCAGACGAGGATCGCACCGCGCGCTTTATGAGCGTCGTCGCGCTCATCGACACGGATGGTCTGGTTACCTATGGCGAGGGCGCCTGCGAGGGCGTTATCGCGCACGAGGGCCGCGGCGATCACGGCTTTGGCTACGACCCGCTGTTCCTGCCGGTCGATACGCCGGGCAAGACCATGGCCGAGCTCACGGCGGACGAGAAGAACGCCATCAGCCATCGTTTCCACGCGCTCGAGCACCTATCCGCCAAACTGACGGGCGAGGAGTAGACCGTGCGCGCGGTGGTGCAGCGCGTGCTCAACGCCGGCGTGACGGTCGACGGCGAGTGCGTGGGTCGCATTGGACGCGGCTACCTGGTGCTGCTGGGTGTGGGCCATGGCGATACGCGCGCCGAGGCCGACAAGCTGTGGGGCAAGCTCCGGGGCTTGCGCATTAACGAGGACGAGAACGGCAAGACCAACCTGGCACTTGCCGATGTCGACGGCGAGGTACTCGTGGTGTCGCAGTTCACGCTGTTCGCCGACTGCCGCCACGGCCGCCGTCCGTCGTTTACGGATGCCGGCGCCCCCGATGTCGCCAACGAGCTCTACGAGTACTTCCTGACGCTCGTTCGCCAAGATGTCGAACACGTGGCGCACGGCATCTTTGGCGCCGATATGAAAGTCGACTTGGTCAACGACGGCCCATTCACCATCGTCTTGGACACCGATACTCTGTAAGTAGCTAATTAGCTACTTGCGTATGGCCACAACAGGGTGCTATAGTATTAGAGTTTTGTCTATCTTAGGGGTATTATCCCCTTTTTGAATTGCACCTTCTGGAGGCCCTGTTCATGGAAGAGATGGAAGTCAATCACGTCGACGACATCCACGAGAAGCTGACCGATATGGTGGGCGATCGCGTCAAGGTTAAGGCCAACATGGGCCGCACCCGCGTTGTCGAGCGCATGGGCACCATCAAGAGCGTCCACCCCGCCGTCTTCATTGTCGAGGTCGACGAGCGCCGCGGCCGCAAGTCGCGTCAGTCCTACCAGTATATCGATGTCCTCACCGGCCAGGTCGAGCTGTTCGACCCCGAGAGCGGCGAGCATATCTTTACCCCGCTCGGCAATCAGCTTGAGGAGCATTAACGGTGACCGATCGGTCCCTGACTCTTTCCGCGCCGGCAAAGATTAACCTCTACCTGGGGGTTCATACCGAGCGCGATGACCGCGGCTACCACAGGGTCGATTCCCTGATGGCAGCCGTCGGTCTTTCTGATACCGTGACGGTCACGCCGGCGCAGGCGCTGACCGTCCAGACGGTTCCGGCATCAGATTTTCCCATGCAAAAGAATACGGCGTATCGGGCTGCGGTCGCTATGGCCGAGCATTATGGTCGCGAGGCAAACATCTGCGTGACGATTGAGAAGCGCATTCCATTGTGCGCCGGCTTGGGCGGTCCCTCGACGGATGCTGCCGCGGCCATTGTCGCCTTGGCGGAGCTCTGGGACATTGATCGCACCGACCCCGCGCTCGATGACATTGCGCGGGGCATTGGTGCTGACGTCCCGTTCTTTTTGCACGCGAGCCCTGCGTTCTACGTAGGTGGGGGAGACGTGCTGGCAACCGAGTACCCCGCACTACCCGCGACACCCGTCGTGCTGGTTAAGCCGCGCGAGGCAAGCGTTTCGACAATTGAAGCCTATCGACGTTTTGACGAGGCCCCGGTGCCTGCGGACAAGCCCGGCGCGATAGCTTCTGCCTTGCGTGCTGGTGATGCCGAGACGGCATATGCACTCATCCATAACAACCTGGGTGTCATTTCCGCACAGATGGAGCCGCAGATTCAAACGGTCCTCGACTGGCTGCGTAAACAGGACGGCACCGTTGCTGTAGATGTGTGCGGATCGGGTGCCTGCTCGTTTGCCATTTGCGATACCGCCGCCACGGCCGAAAGGCTTGTCGACGCTGCCCAGCAAAACGGCTGGTGGTCCTGCGCGACGGAGCTCATTCCCAATACGGTTCACGTCGAAGTGCCAAAGAAGTAAAAATTTCTCTAGCACACGACGGAAATCTTTGTTACTATAGTCGAGCTAACGGGTTGTGGCTCAGTTTGGTAGAGCACTGCGTTCGGGACGCAGGGGTCGCTGGTTCAAATCCAGTCAACCCGACCAGAGCATGAGGAGGGACCGCTTCTTGCGGTCCCTTTTTTTAGCTATTGTTGTGATACCGCGATACCCGCGGTATACTCATTCGAGCTTGTCTCGCTGTATTGTGGAGGTCTACATGTTTGGACTGAGGGCTCCTGAGCTCATCATTATTCTCGTCGTTGTCCTGATTATCTTCGGGCCCAAGAACCTGCCGAAGCTCGGCAAGTCCCTCGGCTCTACCGTCAAGAATATCCGCGAGGGTATGGAGGGCGACGATAAGGCCGAGACCAAGCAGGCCGAGGAGGTCGTGGTCGAGCAGTCCGAGGAGGACAAGGAGATCGCTGAGCTCGAGGCCAAGCTCGCTGCTGCCAAGAAGAAGCAGGCAGAGGACAGCGACGCGGACGCAGAGTAGTCCCATCCCTTTGGGGTGAGCACCTGACCGGCTTGCCCGCAGGCTAGCCGGTCTTTTTCGTTTTGTTGACAGTTGATTGTTTGATCAGAGTTGGGGAGATATCCGTATGGACGCAAGCCAGATCGTACTGACCGCTGAGGGCCGCCAGAAGCTCGTCGAGGAGCTCGCTTGGCGTGAGGGCGATTACGCCAAGGAGATCGTCGAGGACATCAAGGAAGCCCGCGCGTTCGGCGACCTTTCGGAGAACTCCGAGTACGATGCCGCCAAGGACAAGCAGGCCCAGAATGCTGCTCGTATCGCCGAGATCCAGGCCATTCTCGCCAACGCTCAGGTTGCTGCCACCACGGGCGATCTGACCGTCTCCATCGGTTCCACCGTTTCGCTGATTGATCCCAACGGCGAGGTCATGGAAGTCACGCTTGTCGGTACCACCGAGACCAACTCGCTCGAGCACAAGATCTCCAACGAGTCTCCGGTCGGTCACGCCATCATCGGTCACGGCGAGGGCGACTCCGTCGAGGTCGTTACGCCTTCCGGCAAGACTCGCGTCTACACCATCGCCAAGATCGCACGCTAGACCACGGTCCCGCGTAAAGGTATGTTTTCGCTCCCTGGGACCGAATCCTGGGGAGCGTTTTAGTTTGAGGAGCTAACTTATGGCAGAGAACCAGAACGCCGCCGATCAGGCATCGACGCTCAACGACGAGCGCGCCACCCGCCTGGCCAAGCGCGCCGCCCTGTTCGAGGCGGGCCAGAACCCCTATCCTGAGCACTCTGAGCTTGAGGACTACGTCGCCGATATCGAGACTAAGTACGCCGATCTTGCCGATGGCGAGGACACCGAGGATGTCGTGAAGATCGCCGGCCGTGTGGTCGCCAAGCGCGGTCAGGGCAAGATCATGTTCATCGTCGTGCGCGATGCGACTGCCGAGATTCAACTGTTCTGCCGCATCAACGACATGGACGAGGCTGCCTGGAATACGCTCAAGGCCCTCGACCTGGGCGACATCCTGGGCGTGACCGGCGTGGTCGTGCGCACCCAGCGCGGCCAGCTTTCCGTTGCTCCTAAGAGCGCGACCCTGCTTGCCAAGGCCGTTCGTCCGCTGCCCGAGAAGTTCCACGGTCTTTCCGACAAGGAGACCCGCTATCGCCAGCGCTATGTCGACCTGATCGCCAACGACGACGTTCGTGAGACCTTCCGTAAGCGTTCGCAGATTCTCTCCACCTTCCGTCGCTTTATGGAGTCCGACGGCTACATGGAGGTCGAGACCCCCATTCTGCAGACCATCCAG
This sequence comes from uncultured Collinsella sp., assembly GCA_902494625.1. Classification (GTDB taxonomy): domain Bacteria; phylum Actinomycetota; class Coriobacteriia; order Coriobacteriales; family Coriobacteriaceae; genus Collinsella. The sequence goes on from CABUUB010000003.1 coordinate 21,368, forward strand.
GGCGGTGCTACTGCCAAGCCGTTCATTACCCACTTCAACGCGCTCGATCAGGAGTGCTACCTGCGTATTGCCACCGAGCTGCACCTCAAGCGCTGCATCGTCGGTGGTTTTGAGCGCGTGTTCGAGATCGGCCGCATCTTCCGTAACGAGGGCATGGACCTTACCCACAACCCCGAGTTCACCACGATGGAGGCCTACCGTGCCTTCTCCGACCTCGAGGGCATGAAGGCGCTTGCCCAGGGCGTCATTAAGGCGGCTAACAAGGCCATCGGCAACCCCGAGGTCATCGAGTACCAGGGCCAGACCATCGACCTTTCTGGTGAGTGGGCCAGCCGTCCCATGACCGACATCGTCTCCGATGTGCTCGGCAAGCAGGTCACCATTGACACGCCGGTCGAGGAGCTTGCTGCCGCCGCGCGCGAGAAGGGCCTGGAGATTAAGCCCGAGTGGACCACCGGCAAGATTATCGCCGAGATCTATGATGAGCTGGGCGAGGACACCATCGTCAACCCCACGTTCGTGTGCGATTACCCCATCGAGGTCAGCCCGCTTGCCAAGCGTTTTGAGGACGATCCGCGCCTGACGCACCGCTTTGAGCTGGTTATTGCCGGCCACGAGTACGCCAACGCATTCTCCGAGCTCAACGACCCGGTCGACCAGGCTGAGCGCTTTGCTGCCCAGATGGCCGAGAAGGCCGGCGGCGACGACGAGGCCATGGAGTATGACGAGGACTACGTGCGCGCCCTCGAGTACGGTATGCCTCCCGCGGGCGGCATCGGCATCGGCATCGACCGCGTGGTCATGCTGCTCACCAACCAGGCTTCCATCCGCGACGTGCTGCTGTTCCCGCACATGAAGCCCGAGAAGGGTTTCCAGTCCGGTGCCGCTGCCGCCAAGGCTGCCGAGGCCGGCAACGCCGCGAGCCCGTTCGTTACGTCGCTTAAGCCCACGCTCGATTACTCCAAGATCGCCGTTGAGCCGCTGTTCGAGGAGTTCGTCGACTTCGATACCTTCTCCAAGAGCGATTTCCGCGCTGTGAAGGTCAAGGCATGCGAGGCCGTCAAGAAGTCCAAGAAGCTGCTGAACTTTACGCTCGACGACGGTACCGGTACCGACCGCACCATCCTCTCCGGTATTCACGCTTATTACGAGCCCGAGGACCTGGTCGGCAAGACCCTGCTCGCCATCACTAATCTGCCTCCGCGCAAGATGATGGGCATCCCCAGCTGTGGCATGCTCATCAGTGCCATCCACGAGGAGGAGGGCGAGGAGCGCCTCAACCTGATCCAGCTCGACGCCTCCATCCCCGCCGGCGCAAAGATGTACTAGGGGGTTACGGCGTTTTACCAAACGCCGTAACCGCTCGACGCTGCGCGGGCCGCATTTGGACAATCTGACGTTCAACTTCAAGGGCGCGACCAGAAGGTCAGCGCCCTTTCGTTTCACGTCACCTTGTCTCAAATGCGGCCCGCTCGCTGGCGTTGCCAAAACATCGATGTAGTCATTGGGGACGTTCTTAAACGACTAGTCGTTGGGGGTCTACCGACGCATTGGGGGTTTGCGCCTTCCATGCGTGACAGTCGTCTCTTTTATGTTTCCTTTAGCTGTCGCTGCCTAGGATGGGGGTTAGTCGATAGGAAGGGAGCACCGGGATGGACGACGCGAGCGATCGTGCAATCGAAGAGGACATGCTCGATCAGTTCAATTACTTTGATGATGAGGACGAGGAGCTGATCGACCGTCGCGAGCCAGCGGCGCTCGATGCTTTCGACCTTGTTGATGAAGGGCCCGACGAGGACGAGGTCGAATCGACGGAACCCCCACAGCCTGCGCACCATGATTCGTTGCTCTCAAGAGCCCCCATGCACCACGGTGTCCGTGCCGGCGCGCTCCATATGAAAACTGATTGGCACCAGATCGTGACGGCAGGCGATGAGCTTGCTGTCGATGCGCCGCTTACCGATAAGTCATCCATCATCTGCCGCACCGGCATGCTTATGCTGGCAAGCGGAACAGGTGCCTGGCGCGTGCGCGATACCATGAATCGTGTTGCCGCTGTGCTCGGCGTCACGATTCACGTCGACCTGAGTCTTCTGTCGTTTGAGTGCACCTGCATCGAAGATGGTCACTGCTTTAACGAGGTTGTCAGCCTGCCCACAACGGGAGTCAATACCCATCGTATTTGGATGATGGAGAGCTTCTTAAAGGAAATCGAGACGTATGGGCGCCGGTTTACCGTGCACGAATACCACGAGATGCTCAAGACCGTTGAGAGCTCAAAGCCCGATTACTCTCCCTGGCAACAGGGCCTTGCGGCAGCCTGTGCTTGCGGCGCCTTCGTCTTTTTGCTCGGCGGCGGCCCTATCGAGATGGCCTGCGCATTCGTAGGCGCTGGTGTTGGCAACTTTGCTCGCTCCCATATTCTCAAGCAGGGTCTTGGCCAGTTTAGCGCGCTGACGACGGGCGTTGCGCTCGCTTGCGTTTCGTATCTGCTGGCATTGCTCGGCCTTGGCCAGGTCGTACCGGGGGCAATGTCGCACCAAGAAGGCTATATCGGCGCCATGCTCTTTGTGATTCCCGGCTTTCCCCTCATTACGGCAGGCCTCGACATCGCTAAGCTCGATATGCGAAGCGGCATTGAGCGTCTTTCGTATGCCGTGTCGATTATTGTGATGGCGACCCTTGTGGGCTGGATGGTTGCCGAGTGTGTGGGGCTGGCACCGGATGATTTTGCCCCGCTCGGCCTTTCGCCGCTTGCCCTTACGCTCCTGCGCGTGGTGATGAGCTTCGTTGGCGTATTCGGCTTCTCGGTTATGTTCAACAGTCCGGTAAAGATGGCAGCGGCGGCAGGGCTCATTGGCGCCGTGTCTAATACCTTGCGCCTTACGCTCGTCGATGCGCCGACGCTGTTTCCCTTTCTGGGCCTGAGCGTAGGTATGCCTCCCGAGGCGGCGGCGTTTATCGGCGCGCTGGTATCGGGGCTGCTGGCAAGCTTGGCCGAAGTCAAGCTCACCTACCCGCGTATCGCCCTCACGGTGCCATCAATTGTCATTATGGTGCCCGGTCTGTATCTCTATCGCTCGATGTATTACATGTGCACCTTCGACACGGTTAATATGCTCGGCTGGTTTGTGCGCGCGGTGCTCATCGTGGCGTTTCTGCCCGTTGGCTTGGGTGTGGCGCGTACGCTCACCGACCCTCGCTGGCGCCACACCAGCTAATTGGTGCAAGGGGGTCAGGTTACTTTACACCAAATGAGTTGCGGTGAAATAGGGACTGAATTGCTGCTTAAAGGGTCAAAACAGTCCGTATTCCACCGCAACTTATGGGGTCGGGGGATTATTGGTGCCCTGCATCTTCATAAACTCAACGCTTACGAAACACGTGCTTTTCGTGCTAGGCTGATTCCACCACATAAGTAGTCGCAGACGCACGTACCACGGGCGGGCGAGATGAAGTCCCAACAGCTCCATCTTGCCCGCCCGTTTTTTGTTGCGTGGTGCCGCGGCGTAACACAGAAAGGACCATGCCCTTTATGCCTATCAACAAACGAGAGAGCCTGCTGTTCACCTTTATCATGTGCTTTTGCATGGTGCTCTGGATGAGCATCTACAACGTTGCCCTGCAGCATGGGGCCATCAACGGCGAGGTTGTTGCCGCCGCGTGGCTCGGCTTCCCCGTTGCCTACATTTTTGCCATGTGCTGCGACTGGTTTGTTGCCAGCCCCCTTGCCAAGGGTTTCGCTTTTAAATTCCTGGTCACGCCGGGCAAGAGCTCGCCGCTTGCCATGACGCTCGCCGTCAGCTCCTGCATGGTCGTTCCCATGGTCATCATCATGTCGCTCTACGGCGCGTGTGAAGGCCTGTTCCATATGCCCGGCGGCCCGCTTGCCAATTTGCAGGCGCTGCCGATGATGTGGCTCGTCAACATTCCGCGCAACTTTATCATGGCCCTGCCCTGGAACCTGCTGGTGGCTGGTCCGGTTGCTCGCTTTGTCTTCCGCCGCGCCTTCCCCATGGGAACCGTCTTTGAAGAGCAGCATATGGAGCTCGTGCGAATGCCTGACGCTCCCGTTGCCGATGCCGTCAATGATGTTGCCGAGAGCATGGACGCCGAGCCTGCCTGCTAGACAGTAGCTCAAAACCAAACCGCCAAACGGACCCGAGCAATTCCTTTTTTGTAGACGTTGTCGCGCGGCTACGAGTGGGAAAGGTCCCAACGGTTAACATATACTCCATATGGGTAAAGAGACCAAAGCGCTGCCGCGGGGCGGCGCTTTGCGTTTGAAAAAACTAGCTCGTCTAAGAGGAACTAGCATGTTAGACCGTTTTACCGATCGCGCGCGCAAGGTCATGTCCATGGCCAAGCAGGAGGCGCTCGATCTTCATTCAAATAAGGTGGGTACCGAGCATCTGCTGCTCGCGCTTGCCAAGGAGGACGAGGGCATTGCCGCCGAGGCACTGCGTTCGCTCGACATCTCCTACGATGACATCATGGATACCCTCAAAGAGGTCCAGACCACGGTCCCCGAGCCCAGCGAGGAGACCGAGGCCGCCAAGCTCGCCTTTACGCCGCTCGTCATTAGCGTGATGGAGCGCTCCTTCCGCGTGGCGCGTGAGAACAACCAGACCTACGTGTCGACCGAGCACTTGCTGATCGGCATCGTCGAAGAGGGCAACGGCATGGCCATGGACATCCTCATGCGTCTGGGTGTGTCGTCCGCCTCCATCAAAAAGGCTATCGAGAAACTCACCGCCAAGGACCAGGACAAGAAGCGTCCGCTCGCCGGTGCCGGTGCCGGCCGTCCCGGTGCGGGCCTGCCGTTCTTTAGCGGCTCGGATGCCTCTCAGCAAAAGGGGAGCGGCACCGACACGCTCAAGCAGTTCGCCACCAACCTCACGCAAAAGGCGCGCGACGGCGAGCTCGATCCCGTGATTGGCCGCGAAAAGGAAGTCCAGCGCATGATGGAGATCCTTTCGCGCCGCACCAAGAACAATCCGCTTATCCTGGGCGATCCCGGCGTGGGCAAGACGGCTATCGTCGAGGGCCTGGCGCAGCAGATTGCTGCTGGCAATGTGCCCGAGAATCTTATGAACCAGAATATCTGGACGCTCGATCTGCCGGGTCTTGTCGCGGGTGCCAAGTATCGCGGTGAGTTTGAGGAGCGCCTCAAGAACGTGATCCAGGAGGCGACCGAAGCCGACGACGTCATCTTGTTTATCGACGAGATGCACACCATCATCGGTGCCGGTTCTGCCGAGGGTTCTATCGATGCGAGCTCTATGCTCAAGCCCGTGCTCGCGCGCGGTGCTTTCCAGATCATCGGTGCCACCACGGCCGAGGAGTTCCGCAAGTACCTCACCAAGGACCCGGCCTTCGAGCGTCGCTTCCAGACCATTGATGTCGAGGAGCCGAGCGTCGAGGACACGGTCAAGATCCTGACCGCGCTCAAGCCGCGCTACGAGGAGCACCACCATGTGCGCTATACGCAGGGTGCTATCGAGGCCGCCGCGAACCTTTCCAACCGCTACATCCAGGATCGCTTCTTGCCCGATAAGGCCATCGACCTCATCGACGAGGCCGGTGCCCGCGCTCGCATCGCCGCGAATCGCGCGCCCGAGCCGGTGCGCGAGGCTGAGCATCGCATAGAGGAGCTCAAGGCCGCCGCGCAGGAGGCCACCGAGAGCGATGACATGAACAAGGCCGCCGAGATCACCGAGCAGCAGAAGGCCGCCGAGATTGAACTCGCCGAAGCCAAGGCCGCCTGGACCGCCGAGCTCGACGCCAGCCCGCTCACCATCGACGTGAGTCAGATTGCCGACATCGTGTCCGTGACCTCTGGCGTGCCGGTTTCCTCGCTCACCGAGAGCGAGAGCCGTCGCCTGCTGCAGACCGAAAGCGTGCTCAAGACCCGCATTATCGGCCAGGACGAGGCCGTCGAGGCCGTCGCCAAGGCCGTGCGCCGCAGCCGCTCGCCGCTCAAGGACCCGCGTCGTCCCGGCGGCAGCTTTATCTTCCTGGGTCCCACTGGCACAGGCAAGACCGAGCTCGCCAAGACGCTCGCCGAGTACCTCTTTGGCAGCAAGGACGCGCTCATCAGCTTCGACATGTCGGAGTTCGGCAGCGAGTTCGAGGTCTCCAAGCTCATCGGTAGCCCTCCGGGTTACGTGGGCCACGACGAGGGCGGTCAGCTTACCAAGGCCGTTCGTCGCCACCCGTATTCGGTTGTGCTGTTCGACGAGATCGAGAAGGCGCACCCCGACATCTTCAACATTCTGTTGCAGGTGCTAGAGGAGGGTCGTCTGACCGATAGCCAGGGCAAGACGGTCGACTTCCGCAACACCGTGATTATCATGACGTCCAACGTGGGCGCCCGCGAGATCGCGCAGGATGCGAGCGTCGGTTTTGGCACCACCGGCGAGCAGGGTCTCACCTCGAGTGAGATCCGCGGCCGTGCGATGGGCGAGCTCAAGCGCTTGTTCCGCCCCGAGCTGCTCAACCGTATCGACGACATTGTGGTGTTCCAGAAGCTCTCGGGCGAGAATCTCACCAAGATCGCGCACCTGCTGGTGGACGACCTGCGTCAGCGTTTGATTGCCAACGGCATGAACATCAAGCTCACCGATGCGGCCTATGACAAGATCGTGGCCGAGGGCACCGATCTCACCAACGGTGCGCGTCCGCTGCGCCGTGCTATTCAAAAGCTCATTGAGGATCCGCTGTCCGAGGAGCTTCTGGCCGGCGAGTGGGGCGAGGGCGATACCGTCCTGTGCGACGTGGCCGATGGCAAGTTCGTCTTTAGCCACGGCACGGGCGAGATTCCGGCACCGCGTCCGGCGGGCACGCTCGGTGGCGATACCGCCCCGGCGGCACCGCACACCGGCAACGCCGCGCCCGTGAGCGGCGGCGTGACCTCGGGCCCCGGCGGCATGATGCAAGCCGGCTCTGGCGCGCTGTAGGGCGTGACGACAATTTGATACGCGCAATCGAGGCGCTCCGGAAAGGGCGCCTCGATTTGTAGAGCTGCGGAAGTTGTGACCGTTACGCTATACGGTCCACCGTTAGCCGATGATGCGAGGGCGCTCGGCGTTTTCGACTGGTTTATGCATGCAAAGTCTGGGAATATACAAGTCGCATGTCTTACTGTCTAACCAGTTGCGCCAAGGAGGCACCATGGACTACAAGATTACCGGCTACGAGCCCGCCCAGCTGTTCCATTTCTTTGAGGAGGTCAGCGCGATCCCCCGTGGGTCTGGCAACGAGAAGGGCATCAGCGATTTCCTGGTTGCGTTTGCCAAGGAGCGTGGCCTCGACGTGTATCAGGACGAGGTTTACAACGTTATCATTCGCAAGCCCGCATCTGCCGGCGCCGAGAATGCCCCGACCGTAATGCTGCAGGGCCACATCGATATGGTGTGCGACAAGTTGGGCTCCGTTGAGCACGACTTTACGACCGATGGTATCGACCTGGTCGTCAAGGACGGCGTCCTCACCGCTAACGGCACCACCCTGGGCGCCGACAACGGCATTGCTGTCGCTCTGATGCTTACCGTGCTCAACGACGATTCGATTGCTCATCCGGCCCTCGAGTGCGTGTTCACCACCGACGAGGAGACTGGCCTGGTCGGCGCCGAGACGCTCGACAAGTCCCAGATCAGCGCCCGCACCATGATCAACCTCGACTCCGAGGAGGAGGGCGTGGCCACCGTCAGCTGCGCCGGCGGCGTCGTCGTTACCTACACCTGCCCCATCGTGCGCGAGCACAAGACCGGCAGCACCCTCACGCTCGAGATCTCCGGCCTGCTGGGCGGTCACTCCGGCTCCGACATCAACCTGGAGCGCGGCAACGGCAACCTCATCATGGCCCGCATCATCGACCGCCTGATGGTTGCCGGCGAGCCCGCCATCGTCAGCTTTAACGGCGGCACTAAGGACAACGCCATCAACCGTGAGTGCAAGGCTGTTCTGGTCTACGCCGACCACGCTGCCGCCGAGGCCGCGGCCCAGATCGCAAAGGGCATCATCGCCGACGTCACCGCCGAGCTCGAGGTCTTCGACCCCGGCTTTACCTGCACCGTCGAGATTGCCGACGACGCCGAGGTCGAGGCCATGGACCAGAAGTCCGCGCTTGCCCTCATCCGCGCCCTGCGTCTTGCCCCTAATGGTGTGATCCGCCGCAACGTCGCCACTGACGGCTCCGTCGAGGTTTCCTCCAACATCGGTGTGGTTGCCACTTCTGACGACGAGGTCAAGATCATGCTGTCCCCGCGCTCCTCGATCACCTCGCTGCAGAACGAGTTCAAGGATCGCCTCCAGACGCTGGCCGATGTCCTGGGCTTCGACGCCAAGTTTGAATTCGAGTATCCCGGCTGGAGCTATGCCGAGCATTCGCCGATCCGTGACGTCTTCGTCGAGAGCTATCGTGAGCTCTTTGGTTCCGAGCTGCGCATCGAGTCCATCCATGCCGGCCTTGAGTGCGGCCTGTTTGCCGAGGCCCTGCACGGCCTGGACGCCATCGCCGTGGGCCCGACGCTCTCCGATGTCCACACCCCGGACGAGAGCATGGAGCTCGCTTCTGCCGAGCGCTTCTACGAGTTGCTCATCGACGTCCTCGAGCGCCTCGCTGCGTAAAGGTCACCTTGGTTAAGCCGCTCTAAAACGGCTGGCTATGAAAACGGCCGCCTGGCGTAATGTCGGGCGGCCGTTATTCGTTACAGCGCGAGGATCCCCAGATGCTCAAGCAAGATCTTGAGTCCGATGAGGATGAGCACGACGCCACCCACGATGGTGGCGGGTTTTCGTAGCGCGCGCCAAAGGTGTGGCCGATTGCTACGCCGGCGACGGAGAAGATAAACGTTGTGACGCCGATAAGCGATACAGCGGGAACGATGTCAACCGAGAGCGCCGCAAACGAGATACCTACGGCTAGGGCGTCGATTGAGGTGGCAATGGCGAGGATCAGGTACTCGCCCAGGTCAATTTTTTCGGCATCCTTACCGTCGCCCTCATCCTCGTCTTCGGTAAAGGCTTCCCACAGCATTTTGCTGCCGATGAAGGCCAAAAGGATAAAGGCGATCCAATGGTCGATGGGTCCGATGATGCCCATGAATTGACTGCCGAGCGCCCATCCGATTACGGGCATGCCGGCCTGAAAGCCGCCAAAGAACAGGCCGAGCACCACGGCGACTTTAAGGTTGATTTTCTTCATGCCAAGGCCCTTGCAGATGGATACGGCAAAAGCGTCCATCGAAAGGCCAACGGCGAGCAGCACGAGCTCTGCGAGTCCCATAGTCTGGCTCCCTCTCTGCGGGCGAACCCGATTACACGACTACTCCCTCATTTATATGAGACCCGATGCTACCACATGAGCAGTCAAAAGAGCCCCGTCCCAAATGAGCTACCTAAGCGGTGTTCGCTCATTCTGTAAGCATCGGATTTCGTGGCTGCTGCAGGGACAAACCGTGAGAAACTATTTAGCGTTTATGGAGCGTATACGATGGGAGCGATGCCTTGGATAAGAACGAGCTGCAAAAGCGTATGGAACAGGCCATTCGCCTGACGGCACCTGGCCAGCCGATCCGCACCGCCCTCGACATGATCATTGCCGGTCACCTGGGCGCCCTTATCTGCGTCGGCGACACCGAAAACGTGCTCGCTGCCGGTAACGATGGCTTCCCGCTCAACATTTCGTTTACCTCGAACCGCCTGTTCGAGCTTTCCAAGATGGACGGCGCCATCGTTATCGATGGCGACCTCACCCAGATCCTGCGCGCCAACTTCCACCTCAATCCCGATCCCTCGCTTGCCACGAGTGAGACGGGCATGCGTCACCGTACTGCCGCTCGCATGTCGGTGCTTACCGATGCCATCGTGATCTCGGTTTCGGCTCGTCGTGCCGTCGTCAACGTGTACGTCCACGGTAAGAGCTACGAGATCCAGCCCGTCACCACCATCATGAGCTCGGTCAACCAGCTCGTCGCCACGCTCCAGACTACCCGTCAGTCGCTCGATCGCTCCCTGCTGCGCCTGACGGCCCTCGAGCTCGACGACTACGTCACGCTCGCCGACATTACCGGTATTTTCTCGAGCTTCGAGATCATGCAGCAGGCAAAGACCGAGCTTAAGGATTGCATTGTCAAGCTGGGCAACCAGGGCAAGCTCGTGCAGATGCAGCTCGAGCAGCTCGCGGGCTCCAGCATGGATACCGAATACGACTTGATGATCCGCGACTACGCAAGCGATTCCTCTGAGGCAAACGCCGAGAAGATCCGCGCCGAGCTTGCCCGCATGACGCCCAAGGACCTGTCCGACCCGCAGCATGTGGCGGCGGTTCTGGGTTACGACGACCTGGATGAGGACTCTGTCATGACGCCGCTGGGCCTGCGCACGCTTTCGCGTGTGTCCGTCGTGCGCGACGGCGTGGCCGAGAAGATCGTCGACGAGTACGGCTCGCTGCAGGAGCTCATGGACGACATCAGCGAGGATCCGGAGCGCCTGGGCGACTTTGGCGTTAACAACCCTGCCATTCTTGCGGACTCCCTGTACCGCATGAAGGGCACCAAACAGGGGAACGCATAATGGCGCCCGTATGCGCCGTGGTCGTTGCCGGTGGCAGCGGCCAGCGCTTTGGAAATCCCGGCGGCAAGCAGCTCGTTAACGTGGCGGGCCGTCCGCTCATGAGCTGGTCCATCCGCGCGTTCGATCGTAGCGATAAGGTCGGCCACATCGTCGTGGTTTGCCCTGCCGAGCGCCGTGCTGAGATGCGCCGCCTGGCCATCGACCCGTTTGACTATGACACGCCCATCAGCTTTGCCGATGCCGGCGATACCCGCCAGGACTCCACCCGTGCCGGCGTGTATGCGGTACCGGCGGGTTTCGAATATGTCGCCATTCACGACGGCGCTCGTCCGCTCATTACGACCGAGGCCATCGACCACGCTATCGACGTGCTCGTGAGCGACCGTGCTCTCGACGGTGTCGTGTGCGGCCAGCCCGCGATCGACACGCTCAAGATCGTCGATGGTGACAATATCGTCGAGACGCCGCCGCGTGAGCTCTATTGGGCCGCGCAGACGCCGCAGATCTTTAGCGTCGACGCCATGAAGCGCGCTCACGCCGCTGCTATCGCCGAGGGCTTTATCGGTACCGACGATTCATCGCTGGTCGAGCGCATGGGCGGGCGCGTTCGCTGTGTCCAGAGCCCGCGCGATAACCTTAAGGTGACGGTGCCCGAGGACCTGCGTCCCGTAACCGCGATTCTGCTTGGCCGCATGGCCGAGGGAGAGGACCTTCCCCATGTTCAGTAACCTGCGCATTGGCCACGGCTATGACGTCCACCGTCTGGTGGAGGGGCGTCGATGTATCATCGGCGGGGTCGACATCCCCTACGAGCGCGGCCTGCTGGGCCACTCGGATGCCGATGTGCTCGCGCACGCCTTGGCCGACGCCATTCTGGGTGCCTGCCGCGGGGGAGACATCGGCAAGCTATTCCCCGACACCGATCCCGCCTACGAGGGTGCCGATTCGATGGTGCTGCTCGCTCGCGTGATGGACTATGCGCGCGAGCTGGGATTTGAGTTTGTCGATGCCGATTGCACCATTGCCTGTCAGCAACCCAAGATCACCCCGCACCGCGATGCCATGCGCGCCAACCTTGCCCATGCCCTGGGCGTTGACGTCGAAAACGTGGGCGTCGCCGCCACTACGACCGAAAAGCTCGGTTGGGAGGGCCAGGGCGAGGGAATCGGCGCCTGGGCCGTCTGCCTGCTACAGAAAACCGTTAAGGAGTAACGAATGCGTATCTACAACAGCGCTACCCATAAAAAGGAAGAGTTCCAGCCCATCGAGTCCGGCAAGGTCCGCATGTACGTGTGCGGCCCCACGGTCTACGACAACATCCACATCGGCAATGCCCGCACGTTCATCAGCTTTGACGTGATTCGTCGCTGGCTCATCGCGAGCGGCTACGAGGTCACGTTCGCCCAGAACCTCACCGATGTCGATGACAAGATCATCAAGCGCGCCAACGAGCAGGGCCGTACGGCTGCCGAGGTCGCGACGGAGTTCTCGGACAAGTTCATTGGCGTCATGCGCGCTGCCAACGTGCTCGATCCCGATGTGCGCCCCCGCGCCACCAAGGAGATCGGCCCCATGATCGCCATGATCAAGACGCTTATCGAGCAGGGCCACGCTTACGCAGCCGATAACGGCGATGTGTACTTTGCCGTGCGCAGCGATCCCAACTATGGTCAGGTCTCGGGCCGCAACATCGATGACCTCATGGTTGGCGCGCGCATCGAGGAGAACGAGGACAAGAACGACCCGCTCGACTTTGCCCTGTGGAAGGCCGCCAAGCCCGGCGAGCCCAGCTGGCCGAGCCCCTGGGGCGAGGGCCGTCCCGGCTGGCACACCGAGTGCGCCGCCATGGTGCATCGCTACTTGGGCACTCCGATCGACATTCACGGCGGCGGCTCCGACCTTGCCTTCCCGCATCACGAGAACGAGTGCGCCCAGGCCACCTGCGCCTGGCACCAGGGCTTCTCCAACACCTGGATGCATACGGGCATGCTGCTGGTAGACGGCGAGAAGATGTCCAAGTCGCTCGGCAACTTCTTTACGCTGGCCGAGGTCCTCGAGCAGCACTCTGCTGCCGCCCTGCGCCTGCTGATGCTGCAGACGAGCTATCGCTCGCCGCTCGACTTTTCTTGGGAGCGCCTGGAGGGTGCCGAGAACTCGCTCACGCGTATCGCCGGTACGGTCGAGAACCTGCGCTGGGCCGCGAACCATGCGACGGCCGATGCCGATGAGGCAGCATCCGAGGCGTTTGCCGCCAAGGCCGCCGAGACCCGCGCCGCCTTTAAGGAGTGCATGGACGACGACTTTAACACCGCCGGTGCCATGGGCGCCGTCTTTGGCTTTGTGACCGAGTGCAACCAGTACCTGGAGCAGGCGGGCGACGCTGCCGACAAGGCCGCCGCGCTTGCCGCCGCCGACACGCTGGCCGAGCTGCTCGATACGTTTGGTGTTGAGCTTCCTGAGCCCAAGGTCGAGCTGCCGCTGGGTTTGCTGGGTGTTGCCGCCGGTCTGGTTGCCTATACGGGCGACGACGTGGACGAGGCTGCTGCCAAGATTCTCGAGGCCCGCGCCGAGGCCCGTGCCGCCAAGAACTGGGATCTGGCCGACGCCATCCGCGACCAGCTCAAGGACCTGGGCCTGACGATTGAGGATACTGCGGCGGGCACTCGTATTAAGAGTCTCTAGTATTTGTCGACCGTTCGAGGTGCGGCAGATTGCCTTGAAAGAGGAGGGCATAGACCTGGTGGTCATGCCCGACGATTGAAAGGTAAGGTGCCGTGGCTCGGACGGTCGATTCTTGTTCGTTATCTATTTAAGGAGGCCGTTTTATGGCCGACAATCGCAAGCATGCGCCTCGTGGCGGCAAGCAGGCCGCTTCTGGCTCGCGTCCGATTCGCCGCAATGACCGCACTGCCGCTCCCAAGGGCCAGCGCGATCGCGCCCAGGCCGTACGTCCGCAGCGCGATCGCAACCGCGACGCTGTCCAGGCTCCCAAGGGCGAGTTTATCGAAGGTCGTCGTGCTGCCGCCGAGGCGCTACGCACTGGTTTTCCCATCAAGTGCGCGCTCATTGCCGAGGGCGGGGAGCGCGATGCCGCCTTGTCGCGCCTGGTCGACGACCTCAACGCCGCGGGTGTCCGCATTAAGTATGTGCCTCGCGCGCAGCTCGATGCACTGTCGAGCCATGGCGCTCACCAGGGCATCGCGCTCGAGGTTGGCAACTTCCCCTATGCCGATGTCGCCGATATTCTCGACCGCGCGGGTGACGGACCGGCGCTCGTCGTCGTGCTCGACCATGTGACTGACGACGGCAACTTTGGTGCCATCGTGCGTTCCGCCGAGGTTGTGGGCGCGGCCGGCGTCATCATTGCCAACAAGCGCGCCGCCGGCGTGACCGTGGGCAGCTACAAGACTTCAGCCGGCGCCGTCATGCATCTGCCTATCGCGCAGGTGCCCAACATCGCCCGTGCGCTCGACGATCTTAAGGCCGCTGGCTTTTGGGTGGGCGGTGCCTCCGAGCACGCCGAAGGCAGTTGCTGGGATGCTCCCTTCGAGGGCCGCGTGGCGCTCGTCATGGGCTCCGAGGGCGACGGCATCTCGCGCCTGGTGCTCGAGAAATGCGACTTTTTGACCAAGCTTCCCCAGCGCGGCATGACCGAGAGCCTCAATGTTGCCCAGGCGACCACGGCGCTGTGCTTTGAGTGGCTGCGCCGCAACGCTGGCGAGCTCATGGGGGAGGAGTAGCGCATGTCCAAAAAGAACCGTGCCAAGTCCAAGGCCAAGCGCTTTGGCGAGGGTTCGGCCAAGCCGATTGTTTCGGCCGCGACCTATGGCGTGGGCGGCAATGCGTTTGCGCAGGCCATCGCCGACCCGGTCTCGACGGTGCACTCCAATAAGCCCGAGCTGCTGGTGGTCGACGGCTACAACGTGATCCACTGTACGCCGCGCTACGAAAAGCTCGTGTACGACCATTCTGACGATCCGTATTCCAGCGACGTTCACGATATGGCGCGCACGGCGCTCATTAATGACGTAGCCGCGTTTGCCCAGGGCCGCTACGAGGCTGTGATCGTATTTGACGGCGCGGGCAATATCTCCAGCGAGCGCCCCAACCTACCGGCCCGCGGCGTGCGCATTGAGTTTTCGCCGACGGGTGTTTCGGCCGATACCGTGGTGCAGAAGCTCTGCATCGAGGCACGTGAGGAAGGCCGCGCGTGCTCCGTGGTATCGAGCGACGGCACGATCCAGGCTGTCGTCATGGGCAAGGGCGTTACACGCATCTCGAGCCGTATGCTGGTGGACGAGATCAAACAGATCGATAACGACGTTCACGAGGCTGAGGAAGCCCCGCAGATCAAGATGACTCTGGGCAGTCGCCTGAGCCCCGATGCCCTGGCAAAGCTCAAGGCCCTTCGCGGGAGGTAGGGGAGTTGGCGGGGCAATGCTGCCTCGCTAGCTCCATTCAGCGATGTCGATCATTCTTTCGAGGCGCCACGTTAGCGCCTCTTTTAGATAAGGCAGCCTCGCTGCTAGGGCATCGTTTTTAGACAGAATCTCGATCGCCTCGTCGACAAAGCCCTCGAGTTTGTCGCCGTCAAACCAGCCCATGTCCTCGACGAGCAACATTTGTTTGGCGGGGCTTGAATGAAATTGTGCGCTGGTAAAACTGTGCTCTCCCGCCCTAAGCTCCTCTAGTGATATGTTGCACCAGAGCGATGAGCCCGAATCGAAGATGGGGGCGGGTCTGCAGGCTTGCGTGTTTACGTTTCGCACAAGGCCAAAGTTACGCCAATGGCGGTCATAGTTGGCGATGATGTCGTCACACACGATCATGCGGTCAAGGGCATCCTTGACGCCTGTCACCCCGAGCTCCTCGCAGTTTGCTACGTATCGCTCGTAGTCGGTTAGCCGTTCATCTGCGTTTGCGTGCTGGTTTACATAGAACGCAGGGACATACTCTTCTTCATCAGTTAAGAAGACATCGCATATGCTCAGGGCGGAAGTGCCCGTGCCCTCGAGCGAGTAAGGCACATAATCGCAGGCGTTTAGGATTCGACGGTGGAGCGCGGTCGCCACCAGCTCGTTATAAGGTTCCTGGTTCAGGTGCGCTCCTGCCTTATGCAGAATTCGACGCCCGCCCTCGCATGTCCAGTACTTTTGAAGATTGCCGTCCGACGTGTTATCGGGCTTTGCGGCAGCCGCTTTTCCCTCTGGGGCAAAGGGCGCAATGGACAATGAGACGTCATCAAAGGCGTTATTGAAGAAGTTAATGTCCTCCCAGGTGAGACCGGAACTTTGGGGTCTAATCCAATACTGGTCGGATAGGGAGAGGCCGAGATTTCGCTGGACGAGTTCATCGGGAACATCGACTGCGGCTTCTGCAAGCAGGGAGGCTAGCCCAATGCGTGCGAGCGGGATACCGCGGCCGCGCCACCAGATGCGGAAGGAGTCGAGCGATATGGGGCTATTAGGGCCAAATACTCCAATAGGGGCGTGGGCGTAATCGACGACGGCGCCGATATGGGTAAAGTCTTTTCGCGATGTGCTGTAGACCAGCTGGGCGACTTCGTGCGTGCGGTTCATGAGGGTGAACGCGATCTCGCTCTTACCGTGGCCGCGGCGGGGACGTCCCCCCGTTTTGGTCACGGAGCGGAGTCGCGTGTCGACGCTGTCTTTGTCGATGAGCCATACACCAGAAGCCTTGCGGGCCTCAAGTGCTCCGTTTTTTATGAGCTCCTGCACCCTGCGCGGAGTGATGCCGAGCAGCTCGGCGGCTTCCTTGGTAGTAAGCATCGCGAAACCCTTCGTCAAAACGAATAGTTTTATATAGCCAATTGTAATTAAAACTATTCGTTCTGACGAATAGTTTTATGATGTGGTCGGTCAAAGGGCCTGTTGCGCCCCGTCCGCAATTCCTTTATTCTTAACAGGCTTCGCGCGAAAGCGCCAAGTGTGCCAGTGTGGCGCAACGGTAGCGCAACTGATTTGTAATCAGTGGGTTGCAGGTTCGATTCCTGTCACTGGCTCCATGAGAGTTTCGGGCTCTGTTCCTTATGGGACAGGGTCCGTTTCTATTTATGTCGATAAGTCAGCGGGTTTGGCGCCAACCAAGCTTCAGGTTTGTCTCGTCCTCCAGTTTGTCTAAATCTGTAACACCAAGACCGATATTTGGCATCTAACTGTTACAGATTGAGATGAAACTTAGGGTGTTTTAGGAATATCTTGATTTGTAACATGTAGAAGCGGAATAGGCCTCTTGCTGTTACAGATCGAGACAAGGGCGGGTGCGGACCTGGATGTCCTGCTCGAGCGTGGATTTCTGGACACGCGAGCGAAGAAAATCTCCCGACCGGAGAACGAGCGTGGATAATTAACTTGGATAGGGAGCTAAGGTAAACACCGATTGTCTATCGACGGCTTTAGAAACAACGACCCCGATTTCATTGTGGAATCGGGGTCGTTTGTGCCTCAGGAATCCGAATGGATTAATCGAGCTCCTAAGGAACTTTTTGGGTTCTTGCTAATGGTCTGCCGAGGATGTCTCCAATGCAAACAGCGGGCATCTACTCAATATAGCTGGGGTTCTTCTTGATGATCACGCGTGCAGCGATGAAGGAGACGACGATGGCGATGATGGCGACAACGCATGCCAGCACGAAGTTGCCCATGGACCCATCGGGAGCGATAAAGATGAGTGCCGAAAGAAGGCCGGGGCATGCTCCCGCAACATACTCTTTCAGAACAAAGATGCCTGCAGGGAGTCCAGCGCAGAGCGCGCCGATTGCCGTGCCGACAAGCAGGCGGGGACGCTCGATGAGGCAACCGTAGAACGCGGGCTCGGTTACGCCACAGAGTGCGGTGACGGCAACCGTGGTGACCATACCCCTCTTCTCTTTGTTTCCCTTCATGGCAGTTGCCAGGGCGAGGCTCGTGCCACCAATGCAGAGGTTCGAGATGAATCCAAAGATAATGGGTGCCCAACCGAGTTGCGCCAGGCTCGTAACTTCGATTGCGATGTAAGCCTTATCGAGACCGAGCATGACGAAATAGGGGTTAAGGGCTGCCAGGATCGGAGTAGCGATAAATGCCACGTTGTCCATAAGCCACGTGACGGCATCGCTCAGCGCGTAGCCCATCATGCTGCCGGCGGGGCCAAGGATAATCAGCTCGACGGGCACGACGATGATCATGGTGAGCAGCGGCTTCAAGAACAGTTTGGTAACGTCGGGAATGATCTTCTGAAGGCCGCGGTCGACAAAGTACATGAATACAACGCCCAGTACGATGGGCACTACCGTACTCGAATAGTCGTTCGTCGGGATGGGAATACCAAGAAAGTCGAGACCCTCGGCACCGCTAATGGACGAGCTAATCATGATCGCGCCCAGCAATGCGCCCATGATGGGCTGCATCTTCATGACGGCTGCGAGCTGATAACCAAGATAAACGGGCAAGAAGCTAAACGAAGCGCTAAAGATCGCCAACAGGACCTGGGCGGTTCCGCTATCGGTGCTCAATCCGCAATAATTGACCAGGAGATTCTTGATCGAAAGAATGAGTCCGCCAACGATGAGCGCCGGGACGATGGGCATGAATACCTGTGCAGAGACGTTCCCGAATTTCTCAATCAAGCCCATGGCGGTGTTACCGCTTTTAATGCCTTCTGCAAGGTCTTTGGCGGTTTGGGCATCGTCGGCAACCGTGCCACCGCCGACTTCGATTCCCGCGAAGTCGAGGAAGTCGTTGTAAGCCTCGGTGACGTTGGGGCCGATGATCACCTGAAGCTGGCCACCGCTGACTACTGCCCCGAGCGCCTGATCGGCCGATTTGGCGAGCTGGAGATCGATGATCGAGGTGTCTCGTGCGTCGATGCGAAGGCGCGTCGCACAATGAGTTACCGATGTAATGTTCTCTTTGCCGCCAACAGCCTTTAGGACTGTTTCGGACATTGCCTGATATTTCATCTCTTTCTCCTAACCTTCCTGCTCCTGATACTTCGAGATAAGGTCTCGGTACCAATACCAGCTCTTTTTGGGGGTGCGCTCCAGATTGTTCTCGAAGTCGATATGGACAAGTCCGTATCGTTTTTCGTAGCCGTTGATCCAGCTATACAGATCCATCGTCGACCAGAGGTAGTAGCCCTCAACGCGCGCGCCGTCGCGCTTAGCCCTCATCATGTGCTCGATGAACTGGCCCAGAAGCTCGATGCGGTCATCATCGTGGATCATTCCGTCTGCGTCTGGTTGCTCATAGGCGCCGTGTCCGTTTTCCGTAATAAAGATGCGGGGCGCGTCATAGCGCTCGTGGACATCCATGATGGTTGAATACATGCAACTTGGGAGTATTTCGCGGCCCCATTTATTGCGGGGAACATTGCTGTCGCGGGCGCTTTCAAACAAGGGCGCAATGCATTTTCCTTCGACCTTTTTGCTCGAACCGCCCTTATTGTTCGCCGAAACGGCAAGCTCTCCACCGTGCCAGTCGGTTACATACTCTCGGCAATACACGTTGAGTCCAATAAAATCGACTTTACCGTCTCTGAATTCTTCTACGTCATTTGGGGATCGATAGAGCGAGACGCCAAGTTTTTCAAGGATTTCGTCCATTTCTGGCGGCAGTTGACCCTGAAGCGCTGGTGCCAGAATCATGCGATTGGCGAAAAAGTCTGCGTATCGAAATACGTCATCAGGATGCTCGGTTGCCGGGTCGAGTTCGACAACGCCGCCATCGTGGACGGCGCCGATGATGCCGTCGTAGCCCATTTGACGATATGCTCGGACTGCGAGTGCGCTTGCGCGCATCAGGTTGTATTGAAACTGCATGTACGACTGAACGTCGAGCGATCGATTGGGGGGATAGTTGCCCAACATGTTTACGCAGTAGCTGTAGAAATGCGGCTCGTTAACGGTAGCCCAGATTTTGACGCGGTCTCCAAAGCGCTCAAAGCAAATCTTGGCGTATTTGCAGAACCACTCTGCCATGTCGTTGTTCAGCCATCCGCCTTTGCAAGCAAGCGTGAATGGCAGATCGTAATGGAACAGCGTAACGTTGGGCTCTATGCCATTTTCGAGGCAGCAATCAATGACTCGATTATAAAAATCGATACCCTCTTCATTCACTTCGCCGATACCCGTGGGGATGATTCGACTCCATGAAAGAGAGAAGCGATAGGTGTTTTGTCCGCCTTCTTTCATCATGCGGATATCTTCTTCATAGCGATGGTAGAAGTCGCAAGATACATCACCGTCAACATGGTTGATGTTCTTATTGCTTGTGTGGTTAAAGAAATCCCACTCGCCGAGGCCTTTGCCGTCTTCGTTCCAGGCACCCTCGCACTGATAAGACGCCGTGGCGGAACCCCAGAGAAACGGCATGTTGTTCACGTTGCCCATGAATCCCCTTTCCATCATTCAACACGGTGGATACGTGTGACGGAATTACGATTAAGATGACGTCAACTGATTTGAATCATAGGAGAACGACCAAAGCTGTTTGATTCAATAAATGAACCATAATATCGAGGAGAGCGGAAAGAGGGATCACGTGAATATCAATGACTTCGATGTGCTCAATCGCATTAGCTCCATCATCAACAGCGAGTTTGGGTCAAACGATGCCGCCATCGCTCGATATCTCATCGCTCACATTAGGCGTTCGAGCGAAATCAATGTTGCCGCAATAACCCGCGATGCATTCGTGACCCGTTCCGCTGTTCGTCGTTTCTGCAATCGATTGGGCTACCAGTCTCTTAGCGATTTGAAAGAATCATTTACTCAATCAGTCTTTCCAAGCGACTTAAGCCATCGAGAGGAGGAATTTGGCTACGAGGAGTACAGGGCAGAGCTCGACGTTCGCATGATCGAGATGTTCGCTGAGGTCGAAAGCGGCGTGTCCGATATCGCTATTAAGCACCTTGCCGACGAAATTGATGGCCATAAAAACGTTGAAATCTGGTGCACCAATAATGTGAGCGCCAACCTCGTACGATTTCAGCAGGAAATGTTTTATGCGGGCAAGATAGTTCGCATAGTTGCTGGGGCTAACGTCGCGGAATTGAAAAACATGGGAGACGCTTCGCAGTCATTGATAATTCTCGTATCGGTCTCCGGGCTATTTGTGTCACAGGCGCGTGAGTATCTTGATTGCCGTTCGGGCAGGAAGATTCTAATTACTGCGTTTAGCAACGATGACAAATCGAGGTCTTTTGACCGTGTATATCGTCTTGGTAATGCGGGAAACGGAATTGACCGACTCGGCGTTTATTCGAAATACGCCATGACTTATTTCTTCGACTTGCTATCGTCGTGTTACTTGAGTCGCTACCCCTGCACCAAGGGGGAGCCGCTCTATGGGTCTACTTTGGCTTGGCCCGAGTAGTTGCGGCTCTTTAGTTCTCCCGCCTGGAGAATGAGCGTGGATAATTTGCCGCTTTGGCCTTAGGGTCGCGCTAAAAGTGGGAGATTATCCACGCTCGATCGTGTCGTGGAAGGCCGATCGCGACCTATGTAATAGTGCAAGAGAGCCGTTATCGAAGGTCGACACCGCAAGCGTACTCCACCGTGACAAAGTGTTCCCTTGGGAAATGTCACCAGCGTAGCGAAATCCACCGTTCTTCATATCTAAACTCAACAAAACCGCAGGTCGAAGGTATATAGATACGCCCGGCACCGTGTATCTAGAGGTTTTCGTTGACAGCCCCCAAGGTTGCATCGTATTATCTTTTTCGTTCGCGGGGGCGGCGGTCCAAAAGACCAAAGAACCTGCGGATACTTGAACGATTGGGAGTTTGCCCGAGTGGTTAATGGGGACGGGCTGTAAACCCGTTGGCTCTGCCTACATAGGTTCGAATCCTATAGCTCCCACCCGTCAAGTGCCTGTATAGCTCAGTCGGTAGAGCACTTCGTTGGTAACGAAGAGGTCACCAGTTCAAGTCTGGTTGCAGGCTCCATCCGGCGGTGTAGCTCAGTTGGTTAGAGCACACGGTTCATACCCGTGGCGTCACTGGTTCGAATCCAGTCACCGCTACCATAGGTAACACGGTGGCTTCTCAATAGTATGTTGAGAGGCCACTATGGTATAAAGGCAAAGTCCCGTCCGGGGACGACCTGTTTAGAGGAGGGCTTTATGGCCAAAGAGAAGTTTGAGCGCACTAAGCCGCATGTTAACATCGGCACCATTGGTCACGTCGACCACGGCAAGACCACGCTGACCGCTGCCATCACCAAGGTTCTCTCCGAGACCGAGGGCTGCAAGGCTGACTTCACTGCGTTCGAGAACATCGACAAGGCTCCCGAGGAGCGCGAGCGCGGCATTACGATCTCCGTCTCCCACGTCGAGTACGAGACTGCTGCCCGTCACTACGCTCACGTTGACTGCCCGGGCCACGCTGACTACGTCAAGAACATGATCTCCGGTGCTGCTCAGATGGACGGCGCTATCCTGGTCATCGCCGCTACCGACGGCCCCATGGCTCAGACCCGCGAGCACATCCTGCTCGCCCGTCAGGTCGGCGTTCCCTACATCGTCGTCTTCCTGAACAAGTGCGACATGGTCGACGATGACGAGCTCATCGACCTCGTCGAGATGGAGACCCGTGAGCTCCTCTCCGAGTACGATTTCCCCGGCGACGACATCCCCGTCATCCGTGGTTCCGCTCTGGGCGCTCTCGAGGGCGACGCCAAGTGGATGGACGCTATCCGCGAGCTCATGAAGGCCGTCGACGAGTACATCCCGACGCCTGCTCGTAACAACGACCTCCCGTTCCTGATGGCCGTTGAGGACGTTATGACCATCTCCGGCCGTGGTACCGTTGCTACCGGCCGTGTCGAGCGCGGTGAGCTCAAGCTCAACGAGCCCGTCGAGATCGTCGGCATCAAGGATACCCAGAACACCGTCGTTACCGGTATCGAGATGTTCCGTAAGTCCATGGACTTCTGCGAGGCTGGCGACAACGTCGGTCTGCTGCTCCGCGGCATCAAGCGCGAGGACATCGAGCGCGGCCAGGTTCTCTGCAAGCCCGGTTCGGTTACCCCGCACACCAAGTTCACCGGTGAGATCTACGTTCTGACCAAGGAGGAGGGCGGCCGTCACACCCCGTTCTTCGATGGTTATCGTCCTCAGTTCTACTTCCGTACCACCGACGTTACCGGTACGGTCAAGCTCCCCGAGGGCACCGAGATGGCTATGCCTGGTGACCACATCACCATCGAGGGCGACCTCATCCACCCGATCGCCATGGAGGAGGGCCTGCGCTTCGCTATCCGCGAGGGTGGCCACACCGTCGGTTCGGGCATCGTCTCCACGATCATTGAGTAAATTAGCTCTTTGATATAACTGACTTAGAGAACCCGGCACTTATATGGGTGCCGGGTTCTTTTCTGCAATGGATATTGAGCCGTTGCTGGTGCCGAGAGGATCGATAATGGTCCTGGATGCACCGTCGATTAGCTCTCGATGGCTTCATTGATGTGTTCCAAATATGAATGGATCCACCGAGAACCAATTGACTCGAGGTTTTCATTGACAGCACTTACGTGGAGCTGATAAAGTAACAACTCGTGCCCGTACGGGGCGGAAATGAAAGGTTCAGGATACATGCGTACTCTAGTTACTCTTGCGTGCACTGAGTGCAAGCGCCGCAACTATACGACCACCAAGAACAAGTCGACCATGCCTGATCGTATGGAGATCAAGAAGTATTGCCCCTGGTGCCGTCACCACACGCTGCACAAAGAGA
Source organism: uncultured Collinsella sp. (assembly GCA_902494625.1). GTDB lineage: Bacteria > Actinomycetota > Coriobacteriia > Coriobacteriales > Coriobacteriaceae > Collinsella. Next base: position 44,678 of record CABUUB010000003.1, read on the forward strand.
CTCGCTAGTCTCTAGTCACATACGCCAGTAGTTCAATTGGTAGAGCATCGGTCTCCAAAACCGAGTGTTGAGGGTTCGAGTCCTTCCTGGCGTGCCAGTCATTATTCCGTAAGCTCCCATTTGGGGGCTTACGGTTTACTCATGTATAAGCGCATTGCGCGGAGGTAACCCAAATGGCCAACAAGAAGAACAAGAAGAAGGCTCAGCAGCCGGCACCTGCCAACAGCGCTGCCGCCAACTCCAAGGTTGAGGCCAAGAAGGCCGTTGCCAAGAAGAACGAGAAGGCTGCGAAGTCCAAGAAGAACGAGAAGCCTGGTTTCTTCGCCCGCACCAAGAAGTATTTCGCTTCGGTCAAGTCCGAGATGAAGCGTGTCACGTGGCCCGACAAGAAGGAACTCGTGAACTACTCGGTCGTCGTTTGCGCTTCTCTGGTCGTCGTCGGCGTCGTCATCGCTCTGCTCGATGCTGGCTTTGGCGAGGCTCTTGCTCTGTTCTCTGGATTGAGGGGCTAAACCATGTCTAAGCGTTGGTACGTCGTTCACACTTACTCCGGATACGAGAACCGCGTAAAGTCCGATCTCGAGCATCGTATCGAGACCATGGGCATGCAGGACCGTATCTTTGATATCGAGATTCCTATGGAGCGCGTCACCGAGATCAAAGAGGGTGGCAAGCGCGAGACCAAGGATTCCAAGATCTTCCCGGGTTATGTCCTGGTCCGCATGGAGATGGATGACGATGCTTGGACGTGTGTTCGCAACACGCCCGGCGTCACCGGTTTCCTAGGCGGCAACGGCAAGCCCGCTCCGCTTTCCCGTGACGAGTACAACAAGATGACTCGTCGTCCCGGTAAGGGCGATTCGCCCAAGCGCACCTCGGTTGATATTCAGGTCGGCACGTCCGTCCGCGTCACCGATGGCCCGCTTACCGACTTTGATGGCAAGGTCTCCGAGGTTAACACCGAGGCTGGCAAGCTCAAGGTCACGCTGATGATCTTTGGCCGCGAGACGCCGGTCGAGCTCGACTTTAACCAGGTCGCTGTCATCGCTTAAGTTTTCGTCCGTTCGCGCGAGCGTGCTTCTTCTGTGACTGCTCATCTCAGGAGTGCTTCTAACACGTGCGTGCTTACGATATAGCAAGTACTTCACACTCGTGATTCGAAAGGAATGACCATGGCTGAGAAGAAGGTTGCCAACGTCATTAAGCTCCAGATTCCTGCTGGTGCAGCTAACCCCGCTCCTCCCGTCGGCCCCGCTCTGGGCGCTGCTGGCGTGAACATCATGCAGTTCTGCCAGGCCTTTAACGCCGAGACGCAGGACAAGAAGGGCGACATCATCCCCGTTGAGATCTCTGTCTACGAGGATAAGTCCTTCTCCTTCATCACCAAGACCCCGCCGGCGGCTCACCTCATCAAGAAGGAGCTGAACCTCAAGTCTGGTTCCGCTAAGCCCCAGGCCGACAAGGTTGGTCAGCTCTCCCAGGAGCAGCTCACCAAGATCGCCGAGATCAAGATGCCGGACCTCAATGCCAACGACATTGACGCCGCCAAGAAGATCATCGCCGGTACCGCCCGTTCCATGGGCGTCACCATCGCTGAGTAGCGATTTCTTATGGTAACGACGGGTGCTCCGACCGGGGCGCCCGTTAAATGTGTGCAATAGGGCACACGATACGATGTGGGAGGGCTCACGCCCGTTTAACCACAGGAGGTAATGCACATGGCTAAGCATGGTAAGAGCTATAACGCCGCTGCCGAGAAGATCGACCGCGCCACGCTCTACACCCCCCTTCAGGCTGCCAAGCTCATCAAGGAGCTCGACACCGCCAAGTTCGACGAGACCGTCGAGGCCCACTTCCGTCTGGGCATCGATACTCGTAAGGCTGACCAGAACATCCGTGGTTCCATCTCCCTGCCCCACGGCACCGGCAAGACCGTTCGTGTTGCAGTCTTCGCCGAGGGCGAGAAGGCCCGCGAGGCTGAGGCTGCCGGCGCCGACATCATCGGTTCCGACGAGCTCGTCGCCCAGATTCAGAAGGGCGAGATCAACTTCGACGCCGCTATCGCTACGCCGAACATGATGGCCAAGGTTGGCCGCATCGGTAAGATCCTTGGTCCCCGTGGCCTCATGCCGAACCCCAAGCTCGGCACCGTGACCATGGACGTCGCCAAGATGGTCTCCGAGCTCAAGGCTGGCCGTGTTGAGTACCGCGCCGACCGCTACGGCATCTGCCACGTGCCCCTGGGCAAGAAGTCCTTCTCTGAGCAGCAGCTCGTCGAGAACTACGCTGCCCTGTACACCGAGATCCTGCGCGTCAAGCCCTCTTCTGCTAAGGGCAAGTACGTCAAGTCCATCTCCGTGTCTTCCACCATGGGCCCTGGCGTCAAGGTCGATCCCGCTGTCCAGCGTGACTTCCTGGCTGAGTAACTGCTAGTTACTGCCTGAGCAAAGCAAGCATTGCTAAAGAAACCCGGTTCCGCCTCGTGTGGGACCGGGTTTCTTGCTATCGCGTGCCAAAACCACCTCAAAGGGGACAGGTCCCCTTTGAGGTGGTTACCAGGGTGTTCTGGCGGTAGAGGACTCAATGGCCTCGTGGCGCTTGAGCTCGCGGCGCATGGTTTGCGAGTTGAGCCAGGCTGCCTGCCAGCCACGGATGGGGTAGCGCGTCTGGTCGAGCTCAAACTGCGTATAGCCGCAGGCGTTGATGATCGTCGTTCCACACACATGCTGCCGCTCACGCTGAAAATCGTAACCGTAGCTTTGGTGTACATGCCCATGCACCATGTAGTCGGCTCCCCAGGACTCAAGCGCCGTGTTAAAGCACTCAAACCCTCGATGCGGTAGATCGTCCAGATCACCCATACCGGCGGCGGGCGCATGGGTAAGCAGAATGTCGCACCCGCCGACCATCCTAACCTTACGCGACAGCTTACGCATACGCTTGGACATCTCGCGTTCGGTGTACATGTTGGCGCCGTCGCGATAACGCATGGACCCGCCAAGGCCCGCAATGCGAATCCCTCGGTACGTGTACACGCTGTCTTCTACGCAGATACATCCGCCCGGTGCATGACGTGCGTAGCGGTCATCGTGATTGCCACGCACGTAGATGAGTGGTTTGTTGATGACCGTAACCAAAAACTCAAGATAGTCCGGGTCCAGATCGCCGGCGGACAAAATCAGGTCGACGCCCTCAAAGCGTTCCTTGCGAAAGCACTCCCAAAGGCATCGTTCTTCGGTATCGGCTATGGCAAGGATTTTCATAGGGCAGGGACTTTCGGCTCATCGTCGAGCTGCGGAATGGTGCCTACCACGTTATCCGCCAGCCAATTCATCTCGACAATCTGCGTGCTCGGCAGCGGAGGGAAGCCTTCGATCTGTACCACGCCGTTCTGACTGTGAAGCTCGCCGCCAAAGGGGTTGATGGATCCCTCGACAATGCCGTTGCGGAGCAACTGCACGAGTTTGCGCGTCTGGTAGGGTAGGCCCGGAGCGTAACGGATGTCGATAACGCCGGAGCTCATGCCGTACCAGTAGTTGACGGCGCGCACTTGGCTGTCATCGCTGGTCTCGTCCCACGTGCCGTGCAGAAGGCTGCGAACGATGAGCTCGTAGTAACGGCCCCAGTTCCATACCGGCATGGCGATGCCGGAAACCTTGCCATCGACCAGGCGGTGGAGTCCGTAAGCCGTAGGGTCTTCGAGCGACTTTGACATGTCAGCGCCGGTCATGACGCTCACGCCTTCGCGGCACATGGCCTCGGCAAGACCGCCGGCGGGCACATCGCCCCAGGTGAGGATAATTTGCGCGCGGGGGTCGAGCAGCGAGGCGCCGATGGCAAAGGCATTGATCTCGCTGAGCGCGCCGGATGCGAAGACCGACGCGTGGTAGCCGATGCGATGGTTGTCCGCCATGCTGGCGGCAAGGGCGCCCAGGAGGAACTTGGCCTCGTACATCTTGCCAAAGTACGAACGGACGCTTTGGTGGGGAAGGCCGATAGAGCAGTTAAGGAACCGAACCTGGGGATACTCAACGGCAGCTCTGAGCGTGTATTCCATCAGGCGGTGCGAGGTCGAGAAGATGACGTTGTCTCCATGTTTGACAGCCGTTTCCACGGCGGCGTAGAACACGTCCGGATCGTGACAGTCCTCGAACGCCTCGGTGCGCACGATGCCGTCAAAGTGCTCATCGAGATACTGACGCCCTTGGTCGTGCAGACTGTCCCAGCTCGACGCCGCACAGGGGAACTCATGGATAAAGGCGATACGCAGGGGGTTGGCCGCCGAATAGACAGTCTTGCCCATAAAGAAGTTGAGCACGCCAGAGGTGGACTTGGCGGGCGACTCCCCCTCATCGACGCTCGGCGCTTCGACAAGATCGACCTTGTCCTCGTCATTTTTGCCGGCAATGACCAGCTCGCGCCAAATCTTGCACAGGCGGTTTACGACGATATCCGTCGGCGTATCCAGCAGGCGGTCCTGGTTGTACACATTGAGGTAAACGAGCATGGCGTCGGCGGGCGTAATGTCCAGGTGGTCGCCGCCTGCGCGAAGGTAGGCGCGCTTAAAGAGCAGGAAGGTGTGGCGCAGGTAGTCGACCTTTTTCTGCGGCCATTTTTCGATAAGGTTCTGACCGAGCATCTTGGCGAGCGTCTCGTAGCTTCCCTCACGCGAGAACTCGATCTCGTATAGGGGGCAGACGCGCCAAAACGCGCAGAATTCACCGTACAGGCGGCTTTCGACGGAATCCCATGTGCCGGGGTAGAGACGGGTAACCCTGGCCGAAACCGTTGGAGCGTCCAGGAATTTGAGGACACTGACGCGTTTGTTGCCTTCCTGGACATAGAACCGATGCATGAACTCGGTGACGATGATGGGGTCGCGATAGCCCTCGGTTACCTGGATATCGTAGAGGTTGGACCACTTGCGGGCGAACTCGGTGTTAAACGGCAGCAGGGGCATAAAGTTGCATGAAAAGGCGGACTGACGGCCTTTGGTGACCGTGCCGACGACCATTTCGAGCGGAATATCCCGCAGGCCGACGCTCACTCGCTGACCTAAGGGGAGCTGAGCAACCAAGCTATCGAGGTCCGTAAGGTATGGATGCTCGCTTTGGCTAATGGCGCGACGGCGTCCCTGCTCGCCGCGCTTGCGTGCTTGACGATAGGCCTCTTCCATGGTGTCTACTCCCTTAGTCGTTTAAACAACGATATGAACCATGGTACCACGAATGAAAACCACTACAAAGATGCCTGTCCCCTTTGCGGTGGTTTAGGCGATGATGGGGGCGATGGCGCGGATGCAGGCGTCGGCTGCCGTGAAAGTAGTGCTGTCGTCGCTGACGATAAAGATGATCTTTCCTTTGATGCCAAAGTCGCCGATTTCGCTAAAGAGTACGTAGGGCTCCTTGTCAAAGCCCGAGATGGGCGAGACGGCCGTTTTGGTTGCGCTCGTGAGCTCGTCTGCCAGCACGTCAAGGGAGGCCCACTTAGACGTGTCCTTTACGGCAACGGGCACGGCCACGCGCCCAAAGGGCATCAAATGCACGAGCGTGTTCTTGGAGATGTTGGAATTGGGCACAATGATGGTCTGTCCACAGGCATCCTCAATCGTCGTATGACGCCAAGTGATGTCTTGGACAACGCCGGATACGCCGCCGACCTCGATATTGTCGCCGGGTTTGATGATGCCCATAAAGGTCACCTGCATGCCGCCGATAAGGTTTGATAGCGTGTCCTGAAAGCCGAGCGAGATGGCGATGCCGCCGACGCCAAGAGCGGCGACGAGGGCGTTTGCATTAATGCCAAAACAGTTGTCGAGGATAAAGCTGCCGCCAATCATCCAGATGACGGCGCGCGCGATGTTGATGAAGATACTCGATGCCGGAAGCGGGTTATCGTCTCGGTTAAGCAGATGGTTCAGGGTCTTGGATACGACCTTGGCGGCGACGGCGGTGCCTATCGCCAAGATGACGGCCCAGATGATGTTGTGGACCCACCGTTGCTCAAAGAAATGAAGAATCGGCTCAAACAATTCCATGTAGGGAAAACCTCCTTATGATCGTCCAACCATGATACCCACCAAGAAGCCCGTCCGATCACATCGGACGGGCCGATAACTTGAGATGGGGTGGCCGCGGTGGCGTAAGCTGGGGCGCCGGCGAGCACGCCGGCAAGGAGTGCGGCGGTCAAGGCGAGACGGGGAAGAGAGCTTCTCGTGGCAGTTTCCTTAGTCCTTAACCAGTAGTTCCTGCTGACGCTGGATTATCGACATAATATGCGAAAACCGCCGCAAGGGCCTCTGTCCCTTTGCGGCGGTTTTGGCGTTTGCGCAGATAAAACCTACCAAAATAAACCTGTCCCTTTTTGGCAGGTTTTAGCTTAGCAGCATGCGGTCGTTGGCGAGCTCGCCGCCCGAGACCTCCTCGAACTTCTGCAGCAGGTCGGCCACGGTGAGCGACTTCTTCTCGTCGCCGGCCACGTCGTAGATCACATGGCCCTCGTGCATCATGATCAGACGGTTGCCCAGACGGATGGCGTCGTTCATGTTGTGCGTGACCATGAGCGTGGTCAGGTGGTTCTCGTCGACGATCTCCTCGGTCAGGTTGAGCACCTTAGAGGCCGTCTTGGGGTCGAGGGCCGCGGTGTGCTCGTCGAGCAGCAGCAGGCGCGGCCTGGTGAGCGTGGCCATCAACAGGGTGAGTGCCTGGCGCTGGCCGCCCGAGAGCAGGCCGACCTTGGCGTTGAGACGCGTGTCCAGACCAAGGTCCAGGCGCTTGAGCAGCTCAACGTACTCATCTTTCTCGGCCTTGGTGACGCCCCACGAAAGGCCGCGACGCTGGCCGCGACGCTTGGCGAGGGCCAGGTTCTCGGCGATTTGCATGTCGGCAGCGGTACCGCGCATGGGGTCCTGAAACACGCGGCCCAGGTACTTGGCGCGCTGCGACTCGCTCAGGCGCGAGATGTCGGTGCCGTCGAGCTCAATAACGCCCGAATCGAGCGGGTACACGCCGGCGATCATGTTGAGCAGCGTGGACTTGCCGGCGCCGTTGCCGCCGATCACGGTTACAAAGTCGCCGTCATTCAGGGTGAGGTCGACGCCGGTGAGCGCGCGCTTCTCGGTGACGGTGCCCTTGTTAAAGGTCTTCTTGACGTGCGAGAGCTTAAGCATCTGCCTCATCCCCCTTCGTGTAGGAGCTGCGGAGCTTATAGCGCTCCCAAACCACGGGTACGCACAGGGCCACAGCGACAATTACGGCGGAAAGCAGCTTCATGTCGTTGGCGTCCATGCCCAACTGCAGCACGATGGCGCGGATAAGGAAGTACACCACGGAGCCAAAGACGGCGGAGGCAAGACGGACGCTAAACTGCGTGAGGCCGCCGGGCAGCAGACGGCCGAGCACCTCACCGATAACAATGGCGGCAAGACCGATAACGATGGCACCGGTGCCCATACCAATGTCGGCATACTTTTGGCTCTGGCAGATGAGCGCGCCCGAAAGGCCGATGAGGGCGTTGGAGAGCACGAGGGCGATCATCTTGGTGGAGTTGGTGTTGACGCCCAGGGCGCGGATCATGTACTCGTTGTTGCCGGTGGCGCGCAGCGCCGAGCCAATCTCGGTGCCAAAGAACCAATACAGGATGGCAACGATAGCCACGGCGAGCAGGATGCCCAAGATGATGGCAACGGTGGACTGCGGCAGGCCGGTCATATTGCTGACGGCCGAAAACACGGTGCCCTTGGCAAGAATTGGCGTATTGGACTTGCCCATGATGCGCAGGTTGATGGACCACAGGCTGATCTGGGTGAGGATTCCGGCGAGGATCGCGGGAATCTCGAAGACGGTGGTCAAAATGCCCGTGACGGCACCCGCGATGGCGCCGGCGCACATACCGGCCAGCACGGCGAGCAGCGGGTCGACGTTGTTATTGACGATGAGCACAGCGCAGACGCAGCCGCCGAGGGCAAAGCTGCCGTCGCAGGTCATATCGGGAATGTCGAGCAGGCGGAACGTGATAAACACGCCAAGCACCATAATGCCCCAGAGGACGCCCTGCGAAACGGCGCCCTGCAATGCAATGAGCATGCTTCATACCTCCTAGGATAGGGTGGACACGTGATTCACCATAATAGCGGTAACAATGCATAGAAGAGCTGCGGACAGACGTTTTGTTTTACCTGAAACAAGCAGGGCGGACGCCGGTCTACAGCGCCCGCCCCTGTGGCTCAGATATTGAATAACGCAGCTAAAGCGCGAGCACGGGCTCTAGACGCATGCCGCGTATAGCATTACGCGTCCAGAGCGGAAAGGTCGATGCCCAGGGCCTCGGCCATCTCGTCGTTCTTGACGACGACCAGGTCCTTGCTCGAGAGGTGCTTGATAGGCATGTCTTCGGGCTTGGCCTCGCCCTTCAGAATCTTGACGGCCATCTCGCCCGCGGCGTAGCCCAGATCCTCGTAATTGATGGAGAGGGTGAACAGGCCGCCGGCCATGCACATGCCCTCCTCGCCAGTCACGAAGGGAAGCTTGTTCTCCTTGCAGATCTGGCCCACCTGCGAGGCGCCCGCGGCGATGGTGTTGTCGGTGGGGGAGTACAGCGCGTCGACCTTGCCCACGGCAGACTCGACGACGGACTGAATCTCGTTGGAGCTCGAGACGGTGAAATCGGTGTACTCGAGGCCCAGCTTGTCGAGCTCCTTCTTGGCGGCCTTGATCTGGACGTCGGAGTTGGACTCGGCGGTGCAGTAGAGCAGGCCGACCTTTTTAACGTCGGGCAGGACCTTCTGCATCATCTCGAGCTGCTCGGCGACCGGGGTGAGGTCGGAAGCGCCCGTGACGTTGGTGCCGGGCTTGTCGTTGTCCTGGACCAGGCCGGAGGCGGCGTAGTCGGTGATGGCGCAGCCCACGATGGGGATATCGGCCGTGGCGCCGGCGGCAGCCTGCGCGGCGGGCGTGGCGATGGCATAAATCAGGTTGACGTTGTCGCCCACAAACTTGTCAGCAATGGACTTACACGTGGACTGGTCGTTCTGGGCGTTCTTCTGGTCGATCTTGACCTTAAGGCCGCTCTCCTTGATGGCCTTGACAAAGCCGTCGTTGGCGGCGTCGAGTGCGGAGTGCTCGGTGAGCTGCAGAACGCCGACGGTGTAGTCGGAACCGGCGGCAGCAGAGCCGGAACCAGAGTTGCCGCCGCATCCGGCGAGCGGAGCGAGCGCGAGCAGGCCAGCAGAGACCAGAAGGCTCCTGCGGCTGATGGTGATGTCCTTCATATCGTTACCCCCCAGTATAGAAATGGCTGGAAACACTGCACTCAAACAAAGTGCAAGTGTAACTATAGTAGCGCGGATGTCCATTTTTACAATAACTTGGCGGGTTTTTTAATACAGAACCGGATGGGCGGTACGGGTAGTTGAATGGACGGCGGAGGTTCTTATGCGGCGGAGGCGTCCTCCTCGTCTAGCGCAGCAAAGAGTTTCTTGCCGTCGAGCAAGCGCGTGCTGACGTTTTTCATGCGGCTGACCTCAACGGTGCGCAGGGTGTCGTCGGCGCCTCGGGTGTCGTAGACCGTTCCCAGCAGATACGAGACGCCATCGCGTTGCCTGATGGCAAAGGGCCGGACCGTCATCCGCACCACCTCGGTTTCGCCGCGTGCCGTGACGCTCGAAATATCAAAGCTCACCGTGGTTCCGTGGTCGATGGCCTGCTCGATGAGCTCGCAGGTGTCGATGCGCTTGACGGGCGTGCGCGTGGCCTTGGTGGATTTGCTGCCGGCACTTGGAGCAGGCTCGGGTGCATCGAGGTAACCGCGAACGTCGGCACTCGCCATGGCGACCAAGTGCTGAGCCATGCTTTTTCGAATGGCGATGGGCGTGGAGCGGTTGCGCATGACCATGCCGTGGAGCCGGATGATTTCCTCGTCGGTGAGCGGACGGGTCAAGAGCCGATACCCCACGCCGCGCTTGTACTCAATTTCGTATCCGGCATGGCGAAGTGCGGAGATGGCGGTGTAGATGCTGCGCCGCGCCGCCGAAATGGGCATGCGGGCGGGGTCGTCGGGATGGGCGAGGCGCCGGATCAACTCATCGGAAAGCATGGCCTTGTCCTCGCCGGTGTTCTCGCTTAATAGTTGCAGGATGCGAACGGCGCGATAGGCTGCCATCGAGGCGGCGCCTCTAGTCGTGGTGTCGTAGGTTTCAACAGCGGTTTCGGTCATGGTGCCCACGTCCTTTCCGTTTTGGGTGGCAACGGTATGGAGCCTAGGACGCGGGGTTTTTCCAGGGGCGCAGGGCGCTCTGGGCGGTCGGTAGTCGTCGGCAAACGGCGGTTCGAGTTTTCAACAGTCCTGCTCAACTGACCAAAAGCTTGCCAAAAGCTTGACGGATGCTGTTGAAAAAAGCGTCTCTCGACCGATGCCGAGAGACGCTTGTGCGATGAGAGTTGGCGTGTGGCGACGCGAGCTAGCGTCCGACGATTAGAAGTCGGCGTTGCCCACGGTGCGCGGGTGCGGCAGGACGTCGCGGATGTTGCCCACGCCCGTCAGGTACATGACCAAGCGCTCAAAGCCCAAGCCGTAGCCGGCGTGCTTGCAGGAGCCATAGCGGCGCAGGTCCAGATAGTACTTGTACTGCTCGGGGGCCATGCCCAGATCCTTAATTCGACCTTCGAGCAGGTCCAGGCGCTCTTCGCGCTGGGAGCCACCGATAATCTCGCCGATGCCCGGCACCAGGCAGTCGGCGGCGGCGACGGTCTTGCCGTCGTCGTTCATGCGCATGTAGAAGGCCTTGATCTCTGCCGGGTAGTCGGTTACGAAGGTCGGGCGCTTAAAGTGCTCCTCGGTCAGGAAGCGCTCGTGCTCGGTCTGCAGGTCGATGCCCCAGCTGACGGGGTAATCAAACTGGTGGCCAGCAGCGACTGCCTGCTCCAGGATCTCGACGGCCTCGGTGTAGGTAACGCGGGCAAAGTCAGAGTTTGCCACGTGGTCCAGGCGCTCGATCAGTCCCTTGTCCACAAACTTGTTGAGCATGTTGAGCTCGTCGGGGCAGGTGGCCATAACGTCCTTAAGGACGTACTTGAGCATGGCCTCGGCGTTATCCATGTAGTCGTTCAGATCGGCAAAGGCCATCTCGGGCTCGATCATCCAAAACTCGGCGGCGTGGCGCGTGGTGTTGGAGTTCTCGGCGCGGAAGGTGGGGCCAAAGGTGTACACGTCGCCAAAGGCCATGGCAAAGTTCTCGGCATTGAGCTGGCCGGACACGGTGAGGCTCGCATGCTTGCCAAAGAAGTCCTGGCTCCAGTCGACCTCGCCGGACTCGGTGAGGGGCGGATTTTTGGGGTCGAGCGTGGTCACGCGGAACATCTCGCCGGCACCCTCGCAGTCACTCGTGGTGATGATGGGGGTGTTGACGTAGACAAAGCCCTGCTCCTGGAAGAAGCGGTGGATGGCGGCAGCCGCGACAGAGCGGATGCGGAACACGGCACGGAATAGGTTGGTGCGCGGGCGCAGGTGCTGCTGGGTGCGCAGGAACTCGACGGTTGCGCGCTTCTTCTGCAGCGGGTAATCCGGGGCGCTGACGCCCTCGACCTCGATGGAGGTGGCAGAAAGCTCGAAAGGCTGGGGCGCATCGGGGGTCAGCTTGACGGTGCCGATGCAGATGAGGGCGGCCGAGACGTTTTGGTGGGCGATCTCGTCGTAGTTGTCGAGCGCCTCGCGGTTCATGACGACCTGCAGGTCGCGGAAGCAGCTGCCGTCGTTGAGCGTAACAAAGCCAAAGTTCTTCATGTCGCGGACGGACTTGACCCAGCCGGCGACGGTGACAGTCTGGCCGCCGAGCGACTCGGCATCGGCGTAGAGCTGCGCGATTTTGGTGCGGTTCACGTATCCTCCCATAACGGTTGAATGATAGTTATCCATACAGTTCGATATTCTAGCAGCTCGGCTCATTTGGGCTATACAGATAAGGCATTGGCGGGATGGTTTTTCAAACGAAAAGCGCCCGCGGCCAAATGGTCGCGGGCGCTTGACGAGGTGCCTTTTGGCTGTGTGGCGCGGGGCCTGGCTACTTGGTCTTGGCAACCAGCAGCGGGTCGCCAAGCTTGACGAGCGGGTTGCCGCCGATAAGCGTTCCAGACTCGCCGACATGGTCGATGCTCTTAAGACGATCGAGCTCGGAGACGATGACGGTCACGATGTCCTCGTGACCGGCGGCCTTGATGGCCTCGCGGTCGAAGCTGATGAGCGGCTGGCCTGCCTTGACCACATCGCCCATCTCGACAAAGCGGGCAAAACCCTTGCCGTTCATTTCCACGGTGCCCAGGCCGACATGGATGAACACGCGCAGGCCGTCTTCGGTAATCATGCCGATGGAGTGGTTGGTGACGGTGGTGGCACCGATGCGGCCGTTGGCGGGCGCATAGATGGTGCCGGTAATGGGCTCGATGCCATAGCCCTGGCCAAGCATGCCCGAGGCGATCGTCTCGTCAGGGACCTCGTCCAGGTTGACGAGCACGCCGTTGACGGGGGCATAGATGACGCCTTCGCGGGTGGCGAAGCTTGCTGCGGGCGGAACGGACGCCTCGCCCGTCGAGGTGAAGGTGGACTTAAACGAATCGAGCAGACCCATAGTTGCCTCCAACTTAAATAGGCGCATATCGCGCGCTTGGTTTGCCGGAAACGTTTCATATATGTTTCGCGGCTTGGTCAACGCCCCCTATTTTACGCTGCTCAGCGATACCTCTGAGCTGGGATTATGTGATATATCAGTTGAAGGGAAACTTATTGCTGGAGTGTTTCTGCGCCACGGGTTCAAGTGGGGTACGCTTGAAGGCGAAAAACAAGGGCGCATAATTTGCGCGAAGGGAGCACATATGATTGTCGAGAACCATGCGCTGTGGGGCGAGGAACCGACCGAGGAATATCCGGCGACGTTTACGTATTTGGGTGCCGAGCCGCTGCCCGATAAGCCGAATGGCCGCCGCCCTGCTGTGATTATCTGCGGCGGAGGTGCGTTTACGCATATCGCTCTGCATGAGCAGGATCCCGTGGCGTTTGCGTTTTTGGATCACGGTTACCAGGCCTTTGTGCTCAACTATGTCACGAGTGACACGGGCGATGTGAGCTTTCCGCACCCGCAGGCAGACCTTGCCAAGATGGTCGCCACGGTGCGCGCCAACGCCGACGAGTGGCATGTCGATCCCAAGCGCGTGTGCGTCGTGGGGTTCTCGGCGGGCGGCATGATCTGCGCTTCGCTGGCAACGCAATGGAAGACTGGTCCCTTCGCGGGCCTGGCAGGGGCGCGTCCGGACGACATTCGTCCCGATGCCGTGGTGCTGGGCTATCCATTGCTCGACTTTGCCTATGTGCGTGACATGCAGGCGCGCGATCCGCGCATTGACTTGCGTGTGCCCAAGACGGGCGGCAAGACGGGGCGCGATTTGCTCAACGACTACCTGTCGATGGTGACGGGCGGCGAGGCAACTGACGAGCATCTGGCCGACATCTGCCCCACCACGCATGTTTCGCGTCAGATGCCACCGACCTTTGTGTGGGGCGTGTCCGACGACAAGACGGCGCCGATCGCGCAGGTCTACCCGTTTGCGCAGCGCATGGCCGAGGAGGGCGTTGCATGCGAGATGCACGTCTTCGACCAGGGTGGTCACGGCCTTTCGCTCGGCAACGCCAACACCGCGGTCGACAACGAGGACAAGCAGGTGGCAGTCCGTCCCTGGATCCGCCTGGCCTTCCGCTTCCTCGAGCGCCATCTGTAAGAGTAAGAGGGCCAGCCCCATCCCGTCCCTCATAACTTGCGGTGAAATAGTTCCAATTAAAGTCACGGGGCTTTAAACAGGAACTATTCCACCGCAACTTCGTTTTGATCTGTTGGAGACGGAGGAAAATGGATCATTTTGTCGAGGGAGCGGGCGGCTGTTTCTGCTCCCGCGGGAAACCACGTCCCGTTTGGGAAATCGTGACCCGTTTTGGGCGCAGATTCCGGGTCGCAGTTTCCCCGAGGGGCTCGATCGGGAAATCGCATCCCAGTCTGAGCGCCGATTCCGGGCTGCAGTTTCCGCTAGATGCCTCAACCGGAAAGCCCGTCCCGTTTAGGTGTTCCGGAGTGGGATTCGGTTTCCGCAACAGGCCCGTCTGGGAAGCAATGGCCCAGAATTCCCCTTGCACCGATCTGTCGATTGAACGTCGTTGTGTGTTCACGCTATCATGTAAGCTTAAAATTGGTTAGCCATGGCAAACGGTTAGCCATGGTGAACATAAATACAACGCCCTGCGGGCGCCGGGGGAGGAACACGGACGTGAAGCTCGATACACTCGAGATTGGAAAGGACGCCGTTGTCGCATCGGTGGCATCGGACGATCAGGCACTCCGACAGCATATTTTGGACATGGGTCTAACGCCGGGCACCGAAGTCACCATGATGAAGTACGCCCCCATGGGTGACCCGCTCGAGATCCGCCTGCGTGGCTACGAGTTGACACTGCGTAAGGACGATGCCGCTCGCATCGAGCTCGTGGGTATTCACGACACCGATACGGGTCCGCGCGCTAACGCCGCAATCGGCACGACGGAGCATCCGGCCCTGGGCGAGGGGACGTATTCGCCCCGTGCGGCAAAGACGGCCGTGCCAGAGGGCGCGCCGCTGCACTTTGCCCTCGCCGGCAACCAAAACTGCGGCAAGACCACGTTATTCAACCAGCTGACGGGCTCCAACCAGCACGTCGGTAACTTTCCCGGCGTGACGGTCGACCGCAAAGATGGCACCATCCGTAACCATCCCGAGGCGAGCGTTACCGACCTGCCCGGCATTTACTCCCTGTCGCCGTACACAGGCGAGGAAGTCGTGAGCCGTCAGTTCATCCTCGACGAGCGTCCGGACGCCATCATCGACATCATTGACGCCACCAACATCGAGCGCAACCTGTACCTGACACTGCAGCTCATGGAGCTTGACCGTCCTATGGTCATCGCGCTCAACATGATGGACGAGGTGACCGCCAACGGCGGCGCCGTAGACGTCAACTTGCTCGAGAGCCTGTTGGGCGTGCCCGTTGTCCCCATTAGCGCTGCCCGCAACGAGGGCATCGGCGAGCTGGTGGACCACGCCCTGCACGTGGCACGGTTCCGCGAGCGCCCCGGTCGCCTGGACTTTTGCGCGCCCGACGGTCCGGACGGCGGTGCACTGCATCGCTGCATTCACGGCATTGCTAACCTGATCGAGGACCATGCCGTGACGGCGCACATCCCGGTGCGCTTTGCGGCGACCAAGCTGGTCGAGGGCGATGAGCTGGTAACCGAGGCGCTTCACCTGGATCGCAACGAGCTCGACGCTATCGAGCACATCATCACCCAGATGGAGGGCGAGGCCGGCACTGACCGCCTGTCTGCGCTGGCGGACATGCGCTTTAGCTTTATCGGCGATGTGTGCGGGCGCTGCGTCGTCAAGCCGCACGAAAGTCGCGAACACGTGCGCTCTGTCAAAATCGACCGCATTCTGACGGGTCGCTATACGGCCATTCCGGCGTTTCTGTTGATCATGGGCCTCGTCTTTTGGCTGACGTTTGGCGTGATCGGCGCGGCGTTGCAGGGACTCATGGAGGACGGTATCGCTGCCATCATCGCCTCGGCCGATGCGGGCCTCAAGGCGTTCGGTACCAACGACGTGGTGCGCTCGCTGGCTGTCGACGGCGTGCTTACGGGCGTGGGCAGTGTGCTGACCTTCCTGCCGATTATCGTCGTGCTCTTTTTGTTCCTCTCCATTCTGGAAGACTCCGGATACATGGCGCGCGTGGCCTTTGTCATGGATAAGGTGTTGCGTCGCTTTGGTCTGTCGGGCCGCAGTTTCGTGCCCATGCTCGTCGGCTTTGGCTGCACCGTGCCAGCTATCATGTCGACCCGTACGCTCCCATCCGAGCACGACCGCAAGATGACGGTCATGCTCACGCCGTTTATGAGCTGCTCAGCCAAGCTGCCGGTTTACGGCTTGCTGTGCGGGGCGTTTTTCCCGCAGGCGACGGTTCCCGCCATGGTCTCGCTCTATCTGATCGGTATCGTGGTCGGCTGCGTCGCGGCTTTGGTGCTCAACCGCACGGCATTTAAGGGCGACCCGGTGCCGTTTATCATGGAGCTCCCCAATTACCGCCTGCCGAGCGTCAAGACGACGGTGATGCTGGCATGGGATAAGGCCAAGGACTTTATTACCAAGGCTTTTACCATTATCTTTGCCGCTACCGTGGTCATCTGGTTCCTTCAGACGTTCGACATTCGCTTTAATGTGGTCGCCGATCAGTCGCAGAGTCTACTTGCCGGTCTGGGTAGCATCATCGCGCCGGTGTTGGCCCCGCTCGGCTTTGGCGATTGGCGTGCATCCACGGCGCTCGTCACGGGGCTCATTGCCAAGGAGAGCGTCATCTCGACGCTCACGGTGCTTTTGGGCGCAACGTCGCCCGCGGCGCTGTCAACTATGTTTTCGCCGTTTACCGCTTACGTGTTCCTGGTCTTTACGCTGCTGTACCCGCCCTGCGTGGCGTCCATCGGCGCCGTCAAGAGCGAGTTGGGCGCGCGCTATGCCGTGGCCGTATTCGCGTTTCAGGTCGCCGTTGCCTGGATCGTGGCGTTTGTCGTGCATTCGGCGGGCATATTGCTGGGGTTGGCTTAGGGGCGCGTTGATGCTCCGCGCTTTTGGGCGAGCAACAATTAAACAAATATGAGCCAAAATACCGGTAATTGTCGGCCTGCGGGGACTGTCCTACGCTGCAGGTTGCCGTTCGCTGCCTATTTGCTGCCGTTTGCGGATTCGTAAATACTTGCAATCGTCGGTCGATTTAACCGCATTACGCGATGCCGATGCACATTTTTTGTGCCCCTTTCTACAATCACTTTGTGTCTATTGCCGAGCATGTCTTCCGTTTCGCCTGTGTGGGGACGTGGGGTGCAATAGTCGTTTGTAGAGGCTCATTGAGGAGGGAATTGATGAAAGAAAAATTCCAATCGTTCGGAAAGGCAATGCTCGTTCCGATTACGCTCATTGCCATTTCCGGTCTCTTTTTGGGTATCGGTAGCGTTTTTACGACCGAACTGACCCTTGTGTCCCTTGGCGTTAATTGGGACTGGTATGCCGCTTCGCCGCTCTTTACGTTCTTCTCGGTATTTAAGGGTCTCGGCGAGGTAATCATTGGAAACCTCGGTGTTTTGTTTGCTGTCGGCTGCGCCTTCTCCTTGTCTCGCAAAGAGAAGGGCTGGGCTGCCTTTTCTGCCCTTGTCTGCTATCTCACCATGCTCAAGACGGTTGAGATTCTGCTTGGAGCAGCTGGCTTGGCTGCCGACAATACAACGGTGGAAGCTCTTCAGAAGGTCGGCCTTACGTCCATTCAGGCGAGTGAGCAGTCCGCACTCTACACTACCTCGCTCGGCTTTTTTGGCTACAGCTCTGGTGTCTTTGGCGGCATTATCGTGGGCTGCCTGGTCGCCTGGATCACCGGCCGCTTTTACAAGACCAAGCTTCCAACGGCGCTGGCGTTTTTTGCGGGCAGTCGAACGGTCCCCATTGTATCGCTGATCGCCGGTGGCATCCTGGGCGGCATTATGTACTTCGTCTGGCCCGTCATCGGTGGATGCTTCTCGGGTATTGCGACGTTCGTGAAAGGCTCCGGTCTGGTCGGTACGTTTGTCTATCGCTGGGTGCTCGAGAGCCTTGTGCCGTTTGGCTTGCATCCGTTGCTCGAGACGCCCATGTATTGGACTGAGCTTGGCGGCTCCATGGTCGTCGATGGAACGCGCGTGGTGGGCAATAGCGCCATTCAGCTTGCACAGCTCGCTTCTCCCAGCAGTGACAAGCTCTTGGTTAGGGCCTTCATGGCTGGCTATGGCATTAACGATTACGCGTTGTTCCCGGGCATCGCCCTTGCTATGTGGTCTTGTGCCAAGCCCCAGAACCGCAAGAAGGTTGCTGGTCTTTTAATCCCCACAGTGATTTCGACTGTTTTCTTTGGCGTTACGGAGCCTATTCTCTTTACGTTCCTGTTTGCCGCCCCCTGGCTCTACTTTGGCGTTTACGCTCCGCTTTCCGGACTGGGTGAAGTTCTCTCGGAGGCAATGGGCGTTTCGGTGTACCAGGGAAATATCAAGGACCTGATCCCATTCTTATTCCGCCCCGAGAAGCTTAATCTGCTTCCATACCTTATCCTGCTCCCCGCCTTTTTCCTGGCAGCTTTCTTCCTCTTCCGGTTCTTTATTACTAAGTTCGATATCAAGACGCCCGGTCGAGACGATGGTGACGATATTGAGTTGATCAACAGCAGAGCCGAGTTCGAGGCAAAGGCCGCTGAGGCAAAGGGCGAGTCTGATAGCACTCCCGAGAAGGCAGTCCAGGGCCGTGCGGCCAAGGACAGCGCGCTTGCTGTTGGCATTGTCGAAGCGCTTGGTGGAGCCGACAACATTGATGATCTTGACAACTGCATCTCACGTCTTCGCGTGATTGTCAAGGATGGTTCTAAGGTTGCAGACGACGAGGTGTTCACCAAGAATCTTGAAGCTATGGGCGTTATCCGCCTGAGCGACAAGGCAATCCAGGTCATTTACGGTCCTCGTGTCGGCGAAGTCGCTTCTGAGGTGCACGAAGTTCTCGGTGACGAGTAAAACGCGCAAGTGGCTTTCAATTGCATAGCGCAATTCCAGGGCTTGGCTTCCTATCGCATGATTTAGGGGGCCAGGCCTTCTTGTTTTAGATTGTCAAGGCAGATACTCAATAGTTCTTCGAATGCGAGAATACAACTTCCGGTAAAGCAGTTAGGCTTAACGTTCTTAAGATCCATTGGGTGATCGTCATGTATCGTAAAGATCGCGTCTGCCGTCTTGGCGAGCTCGCTGTCTTCGTTGCCGGTAAACGCGAGGGTCGTAATGCCCGCGTCGTGGCATGCCCTTGCGGTTTCCAGGATGGCTTCTGTCTGGCCCGATTTGGATATGAGCATCATGCAGCTGAGCGTATTTCGGTTGGATTCGACAAACTGATCGGTTTCTAGGAAGTCCTGTATGACGGCCAAAAAGCCAAGTCCAACGAGCTTAGTCGCCATGTACTGCGCAACGATGCGTGAGAAGCCCTCTCCGTTTACTCCGATCATTCTGTTGCGATGCAGTGCGGCGATGAATACGTCTACATCTCCGGTGTGACATACGAAGTGGACGCTACTGTCTTTGAGTGATTGATTCATTTCGCGGGAGACATGCTGAAGGTGCTTGAGATCGTACATCATTTCGCGGTAGCCACGGTAGCCGAGCTTTTTCGAAAGCCTGATGACTGTCGTCATGCTGGTAAAGCATGCCATGGCGACGGGTTTTATGCCAATATCATCGAGGGTGTCGATATTGTTGAGTAGGTATTCGAGTACGCTTTGCTCGGTTTCGGATAGCTTTGCGGCTGAGTAGAGCTTGGAAATCTGCTTTTTATCAACCATCGGTGCTTCCTTCCCGCCGGACGTGTGTGGCCGCTTCCGTTGCGTAAATAATAACTCCTTGGGGAATTCCTTTCCCGCCTTGCAACCGGGGCGGGAAGCGGCCCTCCATGCTGGATACAATATCCAAACACAGGCGAACCATGCAATATTGAATGTGCTAATTGGGGGTTTCGATATGAAACTTACGGTCATAGGTGGCGGTGGCGTCCGCTCCATGTTTTTGGCAAAGAGCATAGCCCAGCAGGCGTCATCGCTTGGAATCGACGAACTTGTGTTTATGGACAATGATCCCGAGAAGCTGCGCATCTACGGTGGCCTTGCCGCCCATGTCTCGGGCATGCTTTGCCCCACGCTTATTTTTTCACTGACGGGCGATGCAGTCGAGGCCGTTAAGGACGCCGATTACGTGATCACGACGATTCGCGTCGGTGGGGACCATATGCGCGTTCGCGATGAGCGCATTGCTCTTTCGCATGGGGTTCTTGGCCAAGAGACGACTGGCGCAGCCGGCGTGTCTTTTGCCATGCGCTCCGTCCCTGCGCTTGCTTCGTATTGCGAGTTAATCAAGAAGTACGCAAAGCCGGACGTCAAGGTGTTTAACTTTACTAATCCCGCTGGCGTCGTATCTCAGGCCCTACGCGATATGGGCTATGATTTTACTTATGGCATTTGCGATGCTCCCTCGGGCATGTTGCATCAGTTTGCCGAGTATAAAGGCGTTGATCCCGCATCGGTTCAGGGCGAGTGCTATGGACTCAACCACCTCTCGTTCTTCCGCAATGTGACGGTTGACGGCGAGGACATCATGTCCGACTTGATCCACGACGACGGGGCATATGCTCATACAGATCTTAGGTTCTTCGAGAAGGACCTCGTCCTAAATCGCGGATGCGTGCCAAATGAGTACCTATACTATTTCTACTATCGCGAGCGCGCCGTTGCCAACGTTCTCTCTTCGCCCCAGACGCGCGGTGAACTAATCGAAGAAATTAATCGAGAAATGACGAGCGAGCTTGCATCTATCGATATTGAGAACGACTTCGAAAAAGGCCTCGCGTGCTTTGAGAAGTGGTACGGAATGCGCGAAAACAACTACATGGCGGCCGAGACGGGTATTCATCGCGACAAGCCGTGGACGTTTGACGTGTACGGCAAAGATGCTGGCGGATACGCAGGTGTCGCGCTCCGCTTCATGGATATTGCTCGCTCTGGCAAGACGCAGCAGATGATCCTGTGCACCCCCAACAATGGCGCCATCCCCGGCCTTCTCGATACAGATGTCATTGAGTCAACGTGCGATATCTCTACCGATGGCTGCGTGCCGCATCGCGTCGAAGCCGATTCTGTGCCCGCGGGAAACCTCGAATTGATTCGTCGCGTCAAGTACTACGAGCGCACCGTGGCGCGTGGCATCGTTAACCGATCGAAGCGCGACATTGTCGAGAGCCTCGCGATGCACCCGCTCGTTAATTCGTACTCCTTGGCGAAAGATATCGCCGCGCAGTACTTTGAGCTTAACCGCGACTACATCGACGGCTGGACAGACTAGTCTGGACGTTAAAACTAGAAATTATGGATGGGCGGACCGGCGTTTATATTGGCGCCCGTTCGCCCTGCTTAGTAAGAAAACGGGTATAGAGTGAACTTGCGAGAGAACTTCAATGTCTTTCTGGAATCGGGCGATCGGGCGAAGGAATGCCGGAGTGGCTGCACGATGGCGTTATATATCCCCTTGTTTGTTATGAGCGCGCTTCAAATTGGTGTATCAAACGTTGCAACTGAGCTCGCCTATATCAATCCGTCCATTACGCTTATTTGCACTGTGGTCGCGGCCTTTTTAAACCTGCTTCTATCGAATGTGGCTTTTTCATTATTTGCCGTCGACCGGTCCAAAGAGACGGTGCAACCTGCTCGAACCCCTCCGGTTTATCTCTTGGCCTCGACGGTTCCCCTCCAGATTTCTGGGGCGCTGCTAATTTATTTGGTTCACTTGATTTTATCGGCAATTGTAGTCTTTGCCTCGCTTGCGAGCAGTCAGCTCGGGGTGTTGTGCTCGCTTGTGGTGGCAGTAATCGTGACGCTTCTTTCCGCGTCGTTCGTATTCGTGTTAATTGAAGATGCGGACGTGGAGCAGAGGGGACTACGAGGCATTCGGTTTGCACCACGCTACATCATGCGTTCGGTCACGGTGCTTCGTTCCTCCTGGAGAGAAATCGCGCGTCCCGCAACGCTGCTGGTGGCATGGAACCTGGTTGCAAGTTGCGCTATCCAGGTTCTTGTTGGATGGGTAGTTTCGAGTGCGGCGCTGCCGTCGGCACTTTCAGTGACGGCGCTTGTGCATGAGGGACTTTATTATGGGGCGTTTGCTTATATGCTGCTGTTGCTAGTTCATTGTGCGGTTGCGAGTTGGCTCGAAATTGACGTGCTCATGGGGGTGTCCTTGTGCGTATCCGAGCAGGATCGATAGCCCGAAGATGAAGCCGCGTTTTCGACATTGAGTTCCTGCGTACCTTGCTTTCTAAGCAGAATTGGCGCGCCGTTTGTTAACAATCGTTTTCCAAGAATTCTTTTGTTGCTCATTTTATAGACTTCTCATTGCTATAATCGCCCACCGCTCAAGATAATCGGAGAGGTTTTCCTATATGGCTCAAACAAAGCAAGACGGCATCACGCTCAGGCAGTGGCTCCCGCTCGTCGGGCTCACCTGCTGTGCGTTCGTGTTCAACACGTCGGAGTTTATGCCCATCGGCCTTTTGACTGATATCGCCGCGTCGTTCTCGCTCACCGAGGCCCAGGCGGGCATCATGATCTCGGTCTATGCCTGGGGCGTCATGCTGCTGTCGTTGCCGCTCATGGTGTTTGCCTCGCGCTTCGAGTTCAAGCGGATGCTGCTGGGCGTGCTCGCCGTGTTCTCGCTCGGCCAGTTTCTGTCCGCTGTGGCGCCGACTTATCCCATCCTGGTCTGCGCGCGCCTGGTGGTCGCTTGCGCACATGCCGTATTCTGGTCGGTCGCCTCGATTATGGCCTCGCGCCTGGTTGACACTCGCCACGGCGCGCTCGCCATCAGCATGATCGCTACGGGCTCGTCCATCGCGCAGATCTTCGGCCTGCCCCTCGGTCGCGCTATCGGCCTGGCCGTGGGCTGGCGTATGACGTTTGCCGTGGTCGGGGCGCTGTCTGCTGTCGCGGTCGTCTACCAGGCGACCGTGTTTCCCGTCATGTCGGCGGGTGAGCGCTTTACCGTCAAGCAACTGCCCGAGCTGCTCAAGAACCCGTTACTGATCGCGCTCTACGCAGTCACGGTCTTCATGGCAACTGGCTATTACACGGGCTATAGCTATATCGAGCCTTTCCTGGCTCAGGTCGCGCATGTCGACGCAAGCGCCATCACTATGACGCTGACGGCGTTCGGCTGCTCTGGTCTGCTCGGAAGCTGGCTGTTCGGCCGGCTGTTCGATGGGCACCGGTTCCCGTTTCTCGCGATTACGCTCTCCGGCGTGCCGGTGGCCCTGCTGCTCATGGGCCCGGCCGCATCGTCGCTCGTGGCAGTGCTTGCCGTCTGCGCGCTGTGGGGCTGCTGCGCCACGGCCTTTAACGTGGCGTTCCAAGCCGAGCTCATCAAGCACACGCCGGCAGATTCGTCGGCCGTCGCCATGTCGATCTTCTCGGGCCTGTTCAATTTGGGCATTGGCACGGGTACCGCGATCGGCGGAGCCGTGGTTTCGGGCCCCGGTATCGCCTGGATCGGCTTCGCGGGCGGTGCGATCGC
>CABUUB010000004.1 GCA_902494625.1 uncultured Collinsella sp.
CGCTCGCGACGAGCGCGAGCCGCGTGAGGATCGCGGTGGCGAGGGCTCGGCCGACCAGGGTCAAAAGCGCCGTCGCCGTCGCCGTTCCCGCAAGCCGCGCCAGGATGGTGGCGAGGGCTCGATCCCGTCTTCGTCCGCACCACAACCGCCCGCCGGCGAATAACGCCCGCGAGCGGATTTAGCCCGCCTTGTCCCGAGCGCATCGGGGTATCATAGCGCCGAATCAACAACCCTCCCTGCGACCGAACGTAGGGAGGGTTGTGTCTTGAAGAGCCATCTGAACATATTGAGCTGTCTGCAGGGTGCCGGTGCCCTACCGTTTGCGGACGAATTGCTACCGTTTGCCGAGCGGGTGGCACACGAGGCGCTCGAGGCATTGTCGCCAACACGATGTGCCGGCTGCGAGCGCGCCGGTGCGCTTATTTGCCAAGACTGCCTGGCCGCGCTCACGCTCATCGACCCACGTCATAGCTGTACCCGATGCGGCGCCCCGTTTGGGGATTTGCTGTGCACTGAGTGTTCGGTCGAGGGCACGTCCTCGGCAATGGCGGAGGCGCTCGACCGCTGCCTGGCGTGCGCCGTCTATGCGCATCCGCTGCCGCGCATCATTAAAGCGTACAAGGATGTGGGCGAGCGACGTCTGGCTCCGTATCTGGCGGAGCTGCTCTACGACACCGCCCTGCATGCCCAGGTCGTAGCGCCCGATCGCTATGGAGGTGTGCTGTCCGGTGCGGATGCGGTGGTGTTTGTGCCTGCGACGGCGGCAGCGTTTCGGCGGCGTGGCTTTGATCATATGGAGGCTATTGCGCGTCCATTTTGCGAGCTGTCGGGTGTTCCCCTGCTCGATGCTCTCGTCAAGTACGGGCATGGCGACCAGCGCGAACTCGGTCGTGAGGAGCGCCGCGAGCGTGCCCAAGGCATGTACGAGACGGTTGAGGACGTGCACGGCCGCCGCCTTCTGCTTATCGATGACGTTATCACCACGGGCGCGACGATGGCCGCGGCTTCGGCGGAACTCAAGCGCGCCGGTGCCGCGGCCGTCGATGGCCTCGCTATCGCACGCGTTTGGTAGGGGTGGTTTTGTGGCAGTAAAGATTGAGCGGTGCAACGAGCCGACAGACGAACAGCTAGCGGCTTCCATAATCCTAACAGGTGCCTCGGCGCTACGCATGATGCGCGCCGAGCGCCGACAAATGGGTTACATCAGCTGGAGGGACCTCGATCCCGATGAAGAGCGCCATATATTGCACACGGCGCCCCAGACGGGTGTGTTGGGGCTTTCCGTAGGGGAGCTCCGGGCTTCATAGGGGCACGAATAGCCCACTCCGACCTGCAAAATCTGTACTCGCGATGCGAATGACGCCCCTAACCTTAAACTTTAGCTTGAACTTAGCTATAATGCGCTACGTTCCTACCAGGCTGTGGTTGCGGACGGACGAAATGCCCGTCCTAGTCCAAGACAGACGCGGTCAAAGGGATCCACGTAAGCGACCGCGTGCGCGCGGCGCGATCATGGCGCGTCCTAGATGTAAGCCGCACCGTCCGTTCTACTTTCTTTGGGGCAATACCGCCTCGCGGGCGAGCGGGCCAGTCGTGAAGGTGGCTGCGGCCTCCCGAGCAAACACCCCGGTGCGCAAGTGTGGGGTCAAATACCAGGTCAGCTGGTGGGAACAACCTGATATTCCGCGCAACGCACGGATCGTATACGACACAGAAGGCAGGGTAGTGGACATGGTGAGGGGCAGCTTGATGCACGCGGCTCGGTTAGGTGCTGGGACCGCAGCGGTCATCGCCGTTTTGGGCCTGAGCGGATGCGCGTTCAACCCGCTGTCTACGTTCACGACTCCCACGATCGACCAGATCGAGTACGAGACCGTCACGCCGGCGGTGTCGGACGACGCCCTGGTCACTCCTGGAACCCTGACGGTCGCCCTCGATACTTCCGATGCGCCGCAGGCCATGCAGGACGCCGACGGCGAGCTCACGGGGTATGCGGTTGACGCCGCCCGCGCCCTCGCAAGCCGCATGGGCCTTAAGGTCGCCTTTGTCGATGCGTCCTCGGCAGGTTCCGCGCTCGGCGACAAAAAGGCTGATATCTTTATCGGCGAGATCAACTCCACGGACGGGGACGTTAGTTCGCTCGGCACCTGCCTGTACGATGCCGCTTCCGTGTTCGGTAAAACCAGCGATGGTGAGTCGCTAAGCGTTTCCACCGATACCCTTAACACGTCTACTCTGGGTATCCAGATGTCCTCGGCCTCGCAGGAGGCGCTTGCTAAGCAGAGCATCACCGCCAACCAAAAGACCTACTCCAACATCAACGAGTGCTTTGAGGCGCTCGAGTCCGGCGAGGTCGACTATGTGATCTGCGACTCCACGGCCGGCGGCTACCTTGCACGCCTGATGAGCGAGGTCTCCTATGTCGGTGCGCTCGAGGCGCCCTCGACGCTTGGTGTTGCGGGCCTCTCGTCCAATGACGAACTGTGCCGCGCCGTGAGCGATGCCCTCGACGACATCACGGTCGACGGTACGCTCGAGGCAGTCCACTGCGTCTGGTATGGCAGGATGCCCTACGACCTCACCACTAAGACGGTTTCGGGCGCTAACGTGCAGCCGGGCGACTCTGAGTCCAGTGAGA
The DNA here is from genome assembly GCA_902494625.1 of uncultured Collinsella sp. Classification (GTDB taxonomy): domain Bacteria; phylum Actinomycetota; class Coriobacteriia; order Coriobacteriales; family Coriobacteriaceae; genus Collinsella. The sequence goes on from CABUUB010000004.1 coordinate 2,639, forward strand.
CCACGTCCTCCGGCAGCGAGTCCTCCGATTCCAACAATGAGGCCGCATCCTCCGAGGACAAATCGTCCAGCCAGGAAGGCACCATCACTGACGATGACATCAACAAGCTCAATAGCTAGTTATTGCTAGGGGTGGTGTCTCCTATACGTTGGAAAGGACACCTCTTCACGGTTTCAACACGCGCTTCCGGGCTTCCCCAATAGGGGAGTCCGGCTTTTTTATCCCTATAAAACCAGCAGGTCAAAGCCAATTTTTGGGACCAAATATAAAGCCGTCAGCTCCCTCCTATAGCGCACTTTGCCACAGAAAAGTGCGAGACTTCGGTATGCGGTATCAAGCAATCGTTATTCGGGTCTTTAGGAATCCGCGTGATTAAATGCACGGCAATGGGTACATAGCCAGTACAGTAAGTCCCCGAGGCAGATTGGAGCCACGTATGGATATCAAGGTTTCTGGACGCAAGACGACGGTAACCGATGCTCTGCGTGCGCATGTGGATGAGAAGATCGGCGAGGCGCTCAAGGTTTTCGATATCGAGCCCATGACGGTCGACGTTGTACTTCGCTATGAGAAGAACCCCTCGAACCCCAACCCGGCAATCGTCGAGGTTACGGTTCGTGCCCGCGGTTCGGTGATTCGCGTTGCCGAGCACGGTGCAGATATGTACGCCGCCATCGACCTCTCCGCCGATAAGGTCACCCGCCAGCTGCGCAAGTTCAAGACCAAGGTCGTGGACAACCGCCAGGGCGGTGCCAGCGCCGCGGATGTCGCGCCGGTCGAGCGCGTCGAGGATCTGGCCGACCTGCTGCTGCCCGAGGAGGAGGACGACCTGCTCGTCCGCGAGAAGGTCATCGACGTCACCCCGATGACTGAGGAGCAGGCGCTGGTGCAGACCGACCTGCTCGGCCACGACTTCTACGTGTTCGAGAACGCGACGACCGGCCTTATCAATGTGGTGTATCACCGTAAGAATGGTGGATATGGCATCATCAAGCCCCGTATCGAAACACTTGACGAGTAAAATACGTTAACTTGCATGAGTTAACGGTTGGCGGCCATCCCATGCGGGTGGCCGCCTTTTTACGTAAGGAGTCGCTTTGATGGACAAGGCCGCATCCGCCGGTCATTCGGACCGTTGCCGCATCGTCGTCGATACCTGCTGCGACTTTAGCCCCGAGGTCGCCGCGAACCTCGATGTCGATATCCTGGGTTTCCCCTTCATTATCGATGGCGAAGAGCGCACGGACGACATCTGGTCGAGCATCACACCCAAGGAGTTCTACGACCGCATGCGCGCCGGTGCCCGCGTGTCCACCTCGGCTGTGTCGCTCGGTCGCTATATCGAGTTCTTTACCGAGTGCGCCAAAGAGGGTACGCCTACGGTCTACCTGTGCTTTACCTCGGCGCTGTCGTCGAGCTACAACTCCGCGTGCCAGGCGGCAGATGCCGTGCGCGCCGAGTATCCCAACTTTGAGCTCTACGTGGTCGACAACGCTCTGCCCTGCGCGACCGGCGCGCTCTTGGCGCTCGAGGCCGTGCGCCAGCGTTCGGCGGGACTGACCGCCAAGCAGCTGGTCGATTGGGCAAACGAGGCAAAGACCTACGTCCACGGCTACTTTACGCTCGAGAGCTTCGACGCACTGGCTGCCGGCGGCCGCATTCCGCCCGCGGCGGCGCAGCTCACGGCAAAGCTCGATGTCAAGCCCGAGCTCTCCTACGACCTGGCCGGCTCGCTGTCGCTGATCGGCGTCAACCGCGGCCGCAAGAAGGCGCTCAAGTCCATTCTCAAGTCGTTCCGCGAGAACTACGTGCCCGACCGCACCATGCCCATCGCCATCATGACGGCCGATGCCGAAAAGGACGGTGACTGGCTCGAGGCCGCCATCCGCAAGGAGGAGGGCTGCGCCGACGTCACAATCATTCGCAGCTCCGTGGGCCCCACCATTGGCTCGCACGTGGGCCCCGGCATGGTGGCCTGCGCGTTTTGGGGTAAGAACCGCGCCGACAAGGCGTCGCTTTCCGACCGCATCGCCCGCCGCGTGCGCGGCCAGTAGGCAAGCGCTGCGTCCGTAATCGCCCTCGACTCACAGCCCAAACGCTGGCACCGAGTATTCAACCTGGTAACAACACCCAACCCAAAAGGAAAGGTTTCATGGCAAACAAGCTCTCCGTCGCATTTATCGGCACCGGAATCATGGGTGCCCCCATCGCCGGTCACATCCTGGATGCCGGCTATCCCGTCACGGTCAACAACCGCACCAAGTCCAAGGCTGCCGCGCTTATCGAGCGCGGTGCCGCCTGGGCCGATACGCCGGCCGATGCCGTGGCTAACGCCGATGTCGTCTTTACCATGGTGGGCTATCCCTCCGAGGTCGAGGAGCTCTACCTGGCGGGCGACGGCCTGCTCGCGTGCACTAAGCCCGGCGCGGTCCTGATCGACCTCACCACGAGCTCGCCCGAGCTCGCCCGTGACATTGCCGAGGCCGCCCAGGTTTCCGGCCGCATGGCGTTTGACTGCCCCGTCACCGGTGGCGAGTCGGGTGCTATCGCTGGCACGCTCACGGCTATCGTGGGCGCCACCGAGAACGACATCGCCCCGGTCCGCGACATCCTTTCCACCTTTGCGGCAACCATCTGTTGCTTCGACGGCGCCGGCAAAGGCCAGGCTGCCAAGCTCGCCAACCAGGTGTCGCTGGGCGCCTGCATGGTCGGCATGGCAGACGCCATGGCATTTGCCGAGCTGAGCGGCCTTGACCTGGAGAAGACCCGCCAGATGATCCTGGGCGGTACCGGCAAGTCCGGCGCCATGGAGAGCCTGGCGCCCAAGGCGCTCGACGGCGACTACAAGCCCGGCTTTATGGTCGAGCACTTCATTAAGGACCTGCGCTTGGCGCTCGCCTATGCCGACGACCGCGAGCTTGCGCTGCCCGGCGCCGACGTGGCCTTTACGCTCTACGACATGCTCGACGCCATCGGTGGCGCCAAGCTGGGCACCCAGGCCATCACGGTCCTCTATAAGGAGGAGGCCGACGCCATCGCCGCCGGTCTGGACTGGTCGCAGTATCGTCCCGAGGAGCATGGCGCTCACGAGGACGGCTGCGGTTGCGGCGAGCACGGCGACGACCATGAGTGCGGTTGCGGTCACCATCACGGCGAGGACCACGAGTGCTGCGGCGGCCACGGCCATGACGACGGCCATGAGTGCTGCTGCGGTCACCATCACGGGGAGTAGTGCCCATGAGCTGGACGTTCGTGGTACTAGCGCTGGTGCTCTTTCTCTTTGCGATCTACATTGGCTTTTTGTGCGGCCAGTGGGCGTGCGAAAAGCGCGTGATCACCAAGCGCGACTACTGGATTGCCAACTTTGCAGGCGCGGCGGCAGTCGTCCTACTGACCTGGGTGTTCTCGCTGTTCCCGCTGGTGCAGTTTGCGCCGATCGGCTGGCTCGGCGGCTTTATCGCCGGTCTTAAGATGAGCTTTGGCGAGTCCGTCGGTCCGTGGCGCAAGCACGACGAGGTCTTTAACGTCAACAAGGCTCATCGCGCCGCCGCCGACGCGGGCGACGCTGAGGAACGCCGCCGTGCGCGTCGCAATGGCGCGGCCGACCGACAGCTCATCTCGGTCACCGATGACAGCAAGGGTGCTGCAAGCACGCTAAGAAATAAGAAGAGGTAACTATGGCAGAAAACAAAGACGAACAGCTTACCGACGAGGAGCTGGCACAGCTTCAGCTGGCAGAGGAGAACGAGAACGCCGTCGACCGCCTGGTCAAGGAGCTCGGCTGCCCCACGCGCCGCATCCGCCAGTTTGCCGCCCGCGTGCTGCATCTGCTGGCCGAGCGCGATCCGCAGCGCGTCGTGCCCTGCGTGCCCGCGCTGATCGAGGCGCTCGATCGCCCCGAGGCGCAGACCCGCTGGGAGGCCCTCGATGCCCTGACGGCGCTCGCTACCACCTGCCCTGAGCAGCTGGGCGATGCCTTTGAGGGCGCCGAGACCGCGTTGTTCGACGAGATTTCCTCCACGCTGCGCTATGCCGCCTTCCGCCTGCTGTGCGTGTGGGGCGCCACGAGCGTCGAGCGTTCGCGCGAGGCTTGGCCCATCCTGGACGAGGCCATCCAGTGCTACCACGGCGACCTTGAGTATCGCGACATGCTCGGTTGCCTGTACGAGTTTTGCCAGGGCGAGATCGACGCCGAGGTTGCCGAGAAGCTCGCGCTGCGCCTTAAGTTCGACGCCGAGAACGGCAAGGGCAGCTATCTCAAGGCCCGTTCGAGCGAGATTTGCGAAATGCTTGTTAAACGTTTTGGCCTGGATCTCTCCAAAAAGAAGAAGCGTGCTAGCGTTAAAAAATCTGACGACGCCGAAGACGAGGAGTAACAGATTATGGCGCACGATGTAGTCCTGATTCCCGGTGACGGTATCGGTCCCGAGATTACGCAGGCCATGCGCCGCGTGGTCGAGGCCACTGGTGTCCAGATCAACTGGAACGTCCAGGAGGCCGGTGCCGGCGTCATGGACGAGTTTGGCACGCCGCTGCCCCAGCACGTGCTCGATGCGGTCGCCGAGACCAAGGTTGCCATCAAGGGCCCCATCACCACGCCGGTCGGCACGGGTTTCCGCAGCGTCAACGTGGCCCTGCGCAAGCATTTCGACCTGTACGCCTGCGTGCGCCCCTGCCTGTCGCAGCCGGGCGACGGCTCGCGCTTCCGCGACGTCGACCTGGTTATCGTGCGTGAGAACACCGAGGACCTCTACGCCGGCATCGAGTTCGATGAGGGCGCTGCCGAGGTCGAGGAGCTCTCGCAGCTCGTCGAGCGTTCGGGCCAAAAGACCTTCGTCGCCGATTCCGCGATCTCGATCAAGCCGATCTCTATCGCCAAGAGCCGCCGCATTGTGGAGTATGCCTTTGAGTATGCCCGCCGCTGCGGCCGCAAAAAGGTGACGGCCGTGCACAAGGCCAACATCATGAAGGCGACCGACGGCCTGTTCCTGCGCGTGGCGCGCGAGGTGGCCGCCAACTATCCTGATATCGAGTTCAACGACAAGATCGTCGACGCCACCTGCATGGGCCTGGTCCAGAATCCCAACGACTTCGATGTCCTGGTGCTGCCCAACCTGTACGGCGACATCGTGAGTGACCTGTGCGCCGGCCTGGTGGGCGGTCTGGGCATGGCCCCCGGCTCCAACATCGGTGCCGACTGCGCAATCTTTGAGGCTACGCATGGCTCCGCGCCCGATATCGCCGGCCAGGATATCGCCAACCCCACGGCCGAGATCCTCTCTGCTGCGATGATGCTCGATCACCTGGGCGAGAACGATGTTGCCAATCGCATTCGTGCCGCCGTATCTGCCACGCTCGACGAGGGCGAGCAGGTTACCGGTGACGTGCGTCGTGCCCAGACCGGCTCCGTTGAGGGCGCTGTGGGCACGCAGGCCTTTGCCGATGCCGTTATCGCGCACCTGGTCTAAGGTATGCACGCTGCAAACGCCTAAATAGTACTTAAGTGTTTGCGTATAACCTAAGAATCAATACGCCCGGCGCTCTGCCGGGCGTATTCTATTGGGGACTATGTTTCCTAACAAGGAGTAACTGATATGGGTCTGATTCAAAAGAAGGACGAGAAGGACGAGATTGACGGCATCCAGATCATCGAGCGCGGCGAAGGCCCCGACGGTGATGAGGACGAAAAGATTGACCTGGTCGCCGGCACGTCTGCCGGACATATTGCCGCCGGCACGACCGCCGAGGAGGAGGACGCTCGCCTGGAGGCAAAGATCGCCGCGGACGCCGCCGACGAGAACCTCATGCCCGAGGAGCAGGATGAGGACAACGGCTCCGACGTGGACGACCACGCTTGCAAGCACAAGAAGACGATGATTGCCGCCTTTGTGGTCGCCGTCGTGATCGCTGCCGTGGTCGGCTTCTTTATCGGCAACGGTGGTTTTGGCGGCAAGGGCGTCGGCTCGGCGACCCTGTCCGAGGACCAGCTCGATTCGACCGTGGCAAGCTATAGCTACAACGGCAAGAAGAGCGACATCACCGCGCGTGAGGCCATCGAGAGCCAGTACAGTCTCGATACCGTCAAGGACGACGACGGCAACTACACCGCTCCGTCTGCCGACGTTATCCTGTCCTACGTGCGCAACCAGATTCTGCTGAACGCTGCCGAGGATGAGGGCATTACCGTCTCTTCCAAGGAAATGAAGCAGTACGCCGAGGATTCCATCGGCACCTCCGACTACAAGACCATGGCCACGCAGTATGGTGTGTCCAAAGACCAGGCCAAGCAGATCGTCCGCCAGTCTGCGACGCTGCAGAAGCTCTACAAGAAGAAGGTCGGCGACACCTCCGCAAGCATGCCGACCGCCCCGACCGAGCCTGCTGACGGCAACGAGGAGACCGCGAGCAAGGACTACGCCGACTACATCATCAACCTTGCCGGCGATGAGTGGGATAGCTCAAAGGGTACCTGGAAGGATGCCGACAGCACCTACGCTAAGGCCTTTGCCGACGATGCCTTTACGGCCGATAGCGCTACCTATAAGCAGGCCATGACCGCCTATTACACTGCTTATCAGCAGTATTCCTCGCAGGCTTCGAGCGCTAGCTCCAAGTGGACCGAGTATGCTAACGGCCTCTACGCCAAGGCCAACATCAGCATCTACGGCCTGTTTGCATAAAGAGTCGCACGGCTCATCGAGCATCTAGCTGATTGACAGCAGAAAGCCCGCCAGTACGGAAGTCGTTCTGGCGGGCATTTTGCGTCGAGGGCGTGATTGGCGGCTTAATTATGGCTATTCATCTTTAAGTCCAAAAAGGCTATCGGCTTCATCATCGGATATATATTCCAGTACATCGCCCGGTTGGCAGTCGAGTGCCCGGCATATCGCGTCAAGAGTTGAAAAACGTATGGCAGAAACCTTGCCCGTCTTAATGCGTGACATATTGACCTGGGAGATGCCCACACGTTCCGCAAGCTCTTTGGATGAGATCTTGCGTTCGGCGAGCATGCGGTCAAGCCGCAGAATAATCATGGATTCCCCCTAGAGCAACTCGTCATCTTGTTTTTGCAGGATATACCCGTAGCGGAAGACGCTGGCAATCAGGCAAATAATCAGGCCTGCAAAGAGCATGGAGGGCTCGAATAACTGGCCGACGAACGCATCCGTAAAGCTGCCGCCAAATCCTGAGAGTATCATTCCCGTGATAACGGCACCAAGAAGCCTCACGGCAACGCCGCCGATAAGGAATAAATGTCCTACTCGATGAAGTGTCTGGTTACATTCAAGGTCAAAGGGCCTACCTTCCTTTTCAATGTTGAAGAAAAGCCTGCGCACACTTAGCGCGATGGTAAGCGCGAGACATGTCATCAAGAGGCTCCCTATGGCAGTGTGACCATCGTGTGCGACGAGCATAAGCGGGGCCTGCGCATCGGTACCGACGATAGCAAGGCACGGCCCTTCGCCGGCTTGAAGTTCTACGGATTGGAGACATGACCCTTGGGAGAGGCCAGGAAATATGAGTAGAAGGTCAATCGCAATGACTGCGAGGAGTCCCAGTGCGAGCGCGGTGGTAATGCAGATCGTGGCCCATTTGCAGATGCGAGCGAGCTTCCTCAGTTTGGCTATCGTCTGTTCGCGGCTGATGGTTTCATTCGATATAGATTCGTTTCGATGGACCATAACCCCTCCAATCGGCGTTTTGGATGATACTTGTATCATATCAGAATTAACGATAAACGATAAATAATTACGGATGCTGAGTAAATAATGATTGAAAACGATTAGCGTGAGCTATTAGCCCATTTTGGGTGCCGGAGTTGGCGCGCGGGGGATGAGGACAAATGCCAAAACTTCCCGTGATCGCGCAAGCGCTCCATCGGGTTCTCCTAATTCATCTGGGAAAACAACTGCAAACGATTGCAAGTAACCGGTGAACGGTCGAAAACTACCGTTCACCGATAATCTCAAAACTGGTTCTAACTGGTATTAAGCCAAAAAGACCAATTCACAAATCTTCACAATGACCTGCAATTTTTCTTTACGTTATTTTTAGCCGCCCTGCGTTGTATTGACACGAAAAGATCAGATTTTTTGCCAAAGCATTTCGAAACGGTTTCAAAACCGCAGGTAGAAGTGTTAACGACCGGTAAACGGTCGATTTATCACCGTGAGCGGTGCAAAAACGTTTTACCGTATGAATCAACGAAAGCGACCTCTTCTGGGGTGATATAGTGACAACAACACGTCACGTGGTTACTACCAGTTTAGAAACCACTGGTCTTCAAAGAACGCTTTCTAAGAAGCTTTAAGGGCGAGCGCCCGCTGGCTTCCGAAAATCATCGGACTCAGATCGTACACACCTTCGGAAGGGAAATTTGAATGGTTGGCTTTATTCTTACCGGTCATGGACAGTTCGCACCCGGTCTTGCAAGCGCTATCGCTATGGTTGCCGGCGACCAGCCTGCTTTTACCGTCGTTCCTTTTGAGGGCGACCAGGCCGCATCCTACGGTGAGGATCTCCGCGCCGCTATTACCGCCATGCGCGAGGAGTGCGATGGCGTGCTTGTCTTTACCGACCTGCTTGGCGGCACCCCGTTCAACCAGTCGATGATGATTGCCCAGGATGTCGACAACGTCGAGGTTCTGACTGGCACCAACCTTCCCATGGTTATTGAGCTTCTGTTCCTCCGCGGCAATGCCACGCTCGCCGAGCTTGGCGAGCAGGCCGTGACCGTTGGCCAGACGGGCGTCACCGCCCAGACGGTCGCATCCGTTGCCGGCTCCGAGGAAGAGGATATCTTCGGCGACGAGGACGGCATTTAATGGCCGATTTCGGAGCCAACGTCCTGAGCTCCTCGGTCGCCCTTTTAGGCCTGCTTGTCATCATGGGCTTGATTTACACCATCTGGTCGCAAATCAACATGAAGAAGAAGCAGAAGTACTTCAAGGAGCTGCACACCGAGCTCAAGCCGGGTCAGGAGGTTCTTTTCGCCGGCGGTATCTACGGAACCGTCAAAGGCTTCGAAGGCGAGAAGGTCCAGATCAAAGTCCGATCCGGAGCCGTCGTAGATGTTTCGCGTTACGCGATTCAGGAGATCAAGTAACTGTCGTCAGCAAATATCGAAAGGAAGCTGATCAACATGGCAGAACCCAACATTCTTCTTACCCGCATCGATAACCGACTGGTTCATGGTCAGGTTGCCACCCAGTGGAACTCCACTCTGGGCTCCAACCTCATCCTCGTCGCCAACGACGACGTGGCGTCCAACACCATGCGCCAGAACCTCATGAAGATGGCCGCTCCCGCCGGCGTCGCTACGCGTTTCTTCTCCCTGCAGAAGACCATCGACGTCATTGGCAAGGCGAGCCCGCGCCAGAAGATCTTCATCGTGGCCGAAACACCGGAAGACGTGCTTACGCTCGTCAAGGGCGGTGTGCCTATAAAGAAGGTAAACATCGGCAACATGCACATGTCGGAAGGAAAGCGCCAAGTCGCCACCTCCGTCGCAGTTAACGACGAGGATGTCGCTGCGTTTAAAGAGCTGCAGGAATTGGGGGTGGAGTTGGAGATCAGGCGCGTTCCGAGCACGCCTGTTGAGGACACGAGCAAGCTCTTCTCGTAATCCTCGTGATCCACGTTGTCAGGAGTGAAACCCTGACGTTCTGTACGTGATATCCAAAGTGCGTACATACATTTTGAAAGGAGGAGCAAGATGGAATACTCGATCATCCAGATCGCTCTGGTCTTCGTTGTCACGTTCATCGCGGCAATCGACCAGTTTGACTTCCTCGAGTCTCTCTATCAGCCCATCGTCACCGGCGCCGTCATCGGTCTTATCCTTGGCGACCTCAACACCGGTCTTCTCGTGGGTGGTACCTATCAGCTCATGACGATCGGCAACATGCCGATCGGAGGCGCTCAGCCGCCTAACGCCGTCATCGGCGGCATCATGGCAGCCATTCTCGCTATCGCCACGGGCCTCGAGCCCAACGCGGCAGTCGGCCTCGCCATTCCGTTCGCTCTGCTTGGCCAGCTTGGCGTTACCCTGGTCTTCACGCTTATGTCCCCGCTTATGTCCACGGCCGATAACATGGCTCACAACGCGGACACCAAGGGCATCGAGCGCCTGAACTACTTCGCCATGGCTCTGCTCGGCCTGATCTTCGCTGTCGTCGTCACCCTGTTCTTCATCGCTGGCGCTACCATCGGTCAGACCATCGCTTCCGCCATCCCGACTTGGCTGCAGACCGGTCTCTCCGCTGCAGGCGGCATGATGCGCTTCGTCGGCTTCGCCGTCCTGCTCAAGGTAATGATGAACCGCGATATGTGGGGCTTCTTCCTCATGGGCTTTGGCCTCGCGCTCATCACCGTTGCCAACGATTCGCTGGCAACCCCTGCTCTGCTCATCCTCGCTCTCATCGGCTTCGGTATCGCTTTCTGGGACTTCCAGCAGCAGACCGAGCTGAAGGGTGCAGCTGTTTCTGACGGAGGTGACTTCGAAGATGGCATCTAATGAGTATGTGATCCCGGAGCACTACGAGGATCTCACTCCTGCTCCGCAGCTCGACCAGAAGACCCTCAACAAGATGGCTTGGCGCTCCTGCTTCCTGCAGGCCTCGTTCAACTACGAGCGTATGCAGGCCGCTGGCTGGCTCTACTCCATCATCCCCGGTCTGGAGAAGATCCACACCAACAAGAACGACCTCGCGGCTTCCATGAGCCACAACCTGGAGTTCTTCAACACCCACCCGTTCCTCGTCACCTTTGTTATGGGCATCGTGCTTTCGCTCGAGCAGAACAAGGTTGACATCCCCACGATCCGCGCCGTCCGCGTCGCCGCAATGGGCCCGCTCGGTGGTATCGGTGACGCCCTGTTCTGGCTGACGCTCGTGCCTATCACGGCCGGCATCACCTCCAACATGGCCATCAACGGCAACGCCGCTGCACCGATCATCTTCCTGGTGATCTTCAACGTCGTCCAGTTCGCTCTGCGCTTCTGGCTCATGAACTGGTCCTACAAGCTTGGCACCAGCGCTATTGACGCTCTGACTGCCAACATGCAGGCCTTCACGCGTGCCGCTTCCATCATGGGCGTCTTCGTCGTCGGTTGCCTGGTCGTCACCATGGGTGGCACCCAGATCAACCTCCAGATCCCCAACGGCACCACCCGTGGCCTCTCCGCTACTACCGTAATCGTCTCCGAGAAGGAGGCCGAGAACTTCACCGGTATGGAGGGCATCGATACCGAGACCGCTGAGGCCGGTACCATCGCCATGACCGATGAGGACGGCAACGCCCTCACCGCTTCCGATGCCGACGGCAACGCTGTCGAGTGCGGCGTCACCGATCTGGGCAACGGCATGGAGTCCGTGACCTACGGCACCGTTACCGAGGATCCGGTCAACTTCTCTGTTGCCGACACCCTCAACACCATCGTCCCGAAGCTCGTCCCGCTTATGCTTACGCTGCTGCTTTACTACATGTTCGCTAAGCACAGCTGGACCCCGACCAAGGGCATTCTCCTGCTCTTCGTCCTTGGCATCCTGGGCGCTGGCCCGCTTGGTCTCTGGCCGAGCATCTGGTAAGGCTCTAGCTTGAGGGATGTGTCCCTACGCGGCTCACACCCCGACCCCTTAAGCCATGTGTATGTTAAAAGCCGCGTGCTCGAAAGAGCGCGCGGCTTTTGTTTTCTTGATGATTCGGGTGTGGCAGACAGATAATGCTAAACACCTAGGTAGTTAGCCGAATTCGAGCAAAAGGGAGGATAGGATGGCGATCGGAGCGCGTAAGCAACCGCTGTACGATCAGCTGGTCGATATTCTGACCGAAAAGATCGACCATGAATATCGCGCCGGTGACATGATTCCTTCCGAGCGCGAACTTTCGGAGCGCTATGGTCTCTCGCGCACTACGGTACGCCTGGCTCTGCAGGAACTGGAGCGTTTAGGACTGGTGGTTCGGCAGCACGGTCGCGGTACCTTTGTGACCGACCGTTCGGCAAAGGCAACCAATCTCATGCAGTCCTACAGCTTTACCGAGCAGATGCGCGCGATGGGTCGCGACCCCGAGACCACGATTCTCGAGTTTTGCGAGATGGAGGCCGATAAAAATCTGGCCGAGCATATGGGATTGCGTATCGGTGATCGCATTTTTAAGCTTAAGCGCCTTCGTTCTGCCGACAACATGCCCATGATGGTCGAACGCAGCTATCTACCAGTTCGTCAATTTCTGTCCCTAAAGCGACCGCTGCTGGAGCGTAAGCCGCTTTACGATGTGATTGAGCAAGACTTTCAGCAAAAGATACGCGTGGCCGAAGAGGAGTTCTATGCGAGCATAGCCCGTCCCACCGACGCTCACCTTTTGGGAATTGTCGAGGGCTCGCCTGTGCTCGATTTGGTCAGGACTACGTATAACGAGTCAAACGAGGTTGTGGAGTACACACTCTCGGTTGCTCGTGCCGATCAGTTTAAATACAAGGTTTACCACCAGCGTAGCGACTAGTGTTCGCATCGTTTCCATATGATGATTCTTTGCATTTAACTGGTTACTACCAGATAACCAACCGAAGTGTATAATTGCACGTCAGAGGATTACTTCTAGAGAGAGGTATTAGAAATGTTCGAGAAGAGTGTCGAGGAGCTCACCGAGCTCGGCGCCCAGATCACCACGGCCGAGATTGCTCAGCAGCCCGAGCTTTGGCGTGATACGCTCAACATCTATCGCGAGAACAAGGAGGCCATCGAGGCCTTCCTGGCCGAGGCTCGCGCTATGGGCGAGGGTCGTCTGTCCGTTGTCTTCACCGGTGCCGGTACGTCCGACTACGTTGGCGATACCTGCGCCCCGTACCTGCGTCACGCTGGCAACACTGATCTCTACGACTTTAAGCCCATCGCCACGACCGACATCGTGAGCGCCCCGCGCGACTTCCTGCGCGCCGAGGATCCCACGCTCGTGGTTTCCTTTGCCCGCTCTGGCAACAGCCCCGAGAGCCTTGCCGCCGTTGCCGTTGCCAAGGAGCTCGTCCACAACGTCAAGTTCCTCAACATCACCTGCGCTCCCGAGGGCAAGCTCGCCGTCGAGTCTGCCGATGATCCCAACGCGCTGACGCTGCTCATTCCGCGCGCCAACGACAAGGGCTTCGCCATGACCGGTTCTTACTCCTGCATGACCCTGCTCTCCACCCTTATTTTTGACACTGCTTCTGACGAGCAGAAGGCCGAGTGGGTCGAGACCATCGCCAAGATGGGCGAGGAGGTCATCTCCCGTGAGCCCGAGATCGCCGATTACCTGGCTGGCGACTTTAACCGCGTGACCTACTTGGGTTCTGGCTCCTTCGGTGGCCTTGCCCAGGAGAGCCAGCTCAAGATCCTTGAGCTCGCTCACGGTCTGGTTGCTACTTCCTACGACACCTCCATGGGTTATCGTCACGGACCTAAGTCCTTCGTCGACGATAAGACGCTCGTCTTCGTGTTCGTCAACAACGACGCCTACACCCGTCAGTACGACATCGACATCCTCAACGAGATCGGTGGCGACAAGATCGCTCAGCACACCGTTGCCGTTCAGCAGGATGGCGCTACCGTCTACGAGGGCGAGTCCTTCACCTTTAAGGGCTACGAGGCGCTTCCCGAGGGCTACCTTGCCCTGCCGTTCGTGATGTTTGCCCAGGCTATCAGCCTGCTCAACTCCGTGCGCGTGGGCAACACGCCCGATACGCCGAGCCCCACCGGCACGGTCAACCGCGTGGTCAAGGGCGTGACGATTCACCCCTTCACCGCTTAATCGCGTCCCCCTGTAAGGGCGCCCGTCCGCTCATAACGGCGGGCGGGCGCTTTTTGTTTTTACATGGACCGGGTATAAGCATTACCACAGTCAACTGCTTTAGAAGCAAGGAGTGCATATGAGCACGTACGCAATTAAGGCTGACAAGTTCTTCTTGCCGGCAGGCCCGCAACTGGGCGGCTATCTTATGGTCGAGGATGGCGTTTTTGGCGCCTGGCAGGCCGACGAGCCCTCTTGCGAGATTAAGGACTACACGGGATCGTGGATCGCACCGGGTATGGTCGATACTCACATCCATGGCTTCTATAACCACTCGACTACCGATAACGATCCCGAGGGCATTGATATCAGCTCGACCGAGCTCGCCCGTCGCGGTACCACCAGCTGGCTTCCCACGACGTTCACCGATGGCGTCGAGCAGATCAAGGATGCCTGCGCCGCCATCGCCCAGGCGGACGAGGGTCGCGGCCCTGACTTCTGCGGTGCTCGCATTCAGGGCATCTATCTGGAGGGCCCCTTCTTTACCATGAAGCACGTGGGCGCACAGAACCCCACCTACCTGATCGATCCCTCCGAGGAGGTCTTCGATCAGTGGCAGGAGGCTGCGGGTGGTCGCATCGTTAAGAGCGCCATGGCGGCCGAGCGCGACGGTGCCGCTGCTTATGCGGCTGCTCTGAACGCCAAGGGTGTGGTGACCAGCATCGGTCACTCCGACGCCACCTACGATGAGTGCATCGCTGCCATCAACGCCGGTGCCAGCTGCTTTACGCATACCTATAACGGCCAGCGCGGGCTGCATCACCGTGAGCCCGGTGTCGTGGGTGCTGCCATGTCCACGCCCGAGACCTACGCCGAGATCATCTGTGACGGCAAGCACGTAAACCCTGCCGCCATCAAGGCACTGCTGCAGGCAAAGGGCTGGCAGCACACGGTGCTCATCACCGACTGCCTGGGCTGCGGCGGCATGCCCGAGGGCAGCTACACCAGTGGTGGCATGGACGTCATCATGAAGGACAACCTGTGCTGGCTCGCTGACGGCAAGAGCATTGCCGGCTCGGTGCTCACGCTTGCCCAGGGCGTCAAGAACATCGTCGACTGGGGCATCGCCAGCGCCGATATCGCCATTCGCATGGCAACCGAGGTGCCGGCACGCTCCGCGCACATCGAGGATAAGTGCGGCAGCATCATGCCGGGTCGCGACGCCGACTTTGTCGTGTTCGACCATGAGCTCACCCTCGTCGAGACGTATGTTGGCGGCCAGAGCGTCGGCAACGCCTTTACCGAGTAACGATAGAAAAAGACGGCGGGCCCGAATCTGCTCGGACCCGCCGTATGGGTTAAACGCTCAAAAGCACCTTCACAGTTACAGCTTGTTAGCGATCTTCTTTGCCGTGCGCTTGACGCCGGCCACAAGACCTCCCGCAGGATGCTCCTTTTCGTAGGCTAGACGCTTCTCACGCTTGGCATACTCTTCGACGATGATGTCGCCATACTCGTCTTCGATCTTGTCGAAGAAGTCGACGGCGCCCTTAATTTCCTCGGCGGTCGGGTGTCCCTTTTGGACACCGCCGGCGAGCTTGAACGGCCCCCACGTATCAAAGCCGGGGCAGCCGTAGACACCCATAAAGATGGCCTGCCTCATGCGGCAGATGCCATCGATATCCTTGCCGTACCACTTGTTTTTGCCACCGTAGGTCATAAGGCCAAACACCTTGTCCTGCGGCTGCAGCACGTTCGTGAGCACGCGT
Source organism: uncultured Collinsella sp. (assembly GCA_902494625.1). Classification (GTDB taxonomy): domain Bacteria; phylum Actinomycetota; class Coriobacteriia; order Coriobacteriales; family Coriobacteriaceae; genus Collinsella. Next base: position 18,172 of record CABUUB010000004.1, read on the forward strand.
GCCATGTCCTTGTCGATCTCGGAGTAATAAATGCCCGTGGCGACGCCGATCAGATGGTATTCGTGCAGGTCGGGGTACTCGTTTTTACCGAGCGCCTTGACGTCGAGGGTATCGATCTCGGGGTGTGCCTCGACGATGGCGTCCACGAGCTTTTTGGTATTGCCGTGATGGCGCGAGGCGTAGAGGATGATGGTTCGCATAAGAAGGCCTTTCAGCTGTAATTGCATCAATGTCTGTATGGTACCCCGTTGCATGGCTGGGATACCGGACGCATCGATGAACGTGCGGGTTTGTCCTTTGATTAGGGCCGAGACGGGTACTTGCGAGCAAAAAGCAGTTGTTCGAAAGGATGGGCAATGGAATACGCTCTCTCCAACGATTCGATTTCTATTAAGGTGTCCACGGCTGGTGGTTCGTTTACCTCGATTGAGGCTGGAGGTCGCGAGTACTTGTGGCAGGGCGATCCCGCCGTGTGGTCCGGCCAGGCACCGATTTGCTTCCCGATTTGCGGAGGCTTGCGCGACAACAGCGCCATGACGTTTGCCGGGCATCATGTAAAGCTCGCTCGCCACGGGTTTGCGCGCAAACAGGAGTGGAAGCTGCTGGGCCAGAGCGAGAACGAGCTGGCGATGTGCCTGGCTTCGGAGGATAACGCCGCGCTGCTGAGCGATTATCCGTATCCGTTTAAACTTGTCGCCCGCTATACGCTCGAGGACGCCGCCGTGCGTGTCTCCTATGAGGTTACCAACGAGGGCACCGAGGACATGCCTTTCTTTATCGGTGGACACCCCGGCTTTAGGTGTCCGCTCGACGAGGGCGAGGCCTATACGGACTACGAGTTGCGTTTTGAGAAAGACGAGGCTGCGGAGCTCTGCACCGCCGTTCCCTCGACCGGATTGATTGATGTGGACAGGCGTTCCAAGAACCCCATGGTGGGAAAGACGCTGCCTTTGTCGCATGAGCTCTTCGATTTTGCGGAGACCATCTTTGACGTGCTCGAGAGCCGTCAGGTCACGCTTTCCAAAAAGGGCGAGGACAAGGGCGTTCGCCTGAGCTTTGAGGGCTTCCCGTACCTCATTGTGTGGAGCAAGCCCGAGGGTGATTTTGTGGCAGTTGAACCCTGGGGCGGCCTCTCGACCTGTTCCGATGAGGATGACGTGCTTGAGCACAAGCGCGGCTGCCTTATCGCCAAGCCCAAAGAAACCATCGTGCGCTCGTTCACAATCGAGATTTTGTAGTCGCATGTAGCCAATTCGTTTTGCAAGGCATAAGGAGCCTGCGAGATAAGGAGCTAGAAATGATCCTCACCGTTACGATGAACCCGTCCGTCGATACGCGCTATCAGCTCGATGAGCTCATTATCGACGACGTCAACCGCGTGACGCCCGAAAAGACCGCCGGCGGTAAGGGCCTCAACGTGGCCCGCGTCCTGGGCCAGCTGGGCGACGATGTCGTGGCAACCGGCCTGCTTGGTGGTCATATGGGCGCCTATATGGCCGAGCTCATGGATGCCAACGGCATTAAGAATGATTTTGTGCCCATCAAGGGCGAGACCCGCATCTGCCTCAATATCCTTCATGCCGGTAACCAGACCGAGCTGCTCGAGAGCGGCCCGACGATTGCCCCCGAGGAGCTCGATGCCTTTACCGCCAAGTTCGCCGAGCTTGCGAGCAAGGCCGATGTCGTTACCATCTCGGGTTCGCTGCCCCGCGGCGTCGAGGCGGACTACTACGCCAAGATCACGGGCATTGCCGAGAACGCCGGCGCCAAGGTGCTGCTCGATACCTCGGGTGCCTCGCTTGAGGCTGCGCTCAAGTCCGAGGTCAAGCCTGAGCTGGTTAAGCCTAACCTGACCGAGATCAACGGCCTTCTGGGCACGAGCTTTACCACCGACGATGTGGACGAGCTCCGTTCCGCGCTCGCCTCTGACGCCCGCTTCTCCGATATCCCCTGGGTCGTCGTATCCATGGGCGCTGCCGGCTCCGTTGGCTTCCACAATGGCCGTGCGTTCCGCGCCAAGACCCCCGATATCCCCGCCGTTAACGCTACGGGCTCTGGCGATTCGACCATTGCCGGCTTCGCACATGCGATTGCTGCCGGCGCCGACGACGAGACGGTGCTGCGTACCGCCAACACCTGCGGCAAGCTCAATGCCATGGATCCCATGACTGGCCACTTGGTTATGGATCGTTGGGACGAGGTTTACAACGGCGTTGTCGTGACCGAGCTGTAGGAGCTTGTACTGCGGCCCCGGCATCGGTTGCTAGCTCATGTCGACGACAAGTGCAGTAGCATTATGCCGGGGCGCGACGCCGACACTGTCGTGTTCAATCCCGACCTTACCCTGGTCGAGACGCATGTGGGTGGCAACAGCGTCGGTAATGCGTTTGCCGAGTAGCCGCCAAAGAAACGATCCGAGAGGGGATTTAGATGATTTACGGTGCATTGGGCGATATCGAGGAGTACCGTGGAATGCTCAAGGGCCTCGACGTGCTGATCGATTGGCTCGAGGAGAACGATCCGGCGAAGCTCGAGGTCGGCAGCCATCCGATTCTGGGCGACAAGGTCTTTGCGAACGTCATGGCTCCCACGACGCGTCCCGAAGCCGAGGCTCACTATGAGACGCATCAGCGCTATCACGACCTGCAGATCGACGTCGAGGGTCGCGAGGCCTTTAAGGTTGCCACGGGCAGCCTGACGCTGGTCCAGGAGTTCGACGAGAAGGACGACTACGATCTGGTCGATTCCGACGCCTCGATCGCCGGCGATCTTGCTGACGACAAGTTTGCGCTGTTTGTTGCCGGCGAGCCTCACATGCCCACGCTCGAGTTCCCGGGCGATGGCGCGCAGCCGGTCAAGAAGATTTGCTTTAAGCTGCTTGCAGATGCTTACTGGGAGGAGTAGCGCGCTGCTCGGCTGAGCTGTTCGTGTTGCGAGCGTTATCCCTTGGGGGAGCTCGCTTGGGCCCCGCTGATCGCGGTTCCTTTGGGGATTGCGATCAGCGGGGCTTTTGTTGAGTAGGGGAGTTTCCGGCGGCGTTGTGCTTGGATTGGCGGATGCGCGCCCGAAATCGGCAACAAAAAAGCCGCCAGAAGGCGGCTATCTTGTGCAATGGAGCCAGCGACCGGGCTCGAACCGGTGACCCCCGCTTTACGAGAGCGGTGCTCTACCAACTGAGCTACGCTGGCGGCCATGTGGTGACGCAACTGAGGCGTCAACGGCTGTCTATGATACGGGACATCGCAAATCCGCGCAAGTGTTCTGACGGCTTTTCTCACTTTAAATGCACTAATATTGGAGACGCGATGTCTGCGGCGTCCATCTGGCGCTTGACCAGCTGTTGAGTTGGTGGTCGACGTCCCGCTCGTATGGGTCTCAAACAGAATGGGGCAGCCATGGCTCAACCCAAGATCCTTCTCACACGTATCGACGACCGTTTCATTTACGGACAAGACGTTGAGCTGTGGAACGAAGCCGTGGGTTCCAACCTTGTCCTAATCGTCAACGATGAGATCGCGGCAGATTCGCGCCAATGGGCACCCATGAGGGTGGCGGCGCCAGAAGGCGTTTGGACGCGGTTTTTCTCGGTACAAAAGGTCATCGACATCATTCATACCGCAACGCCTCGCCAATTGATTCTGATCATGGTGGCCTCACCCTCCGATGCGCTCGCGCTGGTTAAGGGCGGTGTGCCAATAACCAAGATTAGTATCGGCCATATGCGGGCGGGGGAGGGCAAGCGCTCTGCAACGCCTGCCGTTGCCGTAGGCGATACAGACATCGCCGCCTTCAAAGAGTTGCAAAAGCTCGGTATAGAGCTAGAAATCCGCTATCTCCCCAGTTCCGCCCCCGATCCCATCGGCAATCTGTTCAACTGATCCCTTGGGGACGGAGGAAAACGGATCATTTTGCCTTCGTAGGGGATCTGTGTGGCGCTGTCCGCCAAAACTATGCCGGTTTACTACGATGAATTGCTTATCGCCGAGCATGCCAAATTTGCAGAGAATAAAACCGCAGGTAAACGAGTTGCTAATTTTTTATAAACCAGCGCGTGGTCGGACATAGTGGGTTCATCGTAGTAATTCGGCATAGTTTTGTTATGTCACCAATTCGGTGGCATCGAAAAGAAGGATTTAGGCATGAAGCAGCGCCCGTCGGCGGTGTGCCGGCGGGCGCTGCTGTGCGATATGTTGTGTTATGGGCTTAGTGCCTCATAAAGTGGTACTCGATCACATTACTGTAGGGATGACCCGGGCCCACAATGCCCTGCGGGAACAGCGGCTGGTGCGGCGTGTCGGGGTACATCTCGGCCTCGAGGGCAAAGCCGGCGCCCCAACCATAGTTGGCATCGTCCTTGGCGTGCTCGTCGCCCAGCCAGTTGCCGGTGTAGAGTTGCACGCCCGGGGCGGTGGTGTAGTAGTCCAGCTCACGACCGGTCCACATCTCCTCGACATGTAGGGCGCGACGCAGGTTGCGGCCGTACTGATAGCCATCGATGCACAGGCAGTGATCGTAGCCACGGGCCTGCTTAATCTGCGGGTCGTCGGCCTCCATGCCGGGTGCGACGGGGCGCAGCTCGCGAAAGTCAAACGGTGTTCCCTCGACCGGAGCGATTTCGCCGGTGGGGATGTTCTGCTCGTTAATGGGCAAGTAGTGGGCAGCGTTGGCGATAAAGAAGTGCTCACAGTCCATGCCGGCGTTATGGCCGGCAAGGTTAAAGTACGTGTGGTTGGTCATGGACACGTAGGTGGCACGGTCGCTCTCGCAACCATACTCGATACGGAAGACACCGGTGCGTGTAACGGTAAACACGGCCGTAAAGGTGCGGTTGCCGGGCAGGCCCAGCTCACCGTCCTCAAGCGAGGTGGTCATGCGCACGGCGTTGTGAGTCTCGTCGAGCTCAACGTCCCATACGCGCTTGTGCAGACCATGCTCAAGATCGCTGTGCAGGTTGTTGACGCCTTCGTTGGCCGGCATGTGCCAGTCCGTGCCGTCGATGGTGATCGTGGCGCCCGCGGTGCGGTTTGCCACGGGGCCGATGGTCGCGCCAAAGCAGGCGGGGTTGTCAAAGTAATCCACGAGCTTATCGAAGCCCAGCACCACATCGCGCACGTTGCCGGGAATGTCGGGCACGTCGATACCAAGCACGGTGGCGCCATAGTCCATAATGCGAACGCAGATCTCGGGCCCGTTGAGGGTGTAACGATGAACGGGGGTACCGCACGGCGCGGTGCCGAAAAGCTCGGAAGTGATCATTTGGTTCCTAACATCGAGGTATTTCCGACAAACTGTAGCGCGAACAGGCGAGATTATCACTACACCCCACTAAAGCAGGGGTATTTTTCTCAAAAAAGTGATGATTGGAGCTGTGCGGGCGTTCATTTCTGACGCGCGCGAGTCTGATACAATTTGTTCGTTATTGTTTGAATTGACGTGAGCGTGGAACAGCGAGGACTCATCGTGATTAAAGCGGAGCGACAGGATAAGGTTCGGCAGCTGCTCGAGGAACAGGGAACGGTCTCGGTCAAGGAGATTTCGGATGCGTTAGGTGTCTCGGATATGACGATCCGCCGTGACCTTGAGGAGCTTGCGAGCCTGGGCGAGATCGAGCGCGTGCACGGCGGAGCCCGCAGTGCGCAGGGCCGTCCACACGCTATGCTGCGCCATGAGTATTCGCACAGCGAAAAGCGCACGAAGCATGCCGAGGAAAAGCTGCAGATTGCGCGCCGTTCTGTGGAGCTTATCGAGGAAGGCTCGACCATCTTTTTGGGCACGGGCACCACGGTTGAGCAGATGGCCTCGATGCTGCCGGCGTTTCGCCTGCGCATTGTGACCAATTCGCTTTCGGTGTTTAACCTGCTCGAGGCGCGCGAAGACTGCGACCTGTGCCTGGTGGGCGGCATGTACCGTCGCCGCACCGCCGCTTTTGTGGGACCAACGGCCGAGGATACCCTGCGTGCGCTGGGTATCGATGCGGCGTTTATCGGCGCCAACGGCATTCTGGATGGCGATGTGTCTACATCCAATATGGAAGAGGGCCGCATCCAGCAGCTCGCCTTTAGCAAGGCCGACTCGCGCTATCTGATCGCCGACTCCAGCAAGATCGGCAAGCGCGACTTCTACACCTTCTGCCGCCTGGACAGTTTGGATGCCATGGTGTGCGAGCCGGGTATTACCGCCGAAGATCGTGCCGCCATCGAGGAACACACGCAGGTTATTTGCTAGTTATCGCTACGGGATTGCCAACGGGTGATGCGGGAGGACTTTTACCTCCTGTCATTGTGGAAACCAGCGCGTCAGCGCTACGCGATATGACGCGCAAATAAGGACTCCACTATCAAATCGTCTCAACCTGTAACAGGTAGGGGTGAAACCACCAACCAGATGTTACAGATTGAGACAATTCGGCGGGGCCTACCTTGTTTGTCTCGATCTGTAACGGTTAGGACTTAAAAACTCGGCTACGTGTTACAGATCGAGACAAAAGAAAAAGAACATTAGGACTTGAAAATAAAGTTTTGATAAGGGATTCGCCCAGTTAAGACGGTGCGGCAGACAATTGAGATTAGTTTGCCTCCGGAGTCGTAAGCATAATGAGTCAGTTCGATGACCGGAAGTTTTGCAACACCATAATTACTGGCTTCGGAATCGCTAAGCTGACGTGCTCTATAGCTTTCCCTAACAGATTGGATAGACTTGGACAAGTCGTCCATGATTCTGCTAAATGCCTGAAAATCTAACTGGTTATTCGGAACGCGCGACTTTGAAATGAAGAACGTATCAGCGCCTATGAAGCTGCCTTCAAGTTCGTAGGTCAATTCAAGACGCTGAATTTTGTCGCGACTTTGACATCCAAATTGTTGGAGCATCATTACGGAAATTGGACGACCTGATGTGAGGCCGCCGAAATGTTTGGTAATGGCATCTGGATCAACGCCATCGCAATGGCTTGCAAAGTCAAAGTCTAAAAGTGAATTGAGCTCGCTAACGCGTTTCGGTGCAACAAACGACCCCTTACCTTGGATTCGATAGATACTTCCACGACGCTCCAGCTCACTCATGGCAAGTCGGACGGTTGTTCTGCTTACGGCGTATTCGTCGCAGAGTTCCATTTCTGTTGGAAGTTTATCGTCTGCTTGATATTCATCGACGATCTGCTTGAGCAGCGCGTCGGTGAGCTGTAAATAGAGTGGCCGTTTTTCGTGTGTATCGAGCATTAGAGCCTCAGTTTGCATGTTGGTTATACCTGATGGTTGCCTCAGTCGGGATGTAACGTGGGCAAGGTAACCTTAACGTATCACAGAGCGGCTCAGCATGACGATCTGATGCCTGTATCCACGAAGGGCTTGTCCGAGCGTGAAGATATTCTGGGGCAGGCAAATACCGTTCATGGAGTCCCCGATATGTTGGAGGTCAGCGCCGGCTGCTTTTGCTGCAAGGCCTATTTTCTTAATGGTCTCGCTGTCGCAGGAGTCTTGACTCGTCCCGTTCGCCGCCATGACGAGAACCTTCTCTTCAATTGACTTGCCTACGTTGTGGGATCGTACAAAGTCTACGATGGCGCGCAGGTCTGCTTCTTGGAAGCAAGGGACGGTGTAGGGGGCTGGCACGAGAAGGATATCGACGCCGAGGTCAACAAACTTGCGCGCAATTTCGAGCGTCATGACAGGTTCCGCAACGCCCGCTCCATGCATTTTTCCGGCTATGACCAGGCCATTGAAATGCTCTTTGGAGAGTTTAATCGAATGGGCGATTGCATCGTTGGAGACGCCGGTTCCAGGGTTGCCCGTCAGGCAGATAAAATCAAATCCGAGTTCGTTAGCCTTTTCTAAGGTCTTGGGAGAGACGCGACGACCCATGGGGATTTCCGTTCGGGATTCAGACATCTCTGCCTCGTTATCAACTGGCTCCAGATTGACGCCAATGGGCCTTCCGCATGCTCGCTTCACCCAAGTGACCGGGTTTTCATTGAGATCATCTGGAATACCGGCAATAACTGGATCGAACACATCGAGCGCGTTAAACAGAAGCAGGTCGGCACCTGCGGCACGTTCGATTTCTGCATTAGTAACGCCGCCGAGAAATTGGGAAGAGGGTACGTTTTCCGCCATGATGGTACGTCCCTCGGAAGCCAGAATTGCCTGTTTTAGATCCATGGATGACGTGGCGGCAAAATCGGATGCGGACATGTTCAGTAATCGTTTGGGCATTGTTACTTCCTTTGACTAGAACGACAGGCTTGTGACATTGTCTCTAATATTGTTACAACAATATATTCAATATGTTATATCCAATCGGTGAACGGTTGCAAGCTTATTGTATTGCTCGGAAAAAATAGCCTTTAGCTGGGAAAACATTATATTAATCAACTACCGTTCACCGAATAAGTATTTGAATTCTTGACATATCGACAAAGCGGAAAAAGAATTGGTTATGACAAATCGCGCAAATGATATTACATTTCGCACAAGAACGTATTCACTTACATAAGTGGATACAAACGGGGACGACGACGGTTGAGTCCGGATAAATCGTTGTGTGCCCGGGAATCATGAAAGGATGTGTTATGGACGCTATCGTCAAATTCCTTGAAAAACACCAGCCCCTCTTCGACAAAATCTCGAGGAACATTTATCTGGTGGCGATTAAGGATGGCTTTCTCTCGAATATGCCAATTGTGCTGTTCTCGAGCCTGTTCCTTCTTCTTTCGACGCTCCCTGCCTATGTAGGCATCACGCTTCCGTCTGAGGTGCTGGATTTCTTCAATAAAATCTATGCATATACCATGGGACTTCTTGGCATTATGGTGGCCGGCACCACGGCGAGCTCACTTGCCATGTCGATGAACCGTCGCATGCCTTCGGGTAAATCTCTCAACCCCACCTCGTGCATGGTTTGTGCCATGTGCGGCATGCTCTTGCTATCGGTGACGAACGATGTTGTCTCGATTGGCGGAGCAGATACATCTGTTTTTGAAACCGGCTATATGGGAACCAAGGGTTTTCTCGCTGCGTTCGTAGCCGCATTCTTGACCGTTAATATCTATAAGGTGTGCATTAGCCATAATGTGACGATCAAGCTTCCCAAAGAGGTCCCTGGCTCTATTGCGCAGAGTTTTCGCGATATCTTTGCATTTGGGTTTTCGATCCTTGCGTGCGCTTTTATCGATCTTGCGAGCCGCAAGCTGCTTGCTGTGCCGTTCGCCAATTTGGTATCCGCTCTCATCTCGCCGCTGTTCTCCGCGGTCGACACCTATCCTGGCATGGCGCTTATCGAAGGCGCGGTCGCGCTTTTCCAATTTATGGGTATCCACGGTGCTTCGGTTGTCATGAGTCCGATCAATGCTGCGCTCTACGGCAATACCGTTACCAATCTTGAGGTTTTCCAAGCAGGTGGACACCCGTCAATTGCTCTCACGCAGGACTTTACAAGCTTCATCGGCGGTCTGGGCGGTTCTGGCTGCACGTTCATCGTTCCTATTATCCTGATCATGTTTATGCGCTCCAAGCAGCTTAAAGCCATGGGCAAGGCATCGATTATCCCGGTGATTTTTGGAGTTAACGAGCCCGTTATCTTCGGTATGCCGATTGTTCTCAATCCCTATATGTTCGTGCCCTTCCTAGTGGCTCCTATGGTCAACGCCATTATCGGTAAATTTTTCATTGACGTCATTGGAATGAACGCCCCCATGTATACCATGCCGTGGGCGCTTCCCGGCCCAATTGGTGCGTTCCTCACCACGGGTCTCGATCTGCGTTCTCTCGTATTGATGGCAGTGCTGTTGGTCGTCGACTTTGTGATTTACTATCCGTTCTGCAAGGCGTATGACCATCAGCTTTGTTTGGAAGAGTCTGCAAAGGAGACTGCAGGAACCTCGGATGCAGATGCTATTGCCGCACAGGAAAATGTCGCAAAAGCTCTCGAGGCGGTAAAGGACAAGGCGGAGCAGATCCGCGTGCTTGTGCTTTGCCAGGGTGCCGGCACTTCGACTCTCTTGGCAAATGCTCTTCGCGAAGGTGCCGCTGCTAAGGGTATCGATCTGGTTTCTCAGTCCGGTGCGTACGGAAGCCACTATGAGACGATGGATCAGTACAACGTGATTGTTCTGGCGCCCCAGGCACGCATGTACTATGACGCTATGAAGGCCGATACCGATCGCCTTGGAATTAAACTGCTCACCACAAGGGGCAAGGAGTATATCGACCTTACCAACGATCCCGAAGGTGCAATTGACTGGATCGTTCAGGAGCTGGCCAAATAGTGGATGCACTTCGTCGTTGATTCGTCGGTGTATGGTACGGCCCCGCAGCTTATTGAGCTGCGGGGCCGTATTTCGTTGAGTATCTAATTGAGACAATACGCGCAACCGTCGTGAGATCGCATTGGCGCTCTCCGAGTCACCGACAAACTGTCTTCCATCTATGTGACCAATTCGCTTTCGGCCTTTAGCCTGCTCGAGGCGCGCGAGGATTGCGAGCTGTGCCCGGTGGGCGGCATGTACCGTCGCCGCACCGCCGCCTTTGTGGGCCCCATGGCCGAGGATACCCTGCGCGCACTAGGGATTGACACGGCGTTTATCGGTGCCAACGGCATTCTGGACGGCGACGTGTCCACGTCCAACATGGACGAGGGCCGTATCCAGCAGCTCGCTTTTAGCAAAGCGGACTCGCGCTATCTGATCGCCGACTCCAGCAAGATCGGCAAGCGCGACTTCTACACCTTCTGCCGCTTGGACAATTTGGACGTCGTGGTGTGCGAGCCGGGTATTACCGCCGAGGATCGCGCCGCCATCGAGGAGCACGCGCAGGTCATTTGCTAGCTAGCGCAGCAGGAGGACTTTTGCCCTTGCCAGCGCGGGGTTACCGCTTCACAATGACGCGCAAATAACTTTGGGCAACAAGGATGAGGCTATTCTGAGATATGACTAGACTCCGTATCTCGTTTTTATGTCCCTTGAGAATGAATCGTAGTCTTCATAGAGCCCTTCTCTGCTTTCATCCTCGGCGTGGTTTACACGTTCAAGGAGCTTATCCTTTGAAGCCTCTTTTGTTATTGCGGCCTCGCCATCGGGTATTGTGGCTTGCAAGAATAGTTCTAGAGCATGGACGTCTTTGAGTATGTAGCCCGTCGAACGACCCGCTCCTGTTTTTTCGATTGCGCTGCAACTAACAAGCTGGCCGAGGGTTCGTTTAACGGTTACCTCGCTGATATCGGGGCAGCTGGACCGGATGTCGGATTTCTTAATGACGCCGGGTCTCTGTTGAAATAGAACAGCGATGCGCGCTTGCTTCGACATGGGACGAGTGCTTGATTCAATTAAGGTACGCTGCTCGAGCTGTCGGTAGGCGGCCAGGGTTGTTCCGAGCATGAAACGGATAAAGGGTACTTCGGTGTTTTGATTTTCATTCCATCCAGTGGAGCTTGCAGCGAGGGCGTTGTAGTAAAGCGCTTTGTTGTCTTCAATAAGTCGTTCGATGCTGATGTAACGCGCAACATCGTATCCAGTCTTTTCGAGCAGCAGCGTTGTAAGGAGCCGGCTCATCCTGCCATTGCCATCGTTGAAGGGATGAATGCTAACAAAATCGAAGATAAAGCGGAGCGATATAAGGAGGGGATCGCAAACTTGGCGAGATAAAGCATCGTTGAGGGACTGGCAGGCTTCTTTAATAAGTCCCGGGGTTGCTAGAGCCGAAGGGGGCCTAAAGCGCACAAATCGATTACCTTGATCGTCAATGGAGACGATTTCGTTATCGCCATCTTTCCAATGGCCTCCATACGAGATTGCCGTGTGCGCCATGAGGTCACGATGCAACTGCAGAATGACCGATGGCGTTACGGGAATGGAATCGTGTTGCTCGTGAATAAGCGACAGCACATCTCGGTATCCAGCGATTTCTTCCTCTGCGCGGGAGCTTGGCTTGGCGGAATACGCCATGATCGCTTTGAGTCTTTTTTGGGTGGTAACAATTCCTTCAAGTCCGTTGGAGGATCGGGTGCTTTGGATCTTAGCCTCCTCCATTAGGGACGATAGAAGCTCGGGTTTGACTTGACTCAGAGCAAGCTGACGGCCTTTATGCTCGCGTATCGAGAGGAGGAGGTTGGTGATTGGAGTTGCTTCGAGTTCCGCTGGGACTGTGGTGTAATCGAACTGGCGCATGCGGCTCCTTTCGGTATCACGAACATACTTTCGATATCATAATACCATTAAATGATACCGAAAGTATGTTCGTGATACCGAAAACTGGAAACCATGGTTCATAACTGCTTGGAAAGTTCGGATTTGACTATCTTATTGTCTCGATCTGTAACAGTTAGACGGTTAAAAGTGGGCTACGTGTTACAGATTGAGATCTTTCAGCCCTGGTCGCCCGTTCGTCTAAATCTATAACAGTTAGGATTGAAAATCCCTGCTAGATGTTACAGATCGAGACAAACGGCCTGCTCGGGCCGAGCCAAAAAAATCGGCCGCATGCGAACCCGTGGAGGGATTCGTATGCGGCCGACGGGTGGCATGCGGCTGAAATTAGGCCATGAGCAGGCCGGTCTCCGCGACGTTCTTGTACCAGTACGCGCTCGCCTTGGGATAGCGCTTCTGGGTCTCAAAGTCGATGTAGAACAGGCCGTAACGCTTGTTATAGCCGTTGGTCCAGGAGAACTGGTCCTGCAGCGACCACACAAAGTAACCGTCGACGTTTACGCCGCCGTCGATTGCCTTGAGGATCCATGCGAGATGCTGGCGCATGTAGTCGATACGAGGGGCGTCGTCGATAAAGCCGTCCTCGAAGTCGTCCTTATAGCCCATGCCGTTCTCGGTGATGTAGATCTTCTTGTAGTTGGGGTAATCGTTCTTAATGCGCAGCAGCAGGTCGTAGAGGCCCTCGGGATAGATGATCCAGTCCCAATCGGTGGTGGGTATGCCTTCGCGCACGCATGCCTCGCCTACGCCCTTGAGGAACCAGCGCGAGGAGCCCTTGTCGCCGGTGCCATTGTGGTTGATGTCGTTTTCGCCCTCGGCGGCACGCAGGAACTGGCACTTGTAGGTGTTGACGCCCAGGCAATCGTTGTAGGGGAGCGCGGCGGTCAGCGCGGCGATGTCCTCGTCGCGGACGTCGAGCTCGCCGCCGGCGATATGGGCCAGCTTGGTTGCGGCCTCCATGGTATCGGCTGCATAGTGGCCGCGGAAGGTGGCGTCGAGTACCCAGCGGTTGTTGATGACGTCGGCCATGCGAGCTGCCTCGCAGTCGGCGGCATTGTTGGGGTTGAGGGGATACTTGGGCTCCAGGTTCTGGACAATGCCGATCTCGCCCTCAAAGCCGCCCTCATGGAAGGCGACGACAGCCTTGGCGTGGGCCACCATCATGTTGTGCATGAGCTGGAAGGCCTTGTCCAGGCGATACTTCTCGCCGTGCGGCCAGTTGCCGACGATAAAGCTGCCCTCGGCGGTCGCAGGAATCTCGTTAAAGGTAAACCAGTGCTTGACCTCGGTGAACTCGGCAAAGCAGAACTTGGCGTACTCGACAAAGGCATCGATGGTCGTGCGCGTCAGGAAGCCCTCGCCGCCGTTCTGGTAGAAGACCTCGGGCGTATCGAAGTGATCGAGCGTGACATAGGGGATAACGCCGGCTTTGTTGCAGGTGGCGAAAAGCTCGTGATAGAAAGAGACGCCCTCGGGGTTAATCTCACCAGTGCCGTTGGGGAAGATGCGGCTCCAAGCGATGGAGACGCGAATGCCGTTGATGCCGAAGCGCTGGCACAGGTCGATATCGACCGGATACTTGTTGTAGAAATCGCTTGCGGGGTCGGGGGAGAAGCGACCCTGAGCAGCCAGGAAATCGTCCCAGGGCACTTTGCCCTTGCCGTGCGTGCGGGTCTCGCCCTCAACCTGGTAAGCGGCGGTGGCGCCGCCAAACACAAAGCCGTCGGGGAACTGCATGGGGTTGGTCATGAGTCATCCTTTCTGTGGGATACGAATAGGGAGAGGTGCCCAAACTGGGGGTCCGGGCACCAACAGAGGGAGGAACTAGTCGAGGTTCTCGCGGAGCCACTTGATGGCGCCGGCGGGGTCGCGAGTAAGGTCGATATATTCCTTACCGCGCGGGGCGAGCAGCTTAATGCCCAGGCGATCGGTGTCGGCCTTCATGTCGTTGTAATAGCTGCGTACCTGCGGGGCGAGCACGATGACGTCGTACTGATCCATGATGGCAGTGTGTTGGCCATAAGCGCCTGCGGAGGAAGCAATATTCTCTCCGGTCTGTGCAGCACCTTCCTTGATGGCGTTGGCAAGCATGGTAGAGGTGCCGGCGCCGGCGCACAGGACGAGGACCTTCAGGCCATCGACGTCCTTCTTAGCGGATGCGTCGGCGGCGGGCTCGGGCTGATCGGCGACAGGCTTGCTGTCGGCGGCAGCGGCGGTCGGCTCGGCGGCAGTGGTGACAGCGGCGGTCTGCTCGACAGCGGGCGCAGAGGTGCTGGCGGCAATGGCAGCGGCACCGTTGGACTCGAGACCCAGCTCGGCGGCGCGCTCGGCCTCCTGGTCGCAGAGCAGCTTATCGTATGCCTTCAAGAACGGCAGGTAGATGATGGCGTCCAGCAAGATGATGATCGCGACAAATACCAGGGCAATAAGCTGGAAGTTCGTGGTGATGAAAATGCCGATGGGGGCGGGGGTGGCCCAAGGCACCACGAAGGAGAAGCCATTCATGCCCACGTTATCGATAAAGAACTTGGCAACACTCACGTTGACGCAGCCGGCGGCAACAAAGGGGATGAGCATGTAGGGGTTAAGGATCATCGGCGCGCCAAAGAGCAGCGGTTCGTTGACGGCGAAGGCAACAGGAACAATCGAGGCCTTACCGACGGCTTTGAGCTGCTTGGACTTCATAAAGAGAATCAGCAGAAGCGGCACGATGAACGTGGCGCCGGTGCCGCCGAATTCACCCACGAGCGACATGTTAAAGGTGAGGGAGTGGGCGGGGTGGCCGCCTGCCAGCAGAACCTGCAGGTTTTCGGCCTGGTTGGCAAGACGGATGGGGTCGATGCCCGGCTGGACGATCGAGGGGCCGTGGACGCCGATGAACCAGAAGAACGCGGTGGCTGCCTGGATAAGGATAAGGCCAGGATAGGTTTCTGCAGCGGTAAAGAGCGGGGAGAGCAGTTTGATAAGGAGCTCGGAGAACGGAACGCCCATGAGGTTGCGCACGACAACATCGATGATGCCGCAGATGATGACAGCGCCGCCAAAGGGGATGATGTCGCGGAAGTTCTGAGCGATGGCGCCCGGAACCTCCTTGGGCAGCTTAATGGTCAGATCGCGCGAGACGCAGAACTTATAGACCCACACGGTAATGAACGCGGCGATATAGGCGGAGAACAGGCCACGCGTGCCCATGCTGGTGCAGTCGAAGACCGAAAGCTCGGAGCCGTCGAGCTTGGTGGTGAACTGCGTAACGGCGAGCAGCAGCATGCTGCACTGGGCGGCTACCATGGTGGAGCCGTCGTTGAGCACCTTGCCGGCGGGCATGCGACGGTTCATGGAAGCCGTAAAGTTCTTGGCAGTGGTGCCGGCAACCATGATGCCCATGACGCCCATGGTGAAGTTGTATAGCTTGTTGCACCAGTCGATGAGCGGCTGGGGCAGCGTGATGCCGACTACGCCGGGAAGGGTGGCAATGAGCAGAAAGATCGAAGAGGTGAGGACGATGGGCATGCACCCAAGGAATCCGTCCTTAATAGCCTGGAGGTAGATGTTCCTCGAGATCTTCTCAAAGAACGGCTGATGCTTTTCGAGCATCTTTACGATGGCGTCCATAGAGCTCCTTTGCTACTTGATGCGCGATGCATGTGGATGGAACTGGTCGTCGATGGATGGTCAGGACTGCCCGGAAACCTTCCTGCTTAAGGAAGGCATTGCGAAATGACAACGTTGTCATTTCGTTAATGACAACGTAAGACATTTTTGGAAGAGCAACAAGGATATACGGGTGAGCGGTCGATATTGTCCGGTAAACGGTTGATTTATCAGTCAGGCAGGTGGTGTATGCTAGAACGCAAAAAACAAGCGATAGAGAACCGAGTGGAGAAGTAGTGGCAACGATGGACAAGAAAAATGTCTCAATGAACGATGTGGCGATTGCCGCGGGTGTTTCTCTCAAGACGGTTTCGCGTGTGATTAACGAGCCCGGTAGCGTGCGAGAGTCGACACGCGATAAGGTCCATTCCGCAATGGAAGCGCTCGGGTTCCGGGCGAACTTTGCCGCGCGTTCGCTCAAGTTGGGCCGTTACGGGTGCATCGGCGTGGTGCTGTTCCACTTGTCGGGCGGTGCCGTGGACATGATTGACGGTATCGCAGATGCCGCCGAAGAACGCGGCTTTGCGCTCACGATGATCAAAAAGCGGGCGGGGGAGAAGATGACCCTTGCCGAAGCGGCACGTAGGATGTCGCAGCTGCCTGTTGATGGCATGATCTTCAACCTGCGTCAGATGGTCGATGACTTTGATACTTTTGAGGCACCGAAAGACCTCAAGACGGTGATTATCACACCGATGGAACATCCTACCTGCTCCACCGTCAGTGACGATCAAGAGGGCGGCGCGCGCATGGCGTGCGAGTACTTCTTGAATCACGGGCACAAGAACGTGTACTTCGTCTCTGGTAAGAAAGAAGCGCTGTCGAGCCAGTGCCGTATGAAAGGTTGGCGAGCGGCACTCGAGGCGCATGGCATTGAGCCGCCCGAGCCTCTGCAAGGCGATTGGAATGCGGATAGTGGCTATGCCGCGGGCCTTGTGCTTGCCGATAAACCCGATTGCACGGCGGTCCTCGCTGCTAACGACTGCATGGCAAACGGCGTGATGATGGCTCTACGTGACAAAGGGCTCAGTGTACCCGACGACGTGTCCGTGATCGGCTTCGACGATGAGCTCTATAAGACGATTCCCAACTCGATTCTGACGTCGGTGAAGTTTCGCCACCGCGAGCTGGGCGTCCGTGCGCTTAACGAGGTCGTCGCAGGTCTGGAAGCTCCGAGCTCCAGAAGCCGTACGCTCGTCTCGGGCGTGTTGGTCGAGCGTTCCAGCGTAAAGGACTTGCGGGCGTAGACGTGCTCGGCCTATTCCGTTTGTCTCGATCTGTAACAACTAGACGGTCAAAAGTGGTCTACATGTTACAGATTGAGATTTTCGGCTTGGCCTGTGCGTTCATCTCGATCTGTAACAGCTAGGACCGAAAAACTCGGCTAGATGTTACAGATTGAGATGAACAGGAGGACGGGTGCGGTCTAAACAAAATGGCCCGCGCATCACACATCGATGCACGGGCCATTTATTGTCTGCAAGCGGCAGGTGGTGTCAGCGTCTTATGCCTCGAGGTTTTCCTCGATCCAGGCGACGGCACCCTTGGGATCCTTAGTGAGGTCGATGTACTGTTTGCCCTTGGGCGACAGCAGCGTGATGCCCAGGCGGTCGGTGTCGGCCTTCATCTCGTTGTAATAGGTGCGAACCTGCGGAGCCAGGACGATGACGTTGTACTGGTCCATGATGGCGTAGTGGCTGCCGTAGGCACCGGCGTTGGCGGTAATGTCGATGCCCAGCTCGTCGGCGCCTTCCTTAAGCGCGTTGGCGAGCAGTGCAGAGGTGCCGGCGCCAGCGCACAGAACCAGAACCCTCAGATCCTTGCCCTTAAGGGCGGACGGAGCTGCGGAGGCCTCAGTGGCAGAAGCGGTCTCGACAACAGGAGCCTCAACGGCGGGGGCGGCAGCGGTCTTGACGGCCTTGGTCTCCTCGGCCTCTTCTTCGGCCAGGGTCTCGGCCTCCTGCTTGCACAGGACGTTGTCGTAGGCCTTGCAGAACGGGTAGTAGATCAAGAAGTCAACGACCAGCAGGACGACAACCAGGACCAGAGAGATCGGCTGGAAGTTGGTGTCGATGAAGGTGCCGATCGGTCCGGGGAGTGCCCACGGCATGGCATAGATAAAGCCGTTCATGCCCAAAAAGTCGATGAAGAACTTACCAATGAGGACGTTGGCCACGGGGGCAAACAGGAACGGGATCAGGAAGTACGGGTTGAGGATGATGGGCGCGGCGAACAGCAGCGGCTCGTTGACGGCGAACATCACGGGCACGACAGAGGCTTTGCCGACGGCCTTGAGCTGCTTGGAGCGCATAAAGAGCAGGAAGATGATCGGGACAATGAACGTGGCGCCGGTGCCGCCGAGTTCGCCGATGTAGTTACCGAAGTTTTCGGTCAGGGCGAGGGCGGGGTGACCGCCGGCCTGCAGCGTGGCGAGGTTGGTGGTGATGTTGCCAAACAGCGCGGCGTTGAGGGCAGGCTTAACGACCGAGGGGCCGTGGATGCCCATGAACCAGAACAGCGGGATCATGAACCAGATGAGGGCGAGGCCGGCGTAGGAATCGGCAGCGGCGAACAGCGGGCTCACCAGCGTGGAGATGACGTTGGCAAACGGGACGGCCAAGCAGGTGCGGCAGATAACGTCGATGACGGCGACAAACAGGATGGAGAAGCTGAAGGCGAAGATGTCGCGGAAGTTCTGGGCGATGGCGCCGGGGACTTCTTTGGGCAGCTTGATGGTGATGTCTCGCTTAATGCAGAAGGCATAGATGTTGACCGTGGCAAATGCGGCGACAAAGGAGCTCAGCAGGCCCTTGGTG
The DNA here is from genome assembly GCA_902494625.1 of uncultured Collinsella sp. Lineage (GTDB taxonomy): Bacteria > Actinomycetota > Coriobacteriia > Coriobacteriales > Coriobacteriaceae > Collinsella. The sequence goes on from CABUUB010000004.1 coordinate 36,835, forward strand.
CCCATGTTGTCGGTAAAGAACACCGAGACATCGGCGCCGTCGATCTTGGCACTCGTCTGGGTAACGGCCAAGATGAGCATAGCGCACATGGCGGCGACCATGGTGCTCGTGGCGTTGATGGCCTTGCCGGCAGGCATGCGGCGGTTCTTGGAGCCGGTCAGCGCGCTTGCGGTGGTGCCGGCGACCATGATGCCCACGACGCCCATCGTGAAGTTGTAAACCTTGTTGCAGAAGTTCACGACGTCGACGTTCCACCAGTCGGGCAGCGTAAAGCCGCCGACCGTGGCGACAACGCCCGGCAGGGTCGAAATAAGCAGGAAGACAGAAGAAGACAGGATAATGGGCATTGCTGCCAAAAAGCCGTCTTTAATGGCCTGAAGGTAGATGTTCTTAGAGACCTTGTCGAAGTACGGCTGACCTTTCTCCAAGAACTTAACGATCGATTCCATAGTTCACGCTCCTCTTTGCATGAAATCTTAATGGCATGGACGTTGAAAACCTATATGGTCTCCCGCTTGCTAAAAGCCCGGGTGCAGGCGGGGCCGGTCCCAGGGGGAGAGAGGGGAGCGGCTGGGTTTGTATCGCATAGGGCCGCTCCCTTCTCGGGGGAAAGCGAGGCGATGCGCTACTGCGCGTCCGCCATAGTGTCGGCGAGCTCCTTGTACCAGAGTGCCGACTGCTTGATGTAGCGTTTTTGCGTGTCGAAGTCGATGTAGAACAGGCCGTAGCGCTTGTTATAGCCATTGGCCCACGAGAACTGGTCCTGCAGGCTCCAGATAAAGTAGCCCTGGACGTCGACGCCCTCGGCGCGCGCCTGGAGCACCTTCTCCATGTGCTGGTCGACAAAGTCGATGCGCTCGGGATCGGCGACGATGCCGTTTGCGTCGGGCTCGGGGTCCTTGTGGCCCAGGCCGTTTTCGGTGATATAGATGACGGGGAGGTTGGGATAGGTGGCGCTGATGTGCTTGAGCGTGTCGTAGAGGCCTTGCGGGTAGATGAGCCAATCCCAGTCGGTGGTGGGGATACCCGGCATATCGACCTGCTGCCCGACGCCCTTAAACTTAAAGCACGAGGTGCCCTTGTCTCCGGTGCCGTTAAAGCTGTTGGTTGACTCGCCATCGTAGGCGGCGATAAACGCCGACTGATAGTAGTTGAGGCCGAACATATCGTTGCGGGGCGCCGCCTTGGCGAGCTCCTCCATGTCGCTGTCCTCAACCGTAAGTGTGGCGTTGTTGGCACGCAGAATCTCGTTGATGAGTGAGAGGGTGCGCGCGGAGTAGTGACCCAGGAAGGCGCCGTCCATGATGAAGTCGGTGTAGAAGGCGTTGTACAGGTCGGCGGCGTGCTGGTCGGCGGGCGAGTCGGTGGCAGGATATGCCGGCGTCAGGACGTTGACCATGCCAATGCGTCCGCCCAGGTGCTCGGTCTCGTCAAGATCCTTATACAGGTTGACGGCGCGGGCGTGGGCAACGAGCTCGTTGTGCTGGCTCTGGATGCCGCTCGTCACATCAAAGTGATGGTTGGGCGGGAAGTTGCCTTGGATGTATTGGGAGTGCGAGAGGCTGATGAGCTCGTTGATGGTGAACCAATTCTTGACCTCGCGGAACTCGCGGAAGCAGAACTCGGCATAGCGCACATAGGCGTCGACGGTCTTGCGGTTGAGCCAGTCGCCCTGGTTGAACAGGGCGGCGGGGGAGTCAAAGTGATGCAGGGACACATAGGGCTCGACGCCATACTTTTTGCAGCAGGCGAACAGCTCGTGGTAGTGCTTAACGCCCTCGGCGAGGGGTTCGGCATCGTCGCCGTTGGGGAAGATGCGGGTCCAGGCGATGGACACACGAATGGCGTTGAGTCCATGCTCGGCAGAAAGGCGGATATCCTCCTCGTAGCGGTTGTAGAAATCACTGGCCGGGTCGGGCAAAAAGCGACCCTGGGCGACAAGGTAATCGTCCCACATGGTCTTACCCTTGCCTGCCACCTTCGTGGAACCTTCCGTTTGGTACGCGGCGGTTGCGGCGCCCCAAACAAAGCCCTTCGGCAGCTGCTGTACGCGGTTTAGCAAAGACATATGCATACACCCTCTCGTCTCGCTGTTCGATATTGTGCGTTTGCGCTCAGGAGGCTCCCTGGTTAGCGTTCAGCGGTGAAAAAGCCCGATAAACACTATCTTAAAATGATTAGAACCAAAATGAGCACGTGAACATTTGACAATGAGCACGTTAACATCCGGCTGGGATGTATAGAAACAAAACAACTTCAAACAGCCGCGAACGGTTGTATTTGTTCGGTAAGCGGTTTTGATTGACAGAAGTTTTCATGTTGTGGTATATGGCTCGGGTATCATGAGCACGTTATCAATGTATGTACGATGCGCCATGGGCGCGGGGAATAGTTGGGAAGCAGGTTAGCGTGGAAGGCATGGATCAGCAGACAAGGAATGGTCGTTCGGCGAGCGCGGCAGAGGTTGCGGCGCTCGCTGGCGTGAGCCGCCAGACTGTGTCTCGCGTGGTCAACGGTATGCCCAACGTGACGGAAAAGACGCGCAAGCGTGTGCTGGCCGCCATGGAAGAGCTGGGCTTTCGTCCCAATTTTGCTGGAGCGGCGTTGCGCGGCGGGTCGTATCGTTCTATTGGCCTGTGCATGTACAACATCACACGTGTCGGTAACCTGGCGACGCTCGAGGGTATCATGCAAGCGGCACGCGAGCACGATTTTGCCGTCACTATGATCGAGATGGGCGGCGACAAGCCCTATGCACTTGCCGATGCCTCGCGCCGCATGGTCGAGCGACCCGTCGACGGCATGATTCTCAACATGAACCGCATGGCTCCCGATTTTGAGGAGTTTGTTCCCCAGCCGGGAGTGCGAACGGTCATCCTGTCCATGTATGCGCATCCGCGCTGCACGACGATCGACTCCGACCAGTATGGTTCGTGCGAGCTGTTGACCAATTATCTGCTGGAACATGGTCACTCGAATATGCGGTTTGTGGCGGGTCCGGAAAACTCGATTTCCTCGCGTTTTCGTGAGGCCGGTTGGCGCGATACGCTGGGTCGTGCTCATGTCGATGCCGCTCCGATGCTGCGTGGCGATTGGAGTGCGGACAGTGGGTACGCCATGGGCGAGCGGATTGCGGCCGAGGTGCTTGCCGGCGGGTCGCAGGCGCCGACTGCCGTGCTTGCGGCAAATGACCAGATGGCGCTGGGCGTTATCGCCGCGCTCGAGAACGCGGGCCTGTCCGTGCCCGACGACGTGAGCGTGGTTGGTATCGACGACGCACTCGAGGGACTTGTTCCTCACAATCGACTGACGACGCTGCGATTTGATTTGCGCGGTGTCGGTAAGCTTGCGTTTGAGGCGGCGATTGGAGAGAGCTCGTCTATCGAGGCGATTCATGTGCCGAGTACGCTGGTCGAACGCTCGACTGTTAGGGACATACGGGGTTAGGTCCTACTCCGTTTGTCTCGATTTGTAACAGGTAGACGGTCAAAAGCGGGCTACGTGTTACAGATTTAGATTCTTCGGAAAGAGCAATCCTGTTCGTCTCAATCTGTAACAGCTAGGACCCAAAAACTCGGCTAGATGTTACAGATTGAGACAAACGGCTTCCGACCTGCACAAAAAGGCCGGGGGCGGCGCGCCGTGTGACGTGCCGCCCCCGGCTGAGAAATGGGGACAGGTTATGTGGGCGGGTAACCCCGTCAGCCGCTAGTCCAGACGACGGGTTTGCGCCACGTGCTTGTACCAGTAGGCGCTTGCCTTGGGCGTGCGCTTCTGGGTTTCAAAGTCAACGTAGAAGAAGCCGTAACGCTTGTTGTAGCCATTGGTCCAGGAGAACTGATCCTGCAGGCTCCACAGGAAGTAGCCGCCCACGTTGACGCCCACCTCCATGGCCTTGAGCAACCAGCGCAGGTGCTGCTCGATGTAGTCGATGCGCGGCTGGTCGTCCACAAAACCGTCCTTGTAGGGGTCCTTGTAGCCCATGCCGTTCTCGGTGATGAAGATCTGCTTGTAGTTGGGGTAGCGCTGCTTAATGTAGACGAGCAGGTCGAACAGACCCTCGGGATAGATGATCCAGTCCCAGTCGGTGGTGGGGATGCCAGGCTTGTTCACATGCTCGCCAATGCCCTTAACGCGCCAGCGGCCGGTACCCTTCTCACCCGTACCGTTGTGGTGCAGGTCGTTCTCGCCGTCGTAAGCCTTCAAGAAGCGGCACTGGTAGTTGTTAACGCCCAGGTAGTCGTTGTAGAGCGCGGCCTCGCGCATGATTTCCAGATCCTCGTCTAGGATCTCGATGGTGCCGCCCGAGACGGCAGCCAGGCGGTTGGCGCACTCGAGGGTGTCGGGGGCATAGTCGCCGCGGAAGGTGGCGTCGAGCAGAAACTGGTTCTGCAGCACGTGCTCGTTGTTGGCGGCCTTGATGTCGGCGGGGTCGTTCTCGTTGAGCGGATACTTAAACTCCAGCGACTGAATGACGCCGATCTTGCCCTTAAAACCGCCGTTGTGGAAGGCCAGCACGGCCTTGGCGTGGGCGAGCATCATGTTGTGTTCGCACTGGAAGGCCTCGGCAAGATGCGCCTTGACGCCGCCGGGGAAGGTGCCCTCGATGTAGGTGTTGGAGGCGTCGGCCCAGATCTCGTTAAAGGTGAACCAGTAGGTCACCTGGTCGGCGTACTCCTTAAAGCAGAAAGTGGCAAAGTCTACAAAGGCGTCGATGGTCTCGCGGTTGAGGAAATCGCCCTTCTCAAAGAGGGATAGCGGCGTGTCAAAGTGATGCAGCGTGACAAACGGCTCAACGTGGTGCTTGTGGCACTCGGCGAAGAGGTCATGGTAGAACTGAACGCCCTCGGGGTTAATCTCGCCGGTACCGTTGGGAAAGATGCGGCTCCAGGCGATGGAGAGGCGAATGCCGTTGATGCCAAACTCCTCGCACAGCTCCAAGTCGACGGGGTACTGGTTGTAGAAGTCCGAAGCGGGATCGGGGGAAAAGCGCCCCTGGGCCTCCAGGAAGTCGTCCCAGGCAACCTTGCCCTTACCGTGAGTGCGGGTCTCGCCCTCTACCTGGTAGGCAGCGGTGGCGCCGCCAAAGACAAAGCCCTCGGGAAACTGCGCAGGCGGGTTGGTGACGCTAGCAGGGTTAACGGACATGATGATCCAATCGTCTAAATCGAAGGGCCAGCCGGTCTTGGATGGTCGGCTGGCCCTAAGCGTTACTTACTTCGAAAGCTGTTCACTCACGAAGGCGAGAGACTTGTCGCCGTTCTGGGAGAGCTCGATGTACTGCTTGCCACGGCAGGCGACGCACTTGTTGCCCACGCGCTCGCAGTCCTTCTGCAGGTCGGCCAAGTAGCTGGCAGCCTGCGGGGCCAGGACGACCAGGTCAAAGTCGGGGAGCATGTCAACATGGTTGCCATAGGCCTCGGCAGCGGTCTCAAGATTGATGCCGCGCTCTTTGGCAGCCTTGGCCAGCGCGTTGGCGAGCAGGCCTGAGGTTCCGCCACCCTGGCAGAGCACGAGCACGCGCTTGCCGTTGAGGTCACTGGCGGTCGTTGCCTCAGTGGCGACAGCGGCGGGAGCGGCGGGCGCGTGGACTTCACGGCCTCGGCAGCAGCGCCGGCGGCAACGCTCTTGGCATCGGCCTTGCCCTGGAAGGCGTCGTTGAGCTTGGCGGCCTTCTCGGCGTTCTTGGCGGCGAGCTCCTCCTGGGAGATCTCGGCCTCCTCGGCGCACTTCTGGGCGTCATAGGCACGGAAGAACGGATAGTACAGAACGAAGTCGACGACCAGGATAAGGGCGAGCATCACAAAGGCGAGCGGCTGGAAGCCCAGGCCCATGATGGTGCCGATGGGGCCGGGGACGGTCCAGGGCAGGGTGTACATAAAGCCGTTCATGCCCAAGAAGTCGATAAAGATCTTGAGGATCCAGATGTTGGCGATCGGGGCAAAGACAAACGGGACAAAGAAGACGGGATTGAGCACGATGGGTGCGGCGAACAGCAGCGGCTCGTTGACGGCAAAGCACACGGGGACGATAGCGGCCTTACCGACGGCGCGCATCTCCTGAGACTTGGCCAGGAAGCAGAACATAAAGACCAGGACGAGCGTGGCGCCGGTGCCGCCCATGCAGACGACGAAGTACTGGGCACCCTGGGTCAGGACGGCGGAAGCGTGCTGGCCAGCCTGGAATGCGGCCAGGTTGTCGGTCATGTTGGCAACGAGGGCGGCGGCGATGGCGGGCTCGACGATCGAGGGGCCGTGGACGCCGACGAACCAGAACAGGCTCATGGCGCCGTAGATCACAGCGAGACCGATATAGCCGTCGGCAGCGGTGAACAGGGGCTGGAACACCTGGATGACGCCCTGGGCAAAGCAGAAGCCAAAGGCAGCGCGGAAGACGATGTCAAAGACCCAAAAGACGGCGATGCAGACGGAGAAGGGGATGATGTCCTTAAAGGTCTGCGAGATGTTGGGCGGAACCTGCTCGGGCATCTTGACGGTGATGTTGCGCTTGATAAAGAACTTGTAGATGATGCCGGTCACAAACGCAGCGATGAAGGCAGTCAGCAGGCCCTTGGAACCAAGGTAGGTGGTGTTGAAGCCGCTGGCGGCGTCCGTGGCGATGGTGTCGCTCGAAAGGAGCAAGAAGCCGATGATGGCCGCGCACATGCATGAGATAAAGTTGATCTGGTTGTTCTTGGGCAGGTCGCGGTTCTGAGCGTCGGCGAAGTGCTTGGCGGTGGTGGCGGCACAGGCGATTGCCAGGATGCCCATGGAGTAGTTGTAGCACTTCCACAGGGCGTTGTTGATGTCATCGGGCCAGTAGAAACCCCAGATGTTGGGGACCGAGGCTACGAGGCAGAAGATGGACGAGAAGATGATGATGGGGATGACGGAGATAAAACCGTCGCGGATCGCCTTGAGGTACTTGTTGCGGGCGATCGCGTTGAAAAAGGGCTGGCCCTTTTCGATAGTGGCGATGAGTTGCTCCATGCAAAGCTCCTAAGAGTCGGTGGGTTAGCAACGATGGTAGCTTTTGACGTTCGGTTGCCAAAATGTTGACGTTGCCATTTTGCGACACAAAAAAAGACGCGAACCGGTGGTTCCTGTGCCTGCGAACCGTCGATTCTTTGTGCGCAAACGTTTGAGCCGCCCGGTGGCTCTGTGTTTGCACAATGGCAACGTTAACATTTGGGCGACAAAAGCCGTTCGGGGAAGCAGAAATGTCGGTGAACGGTAGGTTTTGGGTGGTAAGCGTATTGCAGAGGCGGCGTTAGATATACTTGAAGGCGTTTAATATGACTGCGCAGGATGCCGTCAATGGCATCGTTGACACGGAAAGATCGACCAATGGCCGCTGTTAAAAAATCGGTTTCCGTTAAGGACGTGGCGCGTCTCGCGGGCGTCTCGGAGCAGACAGTCTCGCGTACGGTGCACGATTCACCCAGCGTGCGCCCCGAGACCAAGGAGCGCGTGCGTGCCGCCATGCGCGAGCTGGGGTATCGCCCCAATTTTGCCGGTCGATCGCTGCGCCGTGGCAAGTTTAAGACCGTCGGCGTCGCCATGTTCAACATTACCGGTACAGGCAACCTCGACCGTATGGAGGGCTTTGCTGCCGCCGCCGATAAGCACGGATACGCCATTACCCTCACGAAAGTAGATGGGCATCCGTATACCCTCGAGAGCGCATCGTCGCGCATGAGCGCACTGCCGGTGGATGGCATGGTCGTGATCATGAATCGCATGCCGGCGGACTTTGGAACCTTCGAGCCACTGCCCGGCATGCAGACAGTGCTCGTTACGATGTTGGAGCACCCGCTCTGTTCAACGGTCGATAACGACCAGTTCGATTGCTCGCGCCAGGTTGTCGAGTACTTGCTGAGGCAGGGGCACAAGACCGTGCATTTCATCTCGTGTCCCGAGCGCTCGCTTTCGGGCATGCAACGCGAGGAAGGCTGGCGCGAGACATTGCACGCACATGGTATTGAGCCGCCGCGACTCGTTCGTGGCGATTGGACGGCACAGAGCGGGTATGCTGCCGGTCAGGCTCTGGCGGACGATCCGACCTGTACGGCCATTTATGCTTCTAACGACGCCATGGCCTACGGCTGCATTCGCGGACTCGAGTCGCGCGGAAAGCACGTGCCCGAGGACGTGAGTGTGGTGGGTGTTGATGACAGTCTGGGCGACATCGTGCCCGATCGTCGCCTGGCCACCGTGCGCTTTGACAACAGGCGCGTCGGCATGTGGGCGGTCGACAAGATCGCCGGCGCCGAGGGCGTTGTGTCTGGCGTGGAGCACATGCTGATCCCCGGCGTGCTCGTGGAGGGCGATACGGTACGCGATTTGCGTTAGGGTGCGGTCCTGTTTGGGTTTCCGCTAATCATGTTTGATATTGTTCGAAATGGTTTGGAAACCGTTCACGGGCGAAAAAAGACCGTTCACGGCTCGAAATAACGGTTTGCATTGTTCCTTTTTGTTTGAATGTTATTGTTTCTGTCATACACAGCGCAGCGCGTATGCCCGGACGCGATGCTCTCCGTTGGTTCATATGTGAAAGGAACGCAATATGGCAACCAAAGAAGAAATCTCGATGGTTGGATTCGAGATTGTCGCATACGCAGGTGACGCCCAGACCGATCTGCTTGCAGCGCTCGATGCTGCTCGCGAGGGTGATTTTGAGAAGGCCGAGCAACTGCACAAGGATGCCAGCGATGCACTTATCGGCGCTCACGACACGCAGACCAAGCTGCTTTCGCAGGAGGCCGGCGGTGGCGAGATGGAGATGACCTTCATCATGGCTCACGCTCAGGATACCCTCATGACCACTATGATCCTGGAGAAGCAGACCCGCTTTACCATCGATGCCTACAAGCGTATCGCCGAGCTCGAGGCCAAGCTCGCCTAACGAGTCCGCACAACTTCGTCCCCTTCCAAAAACCCTGCCGCTATCCGCGGCAGGGTTTTTCTTTTTACCCGGCACTTGGGGACGTTCCTTATCTGCCGGCAGTTAGGGACACTCCTGCCATGCATTTGATCCTTTGAGGATGGAAGAAAACGGGTTATTGGGTTTGCTGCGCTGCCGAATCGGCCTGTCGGTTACAAAACTATGCCGGTTTACTACGATGAATCGCATTCTTTCAACTATGGAAAGAACAGCGTTATCAAAACCGCAGGTAGAACGCTTGTCATTTTCTACTAATAGCAAATGTGGTCGGTCCTATCGGTTTTATCGTAGTAAACCGGCATAGTTTTGAAATGGCACTATTCGACTAGCAGCGTTATGGAGCTTCTGCACGCCCTCCCGTTCGGTTTTTCGCTGGGTGGGTATACTTCCATCCGCAATACAGGCCGGAATGAGGAGGTATCCAAATGCCGGACAATGGATCGATTCAAAAGAGAGGCACGCACGAGATGGCTCATGGGCGTCCTGTCCAGATAACCGAGCACACGACGGTAACCGAGCTGCAGCCCAGCCTGTCCGATGTCGTGTGCGCAAACAAAAAGCTGCAGATTGGCTTTATCGTTGCGCTCGTAGTACTGGCGCTGCTGTCGGGCTTTGTAGCTCGTCCGCATTTCGCCGATACCAAAACTTGGGACTCCACCATCGAGGTCATCGATCAAAAGAAAGGTAACGTACTGGCGCTCACGACCTCGTGCGTGGCGCTGTCTGCGGGTATTACCGCGCTGCCGGGTGATACGGGTACGCCGGTTGCCGAGCAGCTCGCGCAGCTTTCGGGTAACTTGGGTATCGTGCTTGCCGTGCTCTACCTCGAGAAATACCTGCTGACCATTTTGTGGTCGGTTGGTCTGGGCATCCTGATCCCGTTCTCGTTCGTACTCTTCGCGGTGTCGCTTGGCATTCACGGACGCTGGAGCACCAGCGCCGTCCTTCGTCGCGTGGCGACGCGCGTGCTGGTGGTCGCCATGATCGGCATGGCGTTGGTGCCTGCAAGTGTATGGGTGTCGCAAAAGGTCGACGAAACGTATCGAGTGAGCATCGAAGCGGCTGAGCAAAAGGCGACTGACGCTGCGAGTGCGGAAGATAGCGATAACTCCAAGGCAAGCAAGAAAAAGGTCGAGTCCACAGAGTCCAAGAACGTGCTTGAGCAGCTTGCCGACGGCGCCTCGGGTCTTGTCACGTCGGTGACCAGCGGCGCCAAGCAGATGACCGATGAGATTGTGCAACAGGTGACCGATCTGATCGAAGGCGTCATCGTGATGATCGTGACCTCGTGTGTTATCCCATTGCTGGTGCTCGCGGCGTTTTTGTGGCTGGGGCACGTGTTGCTGGGGATTGATATTTCCGGTCCAGCGAACTATTTGACGGGTCGTTTCTTGAGCGCTCCGTCCAAGCACGCCAAAAAGGGAGGGCAGTCCGAGTAGCTAAAACAGCTGTATATACCAGGGCATACCGCCGAAGGGCGGCCGAGATGCGTTCTCGGCCGCCTTTTTGTTTGTTGAATACGTGGTAAGCCCGGCCGTTCCTGATCCCAAACGGTCAACAATCATCCGTGAACGGTCTTTGTTCAAATAAGAACAAAGACAAACAAATAGTTGTTGCAGTCGATGTTCGAATGTGTTCAAATAAACATGAACAGTGAAGAACCGCACATTCAGATGCCCGGACCTGATCGCGATTCAACACTTCCAAACAGAAACTACGCGCCAGCGTATCTCTCAAGGAGGATGTCATGAGGGTTGTAATCGCTTCCGATGCCGACGGTATGTCGATGAAGGAGTCCATCAAGGAGATGCTCATCGCCGACGGTCACGAGGTCGTCGACTATTCCGAGACCCCTGCCGCGGACTTTGTCGATTCCGCGACCGCCGTTGCCAAGGACCTGCTGGAGCACAAGGATTCCCAGGGCTTCGCATTCGATAAGTACGGCGTCGGCTCCTATATGGCCGCCGTTAAGATCAAGGGCATGGTCGTCGCCAACATTTCCGATGAGCGTTCCGCTTACATGACCCGCGAGCACAACGGCTCGCGCATGGTCACCATGGGCCCGGGCGTTGTGGGCACCGAGGTCGCCAAGAAGATCGCCCGCGAGTTCCTGCGTGCCCAGTACGCCGGCGGCCGTCACCAGATCCGTGTCGACATGCTCAACAAGATGGCCTAACGAGAGCCACCGAGAACTCGAACTTCTACCTCAACTTGTGAATTCAGACGAAAGGACGTTCTGATGAAGAAGACCATCGCAATCGGTTGCGACCATATCGTTACGGACGAGAAGATCTATCTGGCCGACCGCCTGGAGCAGGCTGGCTACAAGGTGCTCGACTGCGGCACCTACAGCCACACCCGTACGCACTATCCCATCTACGGTAAGGCCGTGGGCGAGGCTGTTGCCAGCGGCAAGGCTGACTTTGGCGTGGCCCTGTGCGGCACCGGCATCGGCATCACTAACGCCGTCAACAAGGTTCCCGGCGCCCGCTGCGCCCTGGTTCGCGACATGACCTCTGCCCTGTATGCCCGTCGCGAGCTCAACGCCAACATCGTGGGCTTTGGCGGCAAGATCACCGGCGAGTTCCTGATGGCCGACATTATGCTTGCCTTCCTGGAGGAGCCCTACGAGAAGACCCCCGAGCACGATGCCCTGATCGCCAAGATCGATGCCTGCAACAAGGCCGACGCCGAGGCTCAGGCTGACCCGCACTTCTTTGACGAGTTCCTGGAGAAGTGGGACCGCGGCGAATACCATGATTAGCGGGTATCCGGCGTAATTAACTAGCCCGTTGACGGCTCGCGTTTCTGTGAGGGGGCGCGGGCCGGTTTTCTATCGGCCCTATTGACTTGGCGGGCTGTCGTAAGAAAGGGAAGGCTCCTATGGAGTTTGTTCTTGATAACGGTTCTATCCGCGTAGCACTGAGCACGGCGGGCGGGTCGTTCACTTCTATTGCGGCTAACGGCCGTGAGTACCTGTGGCAGGGCGACCCGGCGGTCTGGTCGGGCCAGGCACCCATTTGCTTCCCGATCTGCGGCGGCCTTCGTGACGGTCACGCAATGACCATGGGCGGCCGCGAGGTAAAGCTCGCCCGCCACGGTTTTGCGCGCAAGCAGGAGTGGAAGCTCGAGGAACAGAGCGACAACATGGTTGCGCTGAGCCTATGCTCTGCCGACCATGCCGAGTTGCTCGAGCAGTACCCGTATCCGTTTAAGATCGTTGCTCGTTACACGATCGATTCGGAAAAGGTGGCCGTGTCGTACGAGGTGACCAATGAGGGCACCGAGGACATGCCATTCTTTGTGGGCGGTCACCCCGGCTTTAAGTGTCCGCTCGACGAGGGTGAGTCCTATGACGACTATGAGCTCCGTTTTGAGCAGCGCGAGGCCGACGAGCTGTGTACTGCCGTTCCCTCGACGGGCCTGATTGATGTTGAGCATCGCAGCAAGAACCCGATGGTCGGCCACGACTTGCCGCTTACCCACGAACTCTTCGACTTCGCGGAGACCATCTTTGACGTGCTCGAGAGCCGCGTGGTTACGCTGACCAAGAAAACCGAGGACAAGGGCGTGCGCCTGACGTTCCCCGATATGCCGTACCTGATTGTGTGGAGCAAGCCCGAGGGCGACTTTGTGGCAGTTGAGCCGTGGGGTGGTCTGTCCACCTGCTCCGACGAGGACGATATTCTGGAGCACAAGTGTGGCTGCCTGGTGGCCAAGCCAGGGGAGACCGTCATCCGCGGCTTTGAGATCGAGATCCTTTAACGAGTTATCGTATGTTTGGGGCCGCGCGTGTCGTGCCCCGGAAACAGGAGTTCAACATGATTCTGACCGTTACCATGAACCCGTCGATCGATACGCGCTATCAACTCGACAAGCTGATCATCGACGACGTGAACCGCGTGACGCCTGAAAAGACCGCTGGCGGCAAGGGCCTCAACGTGAGCCGTGTGCTGCTGCAGTTGGGCGACGATGTGCTCGCGACCGGCCTGCTCGGCGGCCACATGGGTGCCTATATGGCCGAGCTTATGGATGCCGACGGCGTCAAGAACGACTTTGTGCCCATCGCCGGTGAGACGCGCATTTGCCTGAATATCCTGCACGAGGGCAATCAGACCGAGCTGCTGGAGAGCGGCCCGCAGATCGCTCCCGCCGAGCTCGAGGCCTTTACGGCTAAGTTCGCCGAGCTTGCAGCGAAGGCGGATGTTGTGACGCTTTCGGGCTCGCTGCCGCGCGGCGTCGATGCTGGCTACTATGCCGAGCTCGTCAAGATCGCCGAGGAGGCGGGCGCCAAGGTGCTGCTCGACACCTCGGGTGCATCGCTGGAGGCTGCGCTGGAATCTGACGCTAAGCCTGAGCTCGTGAAGCCCAACCTGACCGAGATTAACGGCCTGCTGGGTACGTCCTTTACGACCGATGATGTCGATGCCCTGCGCGAGGCGCTTGCCGCCGATGGCCGCTTTGCCGGTATTCCCTGGGTCGTCGTCTCGATGGGCGCTGCCGGTTCGGTGGGCTTCCATGAGGGCCGCGCGTTCCGCGCCAAGACGCCCGCGATTGCGGCTGTGAACGCGACGGGTTCCGGTGACTCGACCATCGCCGGCTTTGCGCATGCCATTGCTGCTGGTGCCGACGACGTCACGGTGCTCAAGACCGCCAATACCTGCGGCAAGCTCAACGCCATGGATCCCAAGACCGGCCACCTGGTCATGGACCGCTGGGACGAGATCTACAACAGCGTTGAGGTCGTAGAGTTGTAGCGGTTGCGACTCCCAATAGAATGAGCGTGGATAATCTCCCGCTTTTGGTGCCCATACGAGCTCAAAGTGGGAGATTTTCCACGCTCAAGTCATTAGTTGTTGGGGACGTTCTTGTTTGACTAGTCGTTTCAGAGCGTCCCCAATGACTACACTCAAAAACGGCGCCCGTCGGCGATGTTGCCGGCGGGCGCCGTTGTCGTGTGGGCGGTTATGTCGTGTGGACTGCCGTTGAGCGTTCGGGTCTGTGCTCTACAGTGAGTCGATAAAGCGCTGTTGGGCGGCGCGGCCGGCTTCGTCCCACTTAAAGACGCCGGCGTTGTCGAGCACGTGGCCAAACACCACGCCGACCTCCTCGTGCAGGATATCGATGGCGTTGTCCGCCGTAAGCTCGTCGGAACGGCGGGCATAGACATCCTCGGCCCACGCGGCATGGCTGCGGCAAAGATCATCGCCCTCGAGCGCGCCGGCAAGGTCGTAGCTGGCATCCGCCTTGGCCGCCAGCAGGTGCTCGCGGACAGCGCCGAGCTCGGGAACCAGGCGCGGCGGAAGAATGGCCAGGCCCATAACCTCGATCAGGCCGATGTTCTCCTTCTTAATGTGGTGATACTCGGCATGCGGGTGGAAAACGCCCAGCGGATGCTCGTCGGTCGTGATGTTGCAGCGAAGCGCCAGGTAGGCCTCGTAGATCTCGCCGCCGGCGTTGCCGCGGGAGTCGACGCGGCGGATGACGGGCGTCACGGTGTTGTGCGCTACGCCGTCGGCCGTGTGCGCGACGACGCCAACCGACTCATCGGTCCACTCGCGCCAGGCGAGGATAATCTTCTCGGCAGCGTCGAGCAGCTGAGCGCGGTCATGCGAGCGCAGGCGCAGCACCGAGAGCGGCCACCGCAGCACGGTACCGCTGACCTGGTCAAAACCGGGCACGCTAAACTGCAAGACCTCGGCGGCATGCATCATGGGGAACTCGTGTGCGCCACCCTGGAAGTGGTCGTGCGACAGAATCGAGCCGCCCACGATGGGCAGGTCGGCGTTGGAGCCGATAAAGTAGTGCGGGAACAGGTCCACAAAGTCGAGCAAACAGGAGAGGCTCTTGCGATCCACGTGCATCGGACGATGCTCGGAGCTCATGGCAATGCAATGCTCGTTAAAGTACGCGTACGGGCTGTACTGGAAGCCCCAGCGCTCGCCGTCGAGCTGGATGGGGATAACGCGCAGATTCTGGCGGGCGGGGTGAGCGCCGCCGTCGGCTGCGGCGGAGCGTCCGGGGTAGCCCTCGTTTTCGATGCAGAGCTGACAGGCGGGATACTTCTCGCCCGTGTTTTTGGCGGCACCGGCTGCGGCAATATCGCGCGGGTCCTTTTCGGGCTTTGACAGGTTGATGGTGATCTCCAGGTCACCCCAGTTGGTGGAAGTGCTCCATTTGATGTTGCGCGCGATGGCGGCGCGGCGCACGTAACCGGCGTCACAGCACAGGCCGTAGAACCAGTCGGTCGCGGCGCGGGGCTCGTTGACGCCCATGCGGCCGTTGAATTCCTCGTTTACAACCGAAGGTCTCGGCATCAGCGCGCCCATGATGCGCATGGCGATGCGGTCGCGGCCCGATGCCGTGTCCTCGGCGGCACCGCTGGCAACGGCGACCTCGGAAAGCGCGGCAAGCGTGCCCTCCAGGTCAAAATCGGGGAGCGTATCGGGGTGCAAGAGCGAGAGCTTCTCGTTCTGCAGCGCCCAGGTCATGTTGAGCGCGGGACCCGTGGCGCCTATGCACTCCAGAATGGTGTTGTATGCCCAGATGCGATCGTCCTGGCCGATCATCGATCGGTGGATGGCATATTCGATGAGGCCCTGCGCGGCCTCGCGCACGTCGGTCATTACAGCCATGCCGCGTAAGCCCCCTTGTCAGAAATTGCGTAGTGACGGGCAGAGCCCTCGCCCAGCCAGCCGTTCATCTTGGCAATGAAGGTGTCGACCAGGTCGAGCGGCACGAAGGCCTGGATGGTGCCACCAAAGCCGCCACCGTGAATACGAACGGCGCCGCGGCCGTCGAGCACGTGCTCGGCCAGCGCCAGGGCATACATCGAGGGCTGCTCAGATCCCAGCTTGGCAACAACATTCTGCAGGTACATGGCAGAACTGGCGCCAGACTCGCGCGTCAGGACCAGGAACTGGTCGATGTCGCCGGCGTTCAGAGCTGCCCAGCGTTTGTCGACCAGGCCGTTCTCGTACCAGTAGTGAACGGCGCGCAGGCAGGCGCGGTCGCCCAGCTTGGCGCGCAGCTCGGGGAGCTTGGCGTCAAAGTCGGCAACGTTTACCTCGCACAGGCGCGCCTTGCCAAACTCGGCGGCGACGTCCTGCATCTCGCGCGGAACGGCGGCGTAGTCGTCGGTGGCGGCCACGTGGTCGGCACCGACCTTAACGAGCACGAGCGCATAGCCGTGATCCTCAAAGTTGAGCTCGAGCTTCTGGGTCTTAGGCTGAGCCTGGTCCTCAAAGTCCATGTAGGCAAGGCCGCCCAGGCACACAGCGGCCTGGTCCATCAGACCGCAGGGCTTGCCGTAATAGTTGTTCTCGGTGCGCTGGCTCATCTGGGCGAGCGTGACGGGCTCAATGGCGGGCGCGCCCCAGAGCGTCTCCATGGCACGACCGTACGCGGCCTCGACGGCGGCAGAACTGGAAAGGCCGCCACCCGAGGGGACAGAGCAGGTAAAGGCAAAGTCGAAGCCCTGGGGCTCAACCCCCAGAGCAGCGATTTCGTGGGCCATGCCGCGGACGAGGCTCGCGGACGTGCCCTTCTCGGACTCTTGAATATCCAGCGTGTCGAGTGTGATCTCAAACGTAGGATAGCCCTCGTCGGCGATGCGGACCTTGTTGGAGTCGGTCGCCACGGCAATGCCGTCAACGGCAACATCGAGCGAGCCGGCGATGACGTGGCCGCCCTCGTGGTCGGTGTGGTTGCCACTGATTTCGGAACGGCCGGGCGCGTGCACGTAGAGCACCTGGCGGTCGCCGATGGAGCCAAACTCCTCCTCAAACAACTTGGCGAGGGTGGCGAGTGTCTTTTCGTCGGGGGCGGTCATATGGGTCCTTTCCTTGACGCGCACGGGCGAGTTTTGCGTCGTTATGAGTACGTTAACAACTTGAAGCGACATAAACCAAGTGTTCACGATGCCGCACGTTACGGGCTATGTTAACGTACTCATAACACAACGCTTATCACTATTTGAGAATCTGGTAATCGGTAGAAATACAGCCGTGAACGGTACTGCCGTATGGACTTATAAAGCAGAAGAGGTGCAGATAGAAAAAGTAGAGTACGTTAACATGCGTCCGACGATAGCGGGCCTCGGCGCGGGGTGTATTTCTGCCCGGGCCGGCATTCACGCTATTCAGATCTCGCAAGGGTGAAGGTGATCCAGTGGCAAGGCGCCCGTCCAACGATACAGGTACGCGTCCGGTCTCCATGGCCGACGTCGCCCGCGCTGCTGGCGTTTCGCAGCAGACGGTTTCGCGCGTCGCCAACGGCTTGCCCGACGTTAACGAGCAGACGCGCCAGCGCGTGCAGGCCGCGATGCAAGAGCTCGGCTTTCGTCCGAGTTATGCCGGTCGCTCGCTGCGCGACGGCCGTTACCATTCGGTCGGCCTGTGCGTCAACGATGTCACCAAGTTTGGCAACCTCTCAATGATCGACGGCATCGCCAGCGCGGCCCGCGAGCATAATTGCGCCATCACGCTGGTCGAGATGTCCAAGACCGAGGAGTTTTCGCTTGCCGAGGCCACGCGTCGTATGGCCGCGCTGCCCGTGGACGGCATCATTATCGGCATGAGTCGCATGGCGCCTGATTTTGAGACGTTTGATCCACTGCCGGGCATTGGCACGGTCATCGTTACCATGTACGCGCATCCGCGCGTGACCACGGTCGATTCCGACCATTACGGCTGCTCGTTATTGCTTATGGATCACCTGTTTGAGCTGGGGCACGAGCAGATTCGCTATATTGGCGGCCCGTCCTTTTCGGTCGACGAGCAATTTCGTCGCGCCGGTTGGCAAGATGCACTCGAGCGTAAACACATCGAGCCGGTAGAGCCGCTCGAGGGTGACTGGTCTGCCAACAGCGGTTACGAAGCCGGCAGGTATCTGGCCGAGCACGACCGCACCATGACGGCGATCTATGCGGCAAACGACCAGATGGCAAATGGTGCAATTGCCGCGCTGCGCGATAGTGGCTTGCGCGTGCCCGAGGACGTAAGTGTGGTGGGCGTCGATGATTCGCTCGATGATTTTGTGGCGCACAACAAGCTCACGACCGTGCGATTCGATTTGCATCAGCGCGGACGCGAGGTATTCGAGCATGCGGTTCCCGAGGCGGGTACGGCGGGCAAAACCGTTGCCATTCGTATTCCCGGCCAGCTCATTATTCGACATAGCACGGCGATATCACGCACATAGTTTATGCAGGTAAACGGCGGTATATTCCGCCTCAATAACAATCGATAAGGATGCTGACAGATAGCCGTGGCTATGAAGACGAGTGTTATGATAGACGGGTTCTTTTGTCTATCTAGGAGGCTTTGCCTGATGGAGATCACCAAGGATATCCGCTACATCGGTGTCGACGATCACGACATTGACCTGTTCGAGGGCCAGTACGACGTGTCCGAGAACGGCATGGCATACAACAGCTATGTTATCTTGGGCGATAAAATCGCTGTCGCCGATTCGGTTGACGCTGGCTTTGTCGACGAATGGCTCGGCAACCTCGAGGCCGCGCTCGACGGCCGTACGCCCGACTACCTGGTCGTCCATCACATGGAGCCCGATCACTCCGCCGGTATCGCCGCCTTTATGGAGCGCTATCCCCAGGCACAGATTGTGGCCAGCATGGGCGCCTTCCGCATGATGGTCAACTACTTTGGCACCGACTACCCCGAGCGCAAGATGGTCGTCAAAGAGGGCGACGTGCTCGATCTGGGCGGTCACAGCCTAACGTTTGTCGGCGCTCCCAACGTGCACTGGCCCGAGGTGATCTTCTCCTACGAGTCTACCGACAAGGTGCTCTTTAGTGCCGACGGCTTTGGCAAGTTTGGCGCTAACGACATCGAGGATCCCGAGGGTTGGGCTTGCGAGGCGCGCCGTTACTACTTTGGCATCGTGGGAAAGTTCGGCAAGTTTGTACAGGCCGTGCTCAAGAAGGCCGCCGATCTGGACATCCAGGTTATCTGTCCGCTCCACGGCCCCGTACTGACCGAGAACCTGGGCTATTACCTCGACACCTATAACACCTGGTCGAGCTATCAGCCCGAGGACGAGGGCATCACGATTGCCTATGCGAGCGTGTACGGCCATCTGAAGGCTGCCGTTGAGGAGCTCGCCGCAGCGCTCGAGGCCCGCGGCCAGAAGGTCTCCGTCTTTGACCTGGCTCGCGATGATATGGCCGAGGCCGTTGAGGATGCGTTCCGCTATGACCGTCTGGTGCTCGCCTCCATCACCTATCAGGGCGAGATCTTCCCGTTCATGAGCACCTTTATCCACACGCTTGCCGAGCATGCCTACCAGAACCGCACCGTGGCGCTCGTTGAGGCCGGCTCCTGGGCGCCCACCGCTGCCAAGGTTATGACCAAGGAGCTCGAGGGCATGAAGGACATCACCCTGGCGCAGAACAAGGTGACCGTGCTGGGCTCGCTCAACGACGCCTCGCGCGCTCAGATCGAGGTTCTCGCCGACGAGCTGTCCAAGTAGCGATATCTCGCTTTTAACGAGCAAAACCACCACAAAGGCACCTTTGTGGTGGTTTTTATTTTAGCTGGTGGCGATGATGAGGGCTGGACGTGCGCTGTCGGTGGCCTCGGCGATTGAGGTGGCGACGGCATCATCGGGGTCGCTGTCCATCACGATGGTGTCAACGTCGGCGAGCTCGGCAAAGCGGTACATGCCGCGTCCGTTAACCTTGCTAGCGTCCATGAGGGCGACGCTTTGATGGGCCGCGGCGATCATGGCCGTTTTGGTCTCGGCCATCTGGGGAAAGTCGGTCGTAAAGCCGCAGCTGGGGACAAAGGCGCCGGGGCACATGACGGCCAGATCGGCATGGACCATTTGGAGCGCCTGCATAGTGAGCGGTCCGTACAAATAACGATGGCCTTTACGCAGCGCCCCGCCCAGCATGACGACATCGACTGAGGGCATGCTCTCGTCGATGTAATCGGCAATGGTAATGTCGGCCGTGATGACGGTGATACCGTCGCGCTGATCGAGGAGCCGGACGAACTCGAGCGCCGTGGTGCCCGAGTCGACGAGCAGCGTGTCGCCGTCATTGACGAGCTCGATGGCGCTTTGCGCGATGGCCTGCTTGGCGGCGACGTTGACATTGATGCGGCGATCCTGCGTGGAGACGGTTAGGCGTTTGTGGAGCGACACAGCGCCGCCATGTGTGCGGCGCAGCTTGCCTGCTTCGGCGAGCGCGTCTAGGTCGGCGCGGGCGGTGACGGAGGACACGCCAAAGGTCTGGGCGATTTCTGCTACCTGCACCGAGGCGTTATGCTCAAGCATCTCCATGATGGCGGCACGACGCTCGTCGGCGAAGGCTCGGGTTGTTACATGGGCCATAGCTGCTCCATCCTCAACTGAAATTTGCAGGAATTGTGTTGACTCCATTTTCGTTCATTTTCTTTTTGAGTAAGAAAACACCTTTCGATTACTTATCTTTTCTATAAAAGAAAGACGCTGAACGCCCAAAATTCAATATCGAACATGTCCACTCGGCTCCAATTCCTTCCGTTTACTTTTCAAAAACGACTGTATTGACCTGCATGGGCTCAATATCTCGCACGTGCAAAGACGCTGAATTTCATACAATGAACGCAGAAAAACGCAAGGTAAAACGCCTTGTGAACAACTACGCCCGATGTCCAGATGCGGGCGAGGGAGAGGAGCAAACGCTCATGGCACTTGTTACCACCGAAAAGATGCTCAAGGACGCTCAGGCCGGCCACTACGCTGTTGGCGCTTTCAACGTCGAGAACCTCGAGTTTGTTATGGCCGTTCTGGCCGCTGCCGAGGAGACCAAGTCCCCCGTCATCATGCAGACCACCCCGGGCACCATCAAGACCGCTGGTCTGGACTACTTCTACGGCATGGTCAAGGCTGCCGCCGAGCGCGCTTCCGTGCCCGTCGCTCTGCACCTCGATCACGGCGATGGCTATGACCGCTGCATGCAGGCTTTCCGCACGGGCTACACCTCTGTCATGATCGACGGTTCGCACGAGTCCTTCGAGGACAACATCGCCCTGACCAAGTCCGTCGCCGACGCTGGCCGCGCCATGGGCGTGCCCGTCGAGGCTGAGCTCGGTAAGGTTGGCGGCAAGGAGGACGACGGTCCCGCGGTTGAGGGCGAGAGCCCCTACACCGATCCTGCCGAGGCCAAGGAGTTCGTCGAGCGCACCGGCTGCACCTCGCTGGCCATTGGCGTTGGCACCAGCCACGGCGTGTACACGAGCGATCCGCACATCGAGCAGTCCGTGGTCAAGGCCATCCGCGACGCCGTCGACGTGCCGCTGGTTCTGCACGGCACCTCCGGTGTGCCCGATGAGCAGGTTGCCGAGGCTGTGAAGAACGGCATCTGCAAGGTTAACTACGCTACCGAGCTGCGTCAGGCCTACACCAAGGGCTTCATGGTCTACATGGCCGAGAACCCCGCCTGCTTCGATCCCAAGAAGCCGGCCAAGGAGGGCATGCGTGAGATCACCGAGCTGGTTAAGATCCGCATGACCAACCTCAACTCTGTGGGCAAAGCAGAGTAACAGCAAGGGTACTCTGATCCCACCGGACGGCTTGGGCGGGTCCCCGTACTTAGTTTCCAAAACGTCCTCGCGCATGAAGGCCCCCGTTGCCTCGCTTCTACGAAGCGTTGGCAACGGGGGCCTTCGCGCTGCGGAATGATTTTGGAAACTAAGTACGGGGACCCGCCCAAGCCGTCCTGCTCAATCGCCCTTGTGGCGTTGGGGCTGAAAGGGTGGGGCGCGGGGGTTACTTGGTTGTTAGGGTTAGCAGGTCGTTGGGGGTTTTGAGGTTGTAGGTGGCATTTGGGATATCTTGGTGTGATCCCCATGCTGCTCTGGCAAAACTGACCCCTGCTGAAGTTGCGCATTGTTCGTCGTAGACGGTGTCGCCAACGTAGACGACGTTGCCAGGATTCGCGCCCGTACGCCGGAGATATTCGAGCATGGGAGCGGGTGCGGGTTTATGTTCGGTTGTGTCTTCGACAAGGATGATGTGCTCAAAATACTTATCGAAGCCAAGGGGTGCAATTTCTTCTGCGTATTCATTGCGCGCACGTGAGGAGACGATGCCAAGTTTGCAGCCGTTGTCGGAGAGTGTTGCGATAACTTCGTGCAAGCCGGGAAACACGCTGATGGTGCTTTTAAAGCTGGCGGCAACTTGGCACCAGCGATCCAGCGTTGCCTGTGAGTAGATCCCAAGTTTCTCAAGGGCGTTCTTGCCGGGTATGCCGAGGGCAAATTCAAGCTCGTGTCGGGGGAGCGTTTTGCCGGTTTCTTCTTGGATAATCTGGCCAAGCGATGATAGAACGCTTTCTTCTGTATCTGCCAATGTCCCATCAACGTCAAATACGATATGGTCAAAGTGCTTCATATGGTTGCTCCTCTCTGTTGTTTGCCTGCAAGTTTGATGCGGTGACAGAAGAAAGGCTAGCGGGATTTCTGCCTGGTGCTATCGAGATTCTGCCTCGCTGCTCGATAGCTCGAAGGAGTGCACCCCATTTGTTCTTTAAATACCTGGCCAAGATGGCTTGCTGTCGCAAAGCCGCATTGGCGCGCGACTGTCTGGACCGTTCGCGTGGTGTGTGCCAAAAGTTCGCAAGCACGGTTTACGCGGTATGCGCGCAGATATGCCGCCGGGGTCGTTCCTGCGCAAGCTTCGATAATGCGGTAACACTCTCTTTCGCTTACGCCGGCTGCAGATGCCATCTGGGGCACATCTATAGCGGCTGCATAGTTTGCGCGGATATAGTCCAGGATTGCCTTGAACTGTACGTCGCGGTTGGTCATCCAAGAGGCGTTGTCGGAGGAAAAGAGCGGTTCGGCCTTGGCGTAAATCTGAATCCAGAGCTCTGACAAGCTATTCCGAAGCGCCATCTCGTTCTGCGGCCGTTTAAGGTCGTGGTTAAAGGAACTCTTTAGCAAATCGATAAAGGGCATATCGTCGGGGTTGGTGGGCGACCATTTGAGCACATCGACGCCTCGACATTGCAGCAAAGGATTGATATAGCGCTTTTGAAGGCGTCCCGCGGGATCGCCGAGCATCGACGGCTGAAAGATATGCAGCATTTGAATGGCTGGCGCCGAATTGGGCGATTGCAGCGTGCTGTGCAAAACGCCGCCGTTGATAAAGCCGGCGGATCCTTCCTCAAAGCGTACGTGCTCATGAGCCGCGCGCGTTCGATAGTCAATCGCTCCCTGCTCCATGTAGAAAAGCTCAACTTCGGAATGCCAGTGCCAGGGGACGGAATTGCCCGGATAGCGAGCGAATTCTGCGTGTTCGGCAATATAGGGCCAGTCTTCGGCGGTCTCGGGAAACGCTTCCTCGCGTCCTCCGCGGTGCAATTCTATGTGATCCATGTTTCGCATGGCATCAGTATAAAGCGCGATGGGCTTAGATTGCTCTTGCCTGTTCGGGGAACGCCTTGTCTAGGGATGCTTGGAGCTTTTCGAAGGATGCTCGTAAGTTGAGGCTCTGATCGGCTGAGCGCTTGGTTTTTGTGGTGGGGGAGTCGAGGAGACCGTTTCTCTGTGTCGGGGGGAAGGAGAAAAGGTTTGCATGTTTTAGGGATGGCTGCTGTGCTGCGTCATTGGAAGAATGCATGCTTATGCGGCCTCCTCGATGTCCACCAAAAGATTGCGCTCGGGGTATGCTGCTAGGTCCCGTGCGCTGGCAGTATTATGCCGCGGCTGCTGCAAAGAAGCGCTAAAGAAAGGCTTAATGAGGTTTGACGTTGCGATGAAATCGCAGGTAAAAGCTATCGAGTAACACTCTTGAAAGGTTTTGAGCTTAAGGGCTTTCTAAGGTTTGTGGCGCGGATGTGGCGCGGACGTGCGGAGCGTGTGAATGCTCGCTGTTAGCGCCGCGGCTCTGCGGCGCGCACCTGCTCGATGACCTTTTCCATCGTGGCGTCGATGCGGTCCTTTTTGAGTTCGCATTCCCAGATGGTGATGGGCGTCCAACCCATTTGGGTGAGCGCATTGATGGCTGCTCGGTCGCGCTCGACGTTGCGACGGAACTTTGCCTCCCAAAACTCAACGTTGCGCTTGGGCTGACTTGGGTTGCACTTAGGGCAGCGGTGCCAAAAGCAGCCGTTGACGAAGATGGCGATCTTGCGGCCGGGGAAGGCGATGTCGGGTTTTCCGGGAACCTTCCATTCCAAGCGATAGCCCGTAAGGCCCGCGGCGCGCAGGCGCTGGCGAACGAGCAGCTCGGGCTTGGTGTTGGCGCGTTTGTTGCCCTTCATAGACTTTTTTATAGCGGCGCGACGGCGGACCAGTTCGCGCTCGTCAGCGGAGAGGTCCGAGGTATCGATGCCGTCGAGTAGACCGGGCTTGGGACGCTTCTTGCTGCGGCGCTTAGGTGCGCGCTTGGGCTTGGTGGCGGGCTCGTCGGTCGCGGTGGCCTCGGCGTCGTTGGCAGTGCCGTTGGCCTCAAGCCGATCTTCCTTCAACTCAATCAGAGCATCGATAAGCCCCTTGTCGGCGGGCATCCATTCCACCGTGGCAAGCGAGGTGCGCGGAATCCAGCGGATATCGAGCTGGCGGTCGTGCTTCTGAGGCTCATCGGATTCATCAGCGAGCGAGCAGTAGTAGCACTCCATGGAGAGATGGAAATCGGGGTAGTCGTACTCAACGGTATAGAAATCGCGCAGGTTGGTGACTTTTACCTGCAGCTCTTCCATGAGCTCGCGGCGCACGGCGTCTTCGGGTGTCTCGCCGCGCATGAGCTTGCCGCCGGGAAACTCCCATAGTCCCTGCATGTTGCCGTAGCCGCGCTGCACGGCAAGCAGCTCGTCAGATCCTTCCTTGCGAATGATCCCAGCGGCAACATGAACAGTCTTCAACAGGAGTCCTCTCTTAACATCAACACGCGGCAGGGTAGCTACCCGTACCTTACACAACGGTAAGGCAAGCGTAAGCCATATCGATGGTAGCCGACTCGTCTTCTTGCGACTATAGATGCCGTAGACTAATCGCAAGAAAGGACTCGGTATGCAAACCACGCACATGGCGACCCCGGTACTGGAGGTCGCGCATCTCGAAAAGGTATACGGAGCGCTAGGCAACGTGACCCGCGCGCTCAACGACGTCAGCTTTACCGTCAACCGCGGTGAATTCGTTGGCATCATGGGCGCTTCGGGCTCGGGCAAGTCGACGTTGCTCAACTGCGTGTCGACCATCGATAGCGCCACAAGTGGCACGATCCGCATCAACGGGCAGGACGTGACGCGCATGAAGCAGGCCAAGCTCTCGCAGTTCCGCCGCGAGGAGCTCGGCTTTATCTTCCAGGACTCCAACCTGCTCGATACGCTCACGGCACGCGAGAATATCGCCCTGCCGCTCACCATTGCCCGCACAAACTCGGCAGAGATCTCGACCCGCGTGCAGGATGTGGCAGCGCGCCTGTCCATCAGTCAGGTGCTCGACAAGTATCCCTACCAGATGTCCGGCGGTCAGCAGCAGCGCGTTGCCGCGGCTCGCGCGCTCGTCACCGACC